>JABJGS010000061.1 GCA_018703155.1 Francisellaceae bacterium | reverse complement strand
TAACCTGTTACTTCCGTCAATGCCGCAGGGTTGTAGAAATTAGTAGAAGCATCTTCCCCTAATGAGCCTGCACCAGCATAAGCGGTACCTAAATCTTTTGCATTTTGTTCTTGTATTTGGAAGCTTGCAGCAATTGCATAATTGCTAAATCCCATACAAGCAGTCAGTGCGAAAATTTTTCCATATCTATTCATAAGTCCCTGCTCCTGCATTATGGAACCATATAGCCACTCATGTATAGAGGCTGGTTCCAATAGAGGATATTATAGTATGTGTTAGCGTAGATAGGGGCAGGTGACATAGGGGCAGGTGATATATAGGGACGAGATTCCACATGGCTTATCAAACTAACACACTAAGTTTTAAATTTTCTCTGCATTCGTTATTCATTACTTAAAAAGTTTTCATTTTAGCTCTATTAATTTATTTTTATGAAGATTACAGGTCATCCCAAATGTTGTCAAATTCATCATTTGGATCTGATTTTCTAGAAAGTTTACCATCATCTACTTTAACTTCTTCGTCGCTTATATCTGCGCCTTTAGCTACTGATTGGTCTTCAAGAGCTTTGTCAATAACACCTTGATTTTTACCAGTTTTATACTCAAATTGTTTGTAATATGAGGTTTGGTCTTCTTGTACTAATAGTTCAGACTTTATGGGCTCTTCTGAATCATTCATTTTTAAATTGATTACACTACCAATTTTAAATGGTAGTACAGGTGTTATTATAGTACGTTTCATATTCAATGATTCTACTTCTGGTAATATTAAGCTCCTAAGGTAGCAGCTTGCTGATTCATCATCTTTTATAAGTTGGATCCCTGCGGGTTTGGCATAAGGTCCTAAAAGTTGAATACCAATTTTAAGAGAATTGTTTTCATCATGCTTTAGCCAGCGTATTACACCAATGCCCCACTGTTCATCAACCATTTCAGTATTACGCATGCATATAATTTCGCCAGGCTCAATGGCTGGGTGTGAATCGCCTAGCCAGCGTAAACATGAGCCAGTCGGGCTAACATTTATTGTTTCACATTGAAAGTTTGCAAATATATCATGTACAGTCTCTTCTTCTACAGAGCTGTCATCCATACTTAAAGTGTCTGAGCTTACCATGTCAAATGTTGGTAAATCTGATGTATCCATTGAAAGACCATTACTCTCACTAGACCCACTAAGATTAGAGTCAATATTAAATTCTTTTTTGCCACTTATATAGTAGTGTGCAGCTGGAGCACCAATAGCAATAGTCATCTTGCCACCCAGTGCAAATCTTGTATTAGCCCGAGATATATTAGTTGACCAATTAATATATAATTTTTGTAACGTTGGTATGTGTAGGGAGTAGCTTGGCTCTCGATCATGCTTTGTTCTAGCACGAATTTCATTGCTTTCCAGTTCGAATAAAACTTTACCGATACTATTATTAAGATTTATTGTATTTAAGCATAAGGAGTTATTGCTTGGAACAAATTTTTCAAGAATAGCTGGAGAAGGAGGTAGATCAGTATTTAAATCAATAGCATAACTACCGATGTTTTTTTTGTCATCATCAGTAAACATTTTGATTGATACATGAGTTAGCCATTCATTGGTTGCTTTAGATATAGATTCTTGTTCAATTTGTCTCCATTGAAATGGATTGCTCACTGCAATTAAAAGAGTTTTTTTGAATGAATCTTCAATATTTTTTAGTGGCTCATATGCCAATTGATTAATAGATTCAGCAGTATTTAAGCCATTTTCTTTGGCTAGACTGTATAAAGTATAAATTTCTTGCCATAAATTTTCTGGTGCTGCTTCATAAAGTAGGTATTTAACTTGAAGAATTAATCTTGTATGATTCATTATTCTGAATATGCTGGTTGTTGCGGTAATTTTATCGCTTTTAATCTTACCTGAGCTATTTAATCCATCTAATATATCTTTATATATTAATGTGAGCTCGATGAATAAAGCAATAGATAGACGAGAAATAGCAATTTGCTTTTTAGATAAAGCAGAGTTTTGATTGTAATAATGTTTTTTCAGAGCAAGACTAATAGAGTGAATGCAAGGTTTTATTACCTCTGCAATTTCAAATCGTAGATTATAGTCAAGTTCAGAGCTATTGATTTCTTTCAATAGATTGAAGAGCATTTTCGTGCAAACACCAGTATCTGACATTGGCAGTTCGTGCACCCACTCAGAGATTGCCTCAATGTTAAGTTCAACACTAGGCTTCACACTGCTATTTTTTTTGGGTATTTTAAACCCTAATTTGCTTTCTAAAGTATCCATAATATTGAGTTTAAACTAGATACAGGTTGTTGTGTGGATATTTAGAGGTAAATTTACGGTTATTTGACCGGCCTTTCTGCTGATTTGTTGAAGGTCATTATGAACATAGATATTTTATGTTCCGTTTCTAGTTGAACCTCTATGGTTGCGGGTTGTTGCTGATGGTGTTGATGGGGCCGAACTAGAAAGCTTAGTTTTAAATTTTTTCTTATGGCATACAGCGTGAGATTCATGTGCCACAGTACATGTAGGTGCTGGAATTAATAGGTCACCACTATTTCCGGTTTCAGCAAGATTTTTGTTATATTCAGATAAACTTTGCAGGTCATCATCGATAGACACCATTCTTTCACTTAGGTCTGTATCGTTGCTATAATCTTCCCTCTCAATTTGAGCAAGATTAGATCTATGTTCTGATAATTCTTTACAGCTTTTATGAGCGTCATACGCTGACATACCTAAAGCTGTTCCCCCAAGAGCTAATTGTGCGCAAAATACAGTGGCAGTAGCGATAACAGCTAATGCACCTGCTGGGGGGAACGCTATAGCCAAGGCAATACTAGTTACAGCAAGGGCTATTGCAAACCCGCTAATTAGTCTGCTGCGTTTGCACGTGGCAATTTTTTTGAGTAGAGTCCCTTTTGCTATTTTTTTGAACTCTGTATCGCTATTAACATATTTTTTAAAACCTTGATGCAGTACTTTTGTATGTTCAATATTATCATTTATACCCGATTTAATTTGTAATTTTTGTTTGACAGGTATTTCTAGTAAATCGACTTTCCCATTGGCCTCTTTTAACTTATCAATTATAGTAGCAAATTGCTGGGCAATATCTTTCGGTGCTTTAGCTTTAGATTTTTCTGCTCCATCTTGTTCGTGATTTAACAAAACAATTAAATCATTATTTAGTCTTTCAATTTCTTTTTCAATGTCGAGAAGGACTTCACTTTCATTTATAGTTGCTAACATTTTTTGTCGATCTTCTTCATTCAGATCACAGCTAGCAATAGTGTCTTTAATATCTGTGCTTATTGCATCAATAGTTTTTCCGGTTTTATCATGTAATTCTTTTAGAATTTCATCATGCTGCTTTGTAATGCTGTCTTCATTTTTTATTTCTTGAGTATCTCTAAGAGCGTTAGCTACTGATTTCTGTTCTTGTATTAAATTTTCAAGTTTAGCTTTAGTTTTAAGGTCAAGAAAATCTTCATCGACACTATTGGTAATATCACGAGCTGACATTCCAATGGTTATTACACCGTCAGCAGCACCAGCTACAAATGTTGCCCACATACCAACAGATACTGCAGCACCTGCAGGTGGACATATTATAGTTAAGGCAAGAGCCCCACAGCCAAGAATAGCTCCGGCGAGGTAATATTGATATTTTTTTGAATTTTTTACTTTATTGTAAGCAGCTTTAGCTTTTGCCCCCATGTTAAAAGTCGGCATATCTGTAATTGATGTGTTTGCCATATAAATTTTTGCCACCTCAGACAAGCTACGCTTAAGAGGAAATCGTTCTATTGATTCCATATCGGAAGTTTTATGATGAATGGCTTCAGCAAATTGTTCTGTAAGTGCTATATGTAGCATATCGAAGTCAGCAGAGATTTTTGTGTATATGGCAGAGTAATCGATAAATAAACTTTTCAAGTCATCATCTGATTGGTAGAGACGCATATCATCCGTTTGTTCTTTCATTAACTCTCTGATTTTGTCAATGTCATCAAAGAACACTTTGTCCTGACTTGTGATTTCATTGTGAAGTTCAGTAATATCTAATGCTCTCTTGCTGATTTTGTCGAGTAATTCAATTCGTGTTTGCTCTTCTATGGGTAGTTTCCCATCTGATGTAACATGAGTTGATATTTTTGACAGTAGAGAATTTGCTTGACTTAAAGATTCTAAAACGGATGTAGGGTCCATTATAGGATATCTGTTAGGCATTACCATTTCAGTTTGCGGAGTAGACAATATATATCTCCTTATTCATTACTAGTAGGACAATATATTTTAGCGTAAGTGTGAAATATGTGATGTCACACTAATGCGAAGATGCCAGTATATACCCGATTTATATTCACATATCCCTATTTTAAAGTGCTAGATGTCTTATGCAGACTTTGCATAATCAGCTTGAGTGTTCACTCTACTTTTAAATTTATCATCAAGTGGGTTTGTTGATAATTCAGTTGCACAAAGTGGATGTTTATCTTTTGTGGTAATAAATAATTTGAACTTATATTTACCTGATAATGTCAAACAAATGAGCCTTGATGAAGATTGTTGCTATGGGTAAAAAATATCCAAAAGGTAAACCATATAAACCACTATATAAGCCTATGGTTTATTATAATCATATTTTTGACAATAAAGAAGACACTAATCCTTTCCATTATTTTGCCGAAGCAATTAATTTTCAACTTCATGACTTTCAGAAGAAAGTTGAAATAGATATACAAAAATATAAACATCAAAGAAATATGGGGAACATATCTGATAAATATATAAAAAAAGCCAAAAAAAGTCAGAAAAATATTGAAAAGATAGAGAAAAAGCTCAGTAGTGTATCTAAAGATAGAGAAGAAATGATTGAGGCTTTCACTAAGAGGGACCAAATTGAACAGCTAGGAAGAGCTGTGAAAATGGCAAATGAAGCAGATGAGCTCATGCTTGATTTGGATTTGTCAGACTTAGAAGAGTCAGTGGCTGAATATGATGCACAAGGGAGAGACCTAGATCTAGAGTTAGGAGAACTTAACATAGAGTGCGATCAAGATGGTTTGCCAATTCTAGATAGTACTGTCAATATTGAGCCTGAAGAAACTAAAGTAAAAAAGACAAGCCCTCATGATAAGAGACAGGAGGAGAGAGAAGTTGAATACCTGATGGCAATGGATCTTTTAAATAATGTAGTTGGTGGTCAACGGTTGGGCGATGACCCAGTTAAAGATACCATTTTACTTGAACAATCGAAAGAGAAATGTCTTGCACGGTTAGCTGAATTAACTGAAAAAATTAATGAATATAAAAAAATACATGGACCAACAGTAGATGGTTCATTAAATAGAACTTTAGACCTTATTGATGAGCAATTTGGAATTTTAAATTTAATATCATTGGCAAAAGATTTAAATGTTGCCATGGTTAATGATAGAGAACTTCCCAATAATATAGAAAACATAGCAAGCACAGTTGTTCTTGTTTCATCTTTGCAGGATAAAATAAAAAAATATGACTTTAAAACTCAATATAAAGAGAGAATATTATTAGATATCAGCTCTAAGGAAATATGGCCAGATTCTAAACATAGACTTGTTCTTGATTCTTCCATGCTACACATACAAGGTAGGCATATTGATAATATGCTTAATTTAAAACGTGATGATGTCAAAACAGATAAGCTAGGAGATTTATTAGATGTATTGATGGAACAAGAGTATAACGCAAATCAGGATGTGTATGAGGCAGAATATGCAAAAATTAACAGGGCAATTAAAGATGAAGTTAATGATATTATATTCAAGATGCAAATAAAGCATCATGAATACCCCTTAACTAAATTTATGGAAATAACTGAGAAATTAGAAAGAAAAGAATCAGATGTTGGCCAAGAACATGCCAATATAGAATCAGCTATTAAGATGCTTAAAAAGTTGGATTGTTGTACTGCAAATAAAAGAAGAAAATTAACTGGATTAATTAATGATTTAGATAATAAGGTAGCTAAGGCAGAAAAAAATGCAGATCTCGGTGAGAAAGCTATTGAGGGGAATAGGCAAGATCTTAATAAGCAAATAAAAAAAGAAGAAAAAGAGCTGAGAAGTGTATTAGGGAGTTTAAGTAGCATAATTGATAAAATGGAGAAGAAACACCCAGAACAAGATCCAGAAAATTTTGCAAGGATCAGAAGCATGTTAGTACAGCCAGAAGGCAATAAAATTAATAGTAAATCTATTAATAATGCAATTGCACAATTAAAATTGCTGGAATGCTGCTCTGAGGCAAAAAAACAAGATTTGGATGAACTACAAACAAGAGTGATAAGTTCCTATTCTGCACTTGAGGAAATATTTGAGCCAGCTATATCAACTTCTAATAGACATGTTGAAAGTGGAAATAGAGAATCAATATATGAGCACATCAGCACTTCAAGTAGAGATTATCATATAGACCATGAATCAACGTTAACGGTTATGATTAATAGAAGTAGGAATAATATTTTCAATAAGGCAGTTGAAATAATGCTTGAACAGTTAGATGAAGCTGGAATGCTTGAAAATTTAACTGATACACAATATGCCAATGTTCTAGGAGCAATACAGCATAACCTTAGTGAAAGTTTTAAAAAAATAGATATGGAGAGTGGAATATCTTCAGAACTTGAAGTGTTAAGAGAAATTCTTGAAATAAAAATAGATGAAGAAACGGGTGCAGTATTGTGTCTTAATGCTGTTGATATTGCCAATGGTGGAGATATGGGGGCTAAAACTCGACTAGATGATGTGGAAATGAGCAATGCTGTATTGCAAGAGTATTTGCCAGATAAACTATTAAAAAAGGTACCGTTAACAAATACTGACAAAAATGAAATCATAAAGAGGTGTATTGCAGTAGCATTACATGCCAACAATAACTATACGGGTATGGATAAACATTACCAAATGGAATTTCCTATGGAGTATAATAGATTGATGCGCAGTCTAGCAAGCTTATTGCCAAATGAATACACCGTTGATATATCTAGAAATGATCTTTTTTCAGAAGCATTAGAACAACATATTGGCGAGGTATTAGCTGAATATATAGACGCACATAATCCAGAAGATATTTTTAAAGTAGAGTTACTAGAGAATGCAGAATTGATAGGTCGTTTACGAGAGGATGTTGAATTTTCTTTGCAACAAAACATCTATATGAATGATGAACTACAAGAAGCTGCTGCACAAAGGCGAGAAGCTGAGCCATCGATGGTCGGCAACTATAATATTCCATCTAAAGTTAATCACACGGTTGTAGCCACAATGGAGGCAATTCCTGATGGTACTGAAACTTATAATACATTAATGACTAAAGTTGGGCATGCAATTGGTATTGAGGTGATGAGTGAAAATCCTAATGAAAACAGGAAGTTATTATCAATACAGAAATATGAATATAGTAAAGAGTTGGCGGCAATAAAAGCTAAAATCATGGAGTATGAAAAAGTTCATGGAAAGGCAGATGATGATTCAATTAATTTCAGTATGAATATAGTGAAGACACTTGAAGCTCAATTGACACTAATTGATAGAGCTATTGATGTTTGTAAATTAGAAAGTAAGAGTGAAAACACGTCAAACTTATTTGATGGAGTAATTAGTGAAATTGCATCAGTTAAAGAAGTAAGTGATGTGTCCTCTCAATATACTAGAAGTACTAAATTTGCAGAAAAAATATTATTAAATTTGAATGCCAAAGCTGTATTTGGTGAAGTAAAGCAATCATTTCGAACAGAGGTACTTATTCTTGGAGCTAGAGGCTTATCTTATGATTCAATATTAAATGAAAGTAACGCCAAAAAAGAGGAGAAAGAACCAACGCTATTAATCGATGCTATTTTTTATAAACGGAAAGAAGACATACAGAATCAATTTGATGAACGCCTTTCTAAGATTGGTGCAGATGAAAAGGATAAAATTAGAGAGTTAGAGAAAGAATTTGATTTGTTAGATGCAGAGGTTGCAAAAGATATCAAAGTATATGAGCAGCATCTTGAGAATTTTGGTAGTAATATAGCGGGAATACAAAAAGAATTAAAAGGAATTATCGACAGCCTCGATATACCAGGAAATGAAGAGTTAGTTAAAGGAATGCGTAAATCAGCAACACAAGAGGATGGCCAAATAAATACAGGAAGTATAGGAGCTCTTTTGATCGCTTTACATAGTAATGGAATAGATGGAGAGTGTTTAGATAATATTGCAAAAAATCTTCATGCAGCGTATGAAGAAATAGATATAGTTGTTGGCACCTCATTAACAGCAATGAAAAACAGCCCAGAGGTATTTGAAGAGTCTGATTTTTTCATACATGTAAGAAATGAGAATGCTCAGAAAAATCAAAATGTAAATACAATGCAAGATTTACATGGCTCTATTATTAATAGAGAAAAAACTCAAATGTTTAATATGGTAATTGATGTTGCTGTAGGCCAATTAGAACAGGCAGGAATATTGCGTAATATAACTGATGAACAATACCAAATTATCCTTAATAAAATTCACGATAATTTATCTAAAGCATTTAAAGGCGTAGATACAGAAAATATAGGCTCACATATTGACATTTTAAGGAAGGCATTAGAAGTGAGCATTGATAATAATAGCGGTGAAGTTGTTTGTTTGAATTTTGTAGATTTAATTTATGGCGATGAATCAAAAACATTTATTAATAATGAACAAATTGAGTTGGCATTTTTAAATAAATATATGCCTGAGGCATTGCAGGAAAAAGTAGAACTGACAGATGAGGATAGGGTTGGAATAGCATCTAACATAATTAGTAGAGCGCTGCTAGATAACAGTTCGTATGCCGAGTATTGCCAATATAAAAATCCAGAGGAGCATAATGAATTAATAAGAGCAATAGCAAGTATATTGCCATCAGAGAATGTCGTTAATGTTGGGAGTAGTTCTATAATTTCTGAAAATGTTGTCGAGGAAGCTTTTGTTATTATAGATAGACTTATAAAAGATGGAATACCAAATTCAGATGTAGAGCTAACAGTAGAAGAGAGGAAAAGTAATTTTAAAGAGTCGGTAATTTCTGGGCTAGATTCTATTCAGGAAAGATTAGAAGCTATAGCCAAGGAGGAGTTATCAGATTTAGACAAAAAAACTAAAGAAGCTCTTGTTAATGTAGAGAAATGTCCAGATGCTTTTGGGACTCACAGAGTTCACAAAATTACCAGTAGGGATTTTAGCCAGCACGAAATACTTGCTGAACAAAGCAATGCAGATAGAACATTTAGGCAAAAGAAAATAGTGGAATCATTGATATCTATGTTTAAACCTAAAGAGCCAGATGTAGCTTTAGATATCCAAAAAGGAAAAAGTATAAGAAAAGGAGTGATGAATAACTTACATGAAAACTATAAAAAAAATAATAAGCTAATGAAAATATATGATCGGTATGGTCGAATTAAACCTGGTGCACAAAAAGTTAAAGATCTTATTAAGAGTGTAATGCCTGAGCATATTAATTCAGGGCAAAGTGTTGATAAATATTCAGCTAGAGTAATTGCTGATGTATCTAATTTAATTCAATATATGTATTCTCAACCTGGTGGTGATATTCCAGTTGATGAATTTAAAGAACTTTGTGCGGTTCTATGTTCTACAGATAATAGTATGGAAGCAAATTTAAAAAGAGAAATTATTTATAGTAAAATTTCTGGGGATGAAAGTGCAACCAAAGGATTAACAGAAATACTAAATTCCATTAAAGAATATAAAAAACTTTTGAATTCTGACCATGAATTGACCATAGATGATATAAATAATGAAAATAATAAATCAGATGAGATTGTGGATGCATTGCCTGTACTAATAGGTGCAATTGGGCGTGGAATGGAAAATTTGCAGGCTGGGTCGCAACTATCTAATGAGTTGGGAGATTTTACAACAATGCTTGTGGAAATGAGAGGTGAATATAAAATACAAAATCAAAGTGCCAATTTAGGGTTTAGAAATGAGGAAATATATCAAAATGCAATTGTTGATATGGCTAGATTAAGGGACTCTAGTCAAATTCCAGATACTCAAGCCTCTAAATTTTTAGATTCTATGGAGCAAAAGTATGCTAATGGTGAGTTAAATAGAGCATCTATGTTTAAAATGATTTTGGATGAAAGTAATAGAGTGGAAGGTATGCCTAATTCAAAAAAATATATACAAACACTGAAAGGTACTACACGTTCAATGTACGATAACTTCGTTAGTGAATTAAAGGAAGGTGAAGTGAATTTCAATTGTCCAGAAAAAGAAGTGAGGAAAATGAGAGACACATTAAGCTCAATTGCAACACATGGTCAAGGTTGGCTATGTCAGATGATTGGTAAGATATGTCCATCCATTACTAAAAAACATAAAGAAGTAAATGAAATGGCTTCTAATATGATTGCTGAATTAAACAAAGAAAATCCATCTACACCAGAAGAATTATTTGCCTTCGCTATGAAGATGAATGATATTGCAACCAATCTTAACGACAAAGAAGTTAGCGTGAGGATGAATAGTAAACTAAAAAGTTTAACCAAAATGTCTGCTAATATATTATCATCATTAATGCAATGTGGGAATGATGATAAAGTTTTACCTAGCTTGTTGGGCAATCAAGAATTCAGGGATTTACTTGATGATGTTAAGCATGGGAATTTGCCTGATCATTTGAACGGAGTGCTAAAAATGGATGCTGTTAAGCTTAATGAAACAATCGATGCATATGATAAATTGCAAGGTAATGTTGTGTCTCATCTAGCACAAGCAACCACAGGAAATGATACATCATTGCTTGAAATAAAAGATAGGTTAGATGTTAATCCCAAACAAGATCCTGTAGAGCCAAGTGCTGGATCTAGAAAAAACAGTTTGCGTTAAAAAATTAATTTTGTATAACCACTAAAGTTAATCTTTAATTTGCAGGATGAATATGGGTCATATGTAGAACATTAGATAAAGTATGACATTGCAATTATGAAAAAATTAATTTTCTTCATTCGATGGCGGATTTAAGTTGTCTTTTGCTAATGATTCTGAGGCACCCTTAAAACTTTGTTTGAATTTTTTTATTCTATCAGAAGTTGATTTCAATGATGGTACTTTTTGTGAAGTGTCATCTAGTATTTTATATAGCTCTTCAATACTATCAATATTGAAAAGTTCTTTGATTTTCATGGACATTTCATTACTATAAGCTTTTTTAGCAACTATTTGGTCACCATTTTCAATCATGAGACTATTTGCCTTGTTTGTTACTTTGCTGCTCTCACGATGAACGATACCTCTGGTTTCATACAAAGATATGACTTTTTTTATTTCTGTTGCATGTTCCTTTACATTAAGTAAGATGCATATGTCTTCTAAAGTAGCCACATCATTGTATAGCTTATTAAGCCCCTCAGGTGTTCGATCAATTCGATACACTTTCAGTTGTTTCACAACATCATTTAATAAATCTGGCCCATACGTTTCATAAAAATCAGGAATTCCAAAACATGCCTCAGATGATCTATCTAATATATTTTGAGAGTATCCCTCCAATAAGTGGTAAGTTACATACTTGCGAAATAGACATCGATCTTTATCGAAAGAATCTTTGGGTTTTTCTCTAAACTTAGGATAGTAACCATGACGTGCATAAAAAAGTCTAAATGCATTTATCTCTAAAATTAATGAACTTGTAGCAGTAGAGCCATTTTCACAAGTTAAAACACTAATGCCGATCGAAGAACATGATATTGATAAGTAAACACTTTGTTCTTTGATGACTGATCTAGATATTGCATCTACAGTATTTGTTTTATAATCATTTGCTTTTATATAGTGAGCATATGCATCAAGTGCTACTTTGATTGATGCGACTAAAAATATAACATTTATTGTGTTTGGTGATTTTTTTATTATATTCAATACACCAATTGGATCTTGTTTATCTAAGCAAGTATAAATTTCTTTGGGAATGTTTTCATTTTCAGAGAAACCTATTTTTTCATTATTTATTATAACAGTGCATCTTATGGCATTAACTAAATGTTCTACTAATGTTTTTAAAGTGCGCCCTGATGATATCTGATATTTCTGTGGACTTTCGATGCTGTCAAGATCATTATAAGCACTATGTAGATAGTTTAAATCAAAACTAAGGTTACAGCTGATTATCTTTTCTATTAATTCTGATGCGTTAGCTCTAGGTAAAATCTTAGTGATTACTGACTCTAAAAAAGATGTATTATTTTGTATGTATTGTAAGCAATATTCAGGATCAGCTACATCTGTTCTTAAAAGTTTAATAGCATTTTCAAATACTTTTATTAAAGCTTTGCTTGGCAAGTATGGGTGATGCGTTATTATGGTTTGGAAAAAAACTGGAATAACTATGTTTTTATCCTTATAGTTTTTATTAATTAATAATAATTTTTCAATATGAGCAACCATCTCATAAAATATTATTTGTTTTAAGTTGAGCAAAGTTAGCCTCAGCTGTTCATCTTTATCTTTTAAAACAACAGAAGGAAATGCTGTTCGGAAAAAGGATGATTTCCAACAAATCTTTAATTCACCTGATTCATCTTTGTCATATGAATATATAGAGGTGTTATATGCCATTCTAGCTGACGGATATCCTATATGAGAGCCAGTTTGCATTCCTAACACTTCGCCTAAATTCATATTGCTAAGTTGCTTGTTTTTTAATTTTCCCTTAAACGCCATCATAATTCTTAGCTGTGCTTCTTGTGACATTCGATTAAATTCTTCAGGCTTACTTTTTGAGTAATTTCTTACGATTTCATTTCTTTTCCTCCAAATGTTTACCAAGTCAGTGAAAATATTTTTTTCCCATTCTGGTAAGGTTTTGAACCAGGTCGGATGACTATCCACATCGAGCACTTTAAGCAGCTCATCAGTTAATTCTTTAGTATATATAGCTACTTCATTATGCATAATAGATTGAATAACATCAGTTGTCAGTGATGTATCTATGACTTCATTTCTATCAGAGATAATTAATGCAGGTTTTATTTCTTGAGGATTTCTCATCATCCAATTGTAAAGATGTTCTTGTGCTGATATATGCCACTTTATTTCATTTATAGTGTATGGTGTTTTGGAGTTTTTGAAAAAACAATATAGAGCTCCCATCGCTTGTGATAGAAAAATTTGCAGCTCTTGTTTTTCAAAAAAGCTATTACTAAGAAAATCGTCATAAATAATATCTAAATTATTTCTAGCTTTATCAACTTCAGAAAAAGTATTGTCAGAGTAATCAATAATATTTAAAATTGTTTTATAATAGCAAAGGCTCCGTTTTAAAATAGCATTATGGAGTAATGGTAGCTGAATAGTCATTATAAACTCAAATCCAAACATATTATCTATGATAAATATAGTTGTAAATGGGATTCTGATGTTGTATTTTCAGTATCCAGACCTTCTGACCTGCTGCCATGATTATAGATTTAGAGGTATGTCTTAGTTATCACAATCTCATTGTTGGGTATATTTCAGTGTATTGTGACAGCGATATTATCACCTTCGTCTGCAAATTCTTTCTCAATCTTATATTGTGTTTTTGACACTCTCCTTACCATGAATGAAGAAGACTCTATGGAGCAGTTAGTTATGCTGCAACTATAGATGAAATACAGCAATTTCTTTAAGCAATATCCTGAAATGAAAACGTTATAAGGGCCACTATTAGCGTTATTTTAGATGGGCTCAGCTACATACAGAGCCATACAAGATATATCTTCATACTTTAGTGCATATATCTTTACTATAAATTATTTTTTATCTATTTTATTTTCTTGGGCATAATATTTTTAGGGAGGCATTTTTCTATGAGTTTTTTTGGCAAAGGTAATAACTCTATTGTGCATGACACTTATTTTTTATTGCTTGGCGTATTCTGTGTCAAGCAAATTTGAAGTTTATCTTGTTTTTCATCTTGATCGTGTCCTTCCAGTTGCTATGTTTGCTTATTGGAAGGACACGATGTATGCTGCGGTCAACTATTAATATGTCATCCGAAAAAATACCTGAATTAATCATTGAGTCCCCTTTTTCTCTTATCAAAAAGGTTGCAGTAGGATGTTTGATCAAAAGAGCATCTAAACTAATATTTTTTTCTATGTGGTCTTCAGCCGGTGATGGAAAGCCGCCCCCCCTAATTATTGAGCTCTGTCGCTAACCTTTTTAAAACCACAGCACCTAGCACAAGCTATTTAACAGAATAACCATGTATGTTGTGGTCAAATCTGACTTTGCGACAGAGACCTCGACATTGGAACAATTGTGGTTGTCTCAAATCTTACTTATCTGATAGTCTTCCGAATGGCCATTGTAAAATAAACCACGGATTGATTAAGGACTTAACTTAACTTTGCTTTCTTAAAAGGGGGGAGACCTTCTGAAGGTTCATTATCTCTTAAATCACCAGCCATAGGCTCACTAACATATTTTACTGCATCAATGCGCTTTGTTATAAAGCTTTTAAAGGTATGGTTGGTGCCGGTGTCTGTATCTCCTCTATTGGGGATTACCATATGAGCATACTCTAGGCCCGCAAGAGACAGTATATGTGGTGCACAATCTTTAGCATACTTATTTAAAAAATACACATTACCAATCCTAACTGCGTCTAACCTAAAGCCTTCCCTTATGGAGGCCATTATTTTAGTATCATTTTTAAGTGCTTGTGGCATATCTGAAATATTTGGCCACGCCGCCTGCGCTACTACACGAGATATTTCATGGTAGCCATTATAAGCTGCCCCACGTAAAGCAGTACTGCCCCAAGCTGTAATATTATCTACAACAGCCTGAAACTCATATGTACCATCTTCTTTTTTACCTAAAAGCCTATCTACAATTGCCTTATGGCCGTTGCGAGCTGCAGAGCATAAAGCATAATTGCCTGCAGCTGTAATGTTATCTATGACATCTGGAAACTTATATGTACCATCTAATTTTTTTCTTGAAAGCCTACCTACAATTTCTCTGTGGCCATTTTGAGCTGCCAATCGTAAAGCATAATTGCGATAAGACGCAATATTATCTACAACATCAGGAAACTCATATGTGCCATCTACCTTTTCACCTAAAAGCCTATCTACAATTGGCAAATGGCCATAACGAGCTGCAAAGCGTAAAACTTCATTGTCATTAGCTGTAATATTATTTACAACATCTGGAAACTCATGTGTGCCATCTTCTTTTTTACCTAAAAGCCTATCTACAATTGCCAAACGCCCATTTTTAGATGCCTCGCGTAAAGCATCATTGTTATAAGATGCAATATTAGCGGCAACATCTGAAAACTTATAATTGCCATTTTCTTTTGCCAAATAATCTAAGTCATTTGGGCTGCCATCTTTGATGCATTGGATGAAATCTTTATAATTGTTCATTTGCTTTGCTTCCTATTATTGATTGTTATTTTTTTGTATATGAAGTGCTGACCATTGTTGTTGCAGATGCAACTGCAGAGGCGCACAATTATTACTTATATTTAATCTGATTATTATAATCTTGATGGCATTTTAACATGCCCAGATAACTGGGTCGATAAGTGGGAGGGGTGCTTTCATTATTACCACCTCGTTGTAGGCAAGAACTATTCCTAGCATATCAACAAAGTCAGCCAATTGTTGTTCTAAGCAAGTTTGAGCAACATGTCACCTGATGAATAATTTATTTTGAAGATAGTTCATGATTCATTAGCCTTTTAAAAAAATATAAATTAGAAATATTCACTGATTTTGATTAAGCATAATTTTTCGTATAGTTAATTATTATGCAAATGTTGTATCAAAATAGCTTAGCCTGTAAATGTAGGCAGTTTGATGGATTACTTTGCTGAAGATAGCTCTAGCATATTTGGCGTAATTTCTTCATAATTCTCTACTGAAAATTTATTTTAAGTGAAGCATGTTATGTCAACATATAGTACCAGTGAATTTAAAAACGGTTTAAAACTTATAATGGATAAAGATCCATTTAGTATAATTGATAACGAGTTTGTTAAACCTGGAAAAGGTCAGGCCTTCAATAGGGTTAAGATGCGAAATTTAAAGACTGGCAGAATTGTTGAAAAAACTTTTAAATCTGGTGAAAGTGTTGAGGCTGCTGATGTTATGGATACAGAAATGCAGTATTTGTATAACGATGGTAGCGTATGGCACTTTATGGATCCTAAAAGTTTTGAGCAATTTGAAGTATCTGGAAATATTATGGATGAATCTTCTAAATGGATTAAAGAAGAGGATCTATGTGAGGTTACTCTATGGAATGGAGCACCTTTAAGTATTAACCCCCCAACATTTGTAATTCTGAAAATAGTAGAAACAGATCCAGGGCTAAAGGGTGATACTTCTGGTGGAGGTGGTAAGCCTGCTACTTTAGAGACAGGAGCTGTAGTTAGAGTGCCGTTATTTGTACAGATTGATGAATTAATTAAAGTAGATACCCGTACTTCTGAATATGTATCAAGAGCTAAAGATGTTGATTGATGTATAAATTACCAACAAATACAAAAATAGAAGTTATTACTCGAGCCCAATTGTATAGTTACATCAGAAATTTTTTTATTAGACGAGAAGTTTTAGAGGTACAAACACCGATATTATCTAATTTTGTGGCAACTTCACCGCATATTAAACCAATTGCTACATCTGGCTCTAAGATAACCAGGTATCTTCATACTTCTCCTGAATTTGCAATGAAAAAAATGTTGGCAAATGACTTAGGAAGTATTTATCAAATATGTTCAGCATTCAGAGATGATGAAAGTGGTCCGATACATAGTAATGAATTTACTATGCTTGAGTGGTATCGAGTGAACTTCACGTATAAAGATCTAATTCAAGAAGCTATTGAGTTGTTATCAGAATATTTGGATATACATGAAGTAGAGAGAGTGACATATTTAGAATTATTCCGTAGATATTTACATATAAATCCACATGTCTCAACGATTATGGAGCTGAAGAGCAAAATAAATGATGATTTTGTTAGTTCTGAACCTCTAAGTAGAGATGATTATTTAAGTATATGTTTTAATCGATATATTGAACCAAACTTAACCGGAAAGAAAATATGGGTTGTTTATGATTACCCAGAATCACAAGCAGAATATGCAAATATTAAAAAATTAAGTAATGAATGTAATGTGGCTATGCGCTTTGAGGTGTATATAGATGGTATTGAGTTAGCAAATGGTTATGATGAGTTAACATGCCCAAAGGAACAGAAGCGGCGCATGGAGTCTGAACTTTTACAAAGTAAAAGGGATATTCCTTTAGATCAAGAATTAATATCTGCTCTTCGTCATGGTATACCAAAATGCTCTGGTATTGCTTTAGGAATTGATCGATTGCTAATGCTTAAATGTCAGCTTTCCCCATAGCTTGTAATACCTTAAGTTTTTGACCGATTCTTAAATCTTTATTCCAAGACATCTTGCTATTTTGAAATAGAGTGATAACTGTTGACCCAAATGCAAATGTCCCCATATGTTCCCCTTTATCTAGCTGAGGACCATCGTTAAAATCACAAGGAGTAATTGGTTGTTGTGTGTGGCTATTGCCACCCCACACGGTTAATATACTGCCGACGATCATTGCTCCAACCATGACCTGAGCCATAAGACCATATTTTGTTTCAAAAATGCAACAGAGACGCTCATTACGAGCAAACAGGTTGTTTACATTATTCGCAGTATAGTTATTTACTGAAAACAATTTACCTGGAATAAAGTTTTGATGAATTAATTTTCCTGCGGTTGGCATATGAACGCGATGATAGTCATGAGGGGCAAGATATAATGTAGCATAGCTACCATTAGTGAACATGTCTGCATACTTGGAGTTATTAAGTAGAGATTCTGTTGTGAATTTAAAACCTTTAGCTTGTACTAAGGTATTGTTATTGATTTTACCAACTTGGCTGATACAGGAATCAGCAGGGCTGATAATACTATTATCATTTATAATTTTATCTCGATGCTTAAGATCTATTTCGCGTGTAAATAAGTCCTGCAAACTGGCGTAGTCTTTAATATTTGGGTACTTAGCAATAGAAAGATCTACCTTATACTTATTTACAATCCATGTTTTTAGATAATTGCTAATTAGTGGGTTAGTTGAATTTGCTAGGTAACCAAAAGATTTGGTTAAAAGTTGTTGTGGTAAAATAGATTGCAGTTGTACAAGCATAAGTTTCTATGACTATGATTAAGGTTAGAATGATATATCATATATTTATAGTTAAATCTAATTTGTGTTAGATAGTAATCATATAATCTCTGGAGAAATCATTGAAAGATTTAGATGAGTTAGTGAAATTATTAAAAAAGAGAATTATCGGGGCCCAGAGTGTTAGTTCATTTGTTGAGTTACTAAAAAATTATGAAGGAAATGATTGGCAGAATTATCTTGTATATTCCACAGAGAATTATTACCGAAATATTGTCTATGGATGTGAAGATTTTGACTTAATAGTCATCTCTTGGGACTGCATGCAGCGATCAAAGGTCCATAGTCACCCAAGTAAAGGCTGTTTGGTCAAAATTCTATCTGGTGCATTGGTTGAGAGTTTATATGAGAGTAATTTGGATGGCAAAGATTTAAAAATCATCTCAACTACCGAGCATCAAATTGGAAATGTTGGTTACATAGATGATATCCGAGGTTATCATAACATTGCTAATACATCAGAGGACCAGAGAGCAGCATCACTGCATTTATATTCGCCAGGTAATTATATCCCAAATTATTTTTAATCAAGGGGCAGCTCCTCCATATCTTTAACAATGTCGTGTAATTCGCTAAGGTCTTTCTTTGCTAGTTTCTCAGATATTACATTTTGTACTAACTTATCAACTAGCTTTCTTGTCGGATTATTTATTACAAGTCTTCTATATCTTTGAGATGTGCTCTCTTCGGTAGAGGTAAAATTTCTTCGCATCCATGCCTCCTCTCTACGGGGCTACTTCCAATTACTTTAACCAGGATAATTCCTAATGGTAAATTCTGTCAATTGGGAGAATGACCATTAGGAATGTGGGCATTATGAGACATTAGCAGTAGACTATTATAATGTTTAGGATAGAATACTTTATTTTTAGGATTGATCATTATGGCAAGAGATAATTTGTGGATTTGGCTTGATTTAGAGATGACCGGATTAGATCCTGATAATCATAAAATTATAGAAATAGCAACAGTGATTACAGACTATGACTTAAATATTATTGCTACAGGACCAGAGTTAGTAGTTAAACAGCCAAAGGATGAAATGGCCAAGATGGATAAGTGGTGTGTCAACCAACACACAAGATCTGGCTTAGTGGAACGTGTTGAAAAAGATGGCATTCTTGATGCAAGTGCAGAACAATTAACTCTAGATTTTTTAAAAGAACATGTAAAGCCAAAAACTTCGCCAATGTGTGGTAATTCAATTTGCCAAGATCGCAGATTTTTATATAGGTACATGCCAAAATTAGAAAGCTTCTTTCATTATCGCAACTTAGATGTAAGCACACTTAAATTGTTAGCAAAAGCCTATGGTTCAAAAGTTACTGACAAAATAGTGAAAAATATGGCGCATCGAGCCCTGGGAGATGTTATAGAATCTATTGATGAAATGAAATTATATAAGGATGAGTTTATTAAAATTTAGCTTGCAATAATTACATGATGATTATTAAAAGCATTAAGTTTTTTGCACAAGGCGTCCCACACTTCTACAGGAGAGTGATCATTCATGCATAAGCTACCAATGTTTTTACTGGTTAATAATGGACATTTTTTTTGTAGACAAGGTGCGCAATGCCTAATTGTTGAGAACAAGTATACGCATTTATCATTGCCAAGAATACCAGTAAGAGCAGTTTTGGTAGGACCAAAAAGCCCAACAACTGGCTTGTTAAATGCTGCAGCTAAATGTCCAAAACCAGTATCAACGCTGATAATAGCTTTAGCATTGCTTATCCAAGTAGCTGCATCGTTGAGCCCCATATGATCTTTAATTTTAACGTTACTAGCAAGACTTGCAAGCTTTATAGCTCTGTTTTTTTGTTGTTGTGTTGCATAAGTCACTTGAACTTCAATACCATCTTTATCTGCAATTTTAGCAAGGGCAAGCCATTTCTCAAAAGGCCAACATTTTGATGCCCATGTTGTGCCATGTAAAAATATTAGATAATCTTTTTGCTCTATCTCAGTATTAATAGCAGGGTTGATTCCATAATCAATGCTATTTCTATGATTATTTATGCTATATCCTAGGCATTTTGAAAATAGCTCACGATTTTTACTAATAGCGTGTTGATTGTGGGAAATATTGTATTTGTATTTATATCCAATACTTGCAATAGGCTCACGGGCAGAATGTTTAGAATATCCTGCAACTTTTCCATGGCAGCATACAGCTAAGATCATACTTTTAATTAACCCTTGGCTGTCTATTATTAAGTCATATTTTTCTTTTCGTAGATGTGTAATTAAGTCGCGGAAATATTTTCTTCCACTGAACAAATTATTTTTGAACTGTCTTAGTTCAACAGGTATTACCCTGGACACTGAGTTGTGCCAACTAGGGATTGAAGAAAAATCTTTTTCAATAACCCAATGAAATTCTATGTTAGATATATTTTTAGCAGCATCAGTTACTGCAGGTAAGGTATGGATCACATCACCCATAGATGATAGACGGATAATTAATACTTTCATTTATTTATACTTACTTTTTCTATTTCATTGATAACACGAATAGGCTCAATATCAATCATACATCTATGATGATTTAGTGGGCACTTTTTCTTAAAACATGGTTGACAAGGTATCTTGTTTTCCAAAATAACGGCTTGGCTTCCTAATGGGGGTGTATGCTTAGGTGATGTTGGGCCAAATATAGCAATAACTGGTATTTTCAAGGCTGATGCAACGTGCATCAGGCCAGAGTCATTGGTTACCAGAGCTTTAGCTAACGAAATGACATTTACGGTCTCAGATAATTTTAATGTACCTGCTAGGTTTTTGCAGCTATCTAAAGGTAGTTGATTAGCGATGAAATCAGTGATTTCTTTATCATTGATACTACCCATTAACCATATTTGTTTATTTTGTCTCAGTAAATTTTCAGCTACATTTAAATAATATTCTTTAGGCCAGCGTTTTGCGCTACCCCCAGCAGCCCCTGGGCAGAGAATGATTGCCTCTGGATCGTTAAGGTTAAATTTATCTGAGCAACTCAGTGGAGAGATAGTTATGAGCTCAGGTATTGGGGCGTCTATGATAGGAGGAGCGTCTTTAGGTAGCCCTAATTGAGCATATCGTTGGATCATTAGTGGAAAGTTATTTTTATTTAAGACTCTCAGATCATTGAGAAGTCCATATCTAAATTCACCTCGCCAGCCAATACGTATAGGAATTTTTGCAAAGAATGGTATTAGCGCACTCTTAAAAGAGTTGGGTAGTACAATGGCATGGCTGTATTGCCCTCTTAAACTTTTACCCAAATGATAGCGTTTAGCTATGTTAAGTTCTCCATGGGCAAGTTTAGATTCAATAATATTATTAACCTGGGGCATATTCTTGGCAACTTCTAGGCACCATTGTGGAGCTAACAAGTCAATTTTTTGGAATCCTTGAGCTTTTAACAGGATCATTAGCGATTGCGCCATGATCATATCACCAAGCCATGAAGGGCCAATGATGAGAATATTCTTATTATTGTCAGTCATTTTACATATTTTCTTCGAGACTAAATTTAATTATCTTCTTCAAACACATATTGAGTGCCACAATATGGGCAATCTGCTTGTCCAGATTCTTCAATGGGTATGAATACTTTAGGATGCATATTCCATAAAGACATGCTTGGCATAGGGCACGACAAAGGTAACTCTTTTTTAGTCACAATCACCCTGCTGATAACTTCTACGCTACTTTTCGAAATTTCTTTTGCCATTTATCCTGCCCCTGTATAGGTGTGACAACGCCGGCCATTATATCCAAGTTTTGTGTAATGGCATAATTTACAAACGAAATATATCATTTCTAGTAAATTTTAGCATAAAAATTAAGATGTTAGAAACCTATCTTGTGTTTGAAAACAAATATGCTTTGGTGCTCAGAGTAATAGCTGTTAAAATATATTTTTGTAAAAAACAAGAATTTGGAGATTTATTATGGAATTTGGCATATTTGCAGGTATTTGCATTTTCATTGGTATAACCATAGCAATAAAAGCAGTTCAGCAAGTTGCACAAGGATATGAGTATACCGTTGAACGGTTTGGTAAGTTTACTCATACTCTAGGGCCTGGATTATCAATTATCGTGCCACTTATCGACAGGATAGGTTTTAAACAAAATGTAATGGAACAAGTATTGCCGATACCATCTCAGGAAGTTATATCTAAAGATAATGCTATGGTACGAGTTGATGGTGTAGTATTTTTTCAAATTATAGATTCTGCGAAAGCATCCTATGAAGTAAATGATTTAGAGCGGGCTATATCAAATCTTACTGTAACTAATATAAGGACAGTATTGGGTTCTTTAGATATCGACCAAACCTTATCACAACGGGATCACATTAATTCAAAATTACTATCAGTAATTGATGAGGCAACTCTAACTTGGGGAGTAAAAGTTACTCGTATAGAAATTAAGGATATTACACCACCAAAAGACTTAGTTAATGCTATGGCAGCGCAAATGAAAGCTGAGCGTGAAAAGCGAGCAAGAGTTTTAGAGGCGGAAGGTATTAGGCAAGCAAAAGTCCTACAAGCTGAGGGTGATAAAAAAGCTAAGGTTTTATCTGCAGAAGCAGACAGGGAAACAGCATTTTTACAAGCTGAATCTAGAGAAAGATTAGCTACAGCTGAAGCTATAGCTACAACTACAGTATCCAAAGCTATAGATGAAGGCAACCTAAATGCAATTAACTATTTTGTTGCTCAGAAATACATAGATGCTCTTGGTAAGCTTGCAAGTAGTCCAAACCAAAAAACTCTAATATTGCCTGTAGAGACTACAAACGTTATCGGTTCTCTAGCTGGTATAGCCGAATTATTAAAAGGAAAATAATAATGTTAACCGGTGATGTATCCTTATGGACATGGTTTAGCGCTGCAGGGCTTTTAGTATTATCAGATTTAATTTTTGGTGCTAATTTCTTTTTACTATGGTTGGGATTTTGTGCCCTGGTGGTAGGTGGGGTGGTTTATTTTATCCCCAGCATATCTTGGCAGTGGCAGTGTCTATATTATTTTCTGTTATCCACCTTATGTTTGGTATTCTGGCGTAATTATTTAAGTAAAAACATTACTACTAGTGATTCGCCATTATTAAATAAAAGGACAAAGCAGTTTGTCGGTAATACTTATACTTTGGCAACTGATATAACAAATGGAAAAGGAAAAGTTAAAATTGGTGATACCCTGTGGCTGGTAAATGGACCTGATGCTAAAGAAGGAATGAGTGTTAAAGTTACTAGTGCTGATGGTATATGTTTAAATGTGGAGATTGTTAATTAAGTTTGCATGAATTATGGAACATATAAATGGATTTATAAAAGATTCTATTAAACAGGTTTTGCAAAATGAGCTAGAAGCAATACAGTTTCAATCTGATGCAGAACGCGTAGCTTTTTGTAATAATGATCAACTGAAAAGAGCTATAGCTTCTAGCCAATATATTTCAGATACACTAAAAAAGTATCCGCAAATTATTCCTAAATTGTTACTAGCTTTTGATTCCCCTGATGTTTTTCATCCGTTTCAATTATCTATGGCCCTGGATGTTAGTCTTGATATAATAAAGCAGGAGCTACGTAAATATAGGTGCATGAGCCTTGCCTATATAGGTGTGCTAGATATAGCTGGAGTATATTCTGTTACCAAAACTATAAGTGAACTATCTGAAGTTGCTGACAAATGCATTAAGTATGCCGCCAGTTGGGCTATGAAAAATTCTGCAACACAAATAGGTACTGCGTATGATAATGATGGTTGTGCACAGAAGATAATTATTATTGCTCTTGGTAAGCTTGGTGGTAGAGAGCTGAATTTTTCATCAGATGTAGATTTATGTTTTGCTTATCCACCTACTGAACATTTTGTAGCAAAAAATACCAGAGCCAGTGTTGAAGATGCATATCTTTGTATTGCTCGTACCATAGTGGATTTGCTAGCAGATAATAATGAATATAGTTTTGTTTATCGAGTTGACTTAAAATTGAGACCATTTGGTGATAGTGGCCCAATTGTAATGGATGTCAATGATATGGAGGATTATTATCAGCGATATGGTAGAGATTGGGAGCGTTATGCATTAATCAAAGCTAGACCGATATATGGTGATATAAATGAATGCCGTAACCTTATGGCGAAATTCAGACCATTTGTGTATCGACGTTATATGGATTTTGGAGTTTTTGAATCACTACGAGAGATGAAAACATTAATAGAATCTGAAATAAATCGTAAAGATAAACATGATGATATTAAAATTGGTAGAGGTGGAATAAGGCAAATAGAATTTATAGCTCAATCATTCCAATTAGTTCGAGGCGGTAAGGATCCTATTTTTCAGCAGCGCTCTTTATTAAAAGCATTAGAAATTATAAAAAAATATAAATATATAAGCCGAGAGGAATATGATTGGTTATTAGATTCATATTTATTTTTAAGAAAAACTGAAAATGCATTACAAATGCTGCATGAACAGCAAACACACACATTGCCTGATTTAGAATTAGATAAAAATAGATTGTGTATTGCTTTAAATTTTGTCAGTTGGAATGATTTTGTAGATGTATTAAATAACCATAGAGATTTGGTGTCAAATTTGTTTAATAAAATTGTGGCTCCACCGATCAAAGTTATAGAAGCGTTACCGAACCGTATTCGTATTGGAGATATATGGGCTATAATTGAAGACAAGGATAAATGTATTAAAGAACTAAAAAAATGTGTACCAACAGACTATGAATTAATATATAAAGAATTATTATCGTTTAGGTCTCGTATTGATAATAAACAGTTTGGCTATCGTACCAGAAAAAGATTGAAAAATCTTATTCCTGAAGTGATAAATATATCAATACGCTCTCAAGATCCAGTGCAAGCACTTAATAGGCTGATATCATTAGTTGAATCAATTGGTAGACGGTCATTATATATTTCTCTTATGTTGGAAAATCCTAATGTTTTGCAACTTATTATTGATTTATGTACAAAAAGTGAGTGGGTGCACGCACAATTATGTAAATTCCCAATTCTATTGGATGAATTATTGGATTATAGGCGAAATAGAGATATTAGTATTGGTAATTTACATAATGAATTAAAGTTGCGTTTACAGTGGGTTGACAGTGACGATCTTGAACATCAAATGGAGTGTTTACGAGAGTTTAAATTAAACAGCACTTTTAGAATAGCTGTTGCTGATGTTATGAGTGATATTTTAATAAAAAGGGTTAGTGATCACTTAACCGATATTGCCCAAGTTATTCTTAAAGTAGTAACTGAGCTAGCGCTTGAACAAACTAGCAAGAAATATAATTTAGAAAATATTTTAAATATATCTAGTTCAGATTTTGCTATTATTGCCTACGGTAAGCTTGGTGGTATTGAATTAAGCTACAGCTCTGATCTTGATGTGGTATTTTTGTATGATAAGGAAAAGAAAAATTCTGAACTCTCTATGCGTAAAGTTGATATTGATGAGTTCTATATCAAACTTGGACAGAGAATATATCATTTATTAAATACAGCTACATCTTCTGGTCCATTATATACCGTAGATATGCGTCTTAGACCTTTGGGTGATTCTGGCTTATTGGTTACATCATTTGATTCTTTTGCAGAATATCAGAGAAATAGTGCATGGACTTGGGAGCATCAGGCTTTAGTTAGGGCTAGAGTTATTGTTGCTAATGACAGGTTAACAAGTAGGTTTAATTCAATTCGTAGAGAAATACTCTCGAGAGTAAGGTGTTCTAATATTTTAAAGCATGATATTACTAGCATGCGGACTAGAATGATGCAAAGTAAGACTTATAAAATTGATAAACTTAAACTTTCTGCTGGTGGAATAAATGATATTGAATTTATCGTACAATATTATGTTCTACGTTGGTCTGTAGGACATCCATTGATAAGTGAACACTCAGATAACATGAGGATAATCGATAGCCTCGTTGCAACAGGCATTTTATCTGCACAAGTCGCTGAAAAAATTAGAAAAGCGTATTTACTATATAGAGATATAATTCATAAAGAAATTTTATATGGAAAAAATAATTTTACTGTTGATAAAGATATTATGACTGAAAATTTATATTTAATAAAAGCATTGTGGAGTAATATTTTCTCAGGTCACAGTAATCGTATAATAAATGCAAAATAATATGGGAATTAAAATGAAAAATACTGGAGTTATAATAAAATTAATCACTTTAATATTAGTATTTTATTGTGGGAAAGTTGTAGGGCAAGAGTGTCGATGTGTGCGTTCATACGCAGATGCTGTCCAAAAATCAGCCCCAGCAATTGTTAGCATTCAAACTAGCAAAACTATACCAATAGATAATCATCCGTTATATCAAGATCCATTTTTTCGACATTTTTTCTCTAATCAAATGTTGGAGCACCCTGAACAAGCACAGCATGGGCTAGGCTCAGGAGTAATCATCGATTACAAGCTTGGATATGTATTAACTAATCATCATGTTATCAAGGATACCGATTCTATACAGGTGAAACTTGCTGATAACAGAGTCGCTGATGCTAAAATAATTGGTACAGATGTGCAAAGTGATCTTGCAATTTTAAAAATAAATTTAAACAAACTCCCTAGAGTATATATCGGTAGTTCGTCTAACTTAAGGGTTGGTGATATTGTATTAGCTATTGGTAATCCATTTGGGTTAGAGCAGACAGTAACTCAAGGTATTGTGAGCGCGCTTGCACCATTAAGCGTTCGTACTGGTGATAATTCTAAACGAGGTACTATTTTTGATGAACTCATTCAAACCGATGCAGCTATAAATCCAGGTAATTCTGGAGGAGGACTGTTTGATGTTGACGGTAACCTTATAGGAATAAATATGGCTGTAAGGTCAGCATCAGGAGGAGGCAATGGTGTTGGTTTTGCAATACCAATTGATTCGGCTAAAGAAATCATGCACCAGCTAGTTGAAAATGGCCATGTTGTACGTGGATGGCTCGGGGCACACTTACAAGCATTATCAGAGCAAATGAAAAGCTATTTGGGTTACAAGCGTGATGGGGGCGTATATATTCAAGCTATTATTCATGGCAGTCCAGCACAGCATTCAGGATTATTGCCTGGGGATATTGTAACGCAGATCAACAATATTGATGCAAGTAATATACATGTAGCTATCAGTACTATTAAACAATTAAATCCAAATGAAACCTATAGAGTTGAAGTTTATAGAAAAGGTAAATTTTTCACTATTGATGTGAAGATAGGAGAGCTAGACTAACCACATGGCTATATAGCTAAGCGGTTATAATAGAGTTCATTCCACAGCTCTTAGATTCTAACATGGCTCTAATGGCCGAGTTTAATAAAATATCAATGTTCATGCTGGTCTCAGGGTAGTGACTGATGCCTATGTTCATTGTAATGCTATTTGTACTTAGGTTATTGGATAACTGTTTGCAAAATCCAATAGACTCAATTTCATGCTTAACATTGGGTATTATAAATATATATTCATCCTTCTGATATAGGTATACCTTGATGTCTTTATCAAGGTGGCTCGCCAGAAATGTGGTGATGTTGTCATTTGTAAATTTTTGTGATTGTGTGTTCTTTATTTGTGTGGCAATTACTGAAAAATTATCACTAGAGTTATTAAAGTCAGTACTAAGATCTTGAAAAAGAATATCTCTATTAAAAATACTGCTACTATCTATTTCTAAATCATCATCAGTAATTAAAGGAGCTATTTGTTGATCATTTTGTAATTGCACCTTGATAGAGATGTAAATGGAAATACCAATCAGCAATGTTGTTAACAAACTTAAGCATATGAAGAAAATAATAGTATTTTTAGTTTTAATAATATTTTCATAAGTCATCATGTTTTCATTAATAATATCTGTATATAGTTCTTGAAGATTTTTATTAATATTATTATTAACGACTTTCCATTTGTTGTTAGCAAAAATAACACGAGGATTATCATGACCATATTTTAGTAGGGCAGATACTTGATGCTCAAGTTGTTTAAGAATATTTAACTGTTTAAGATAGGCTTGAAATTTATCATGAGATTTAGTTGTAGATATCTTACTAGATAGGGGCAATAAGATGCTACTGTTGATGGTGTTAAGTTTATTAAGTTCTAGCCTTATATTATGATGAGTAATTTGATTATTCATCCCATCTTCAATGGTATTGCTTATAGATTCATTAGTTGCAATGAGGTTTTTTATCCTAGGGAATACTTCTAAAGATATATTTCTTTCATTGTCGACATTTGATTGTAAGCTAATAACTTGTAGCAAAGAGAGTAATAGTAAAAATACCAGTACAAAAATAGAAAGAAGCAAAACTGCATAAGAGCTGGAATTTTTCACGAATTTTACAATCTATAAGCCTGTTACCCTAATGCGAATTATAGTATCTAACTAACTGTGGCGCCAGATATTTAGAGTATTTTTTTTTTGGTTTGTAAATATTAAGTTATTGGATGGTATCTGAAAATCGTCATTAGAGAATTTACAATTATAATGTATTAAAATCTTACAAATGCACTAATAAAAAAACAGAATTTTATTATTTTTATTTTTTAGTAATAAATCTAACAGGAAGTAATGAATATAAAATCTATGGCCTGCTCGCTATTCTTTCTGGAAATTTCAATGTGCTTGTAATAAACTTTCATAAACAGCAAGATGTTGAGTATGATATGAATTTTAATGACTTACTTATTGCTATTAAAGAAAAAGATATTAAGAAAATAAATATAATGATAGATGAAAATACTTTTGATCTATCATTTAATGAAAATGAGGCGCTACTTTTAGCTCTATACCTAGACAATGATATTATCTTTGATAAACTAATTAGCTGTGAATCAATACAACGTTCATTGTCAGTAAATTACAATTATGTATTATTTTCGGCGGTTCAACTAAGTCGAGAGCATGCCGTTAGAGAATTACTGAAAAATTATCAAGTTAATCAATCAGCAGCAATCAATGATAACTATATATTAATTAAGTCATGTGCCGCTGGTAATCAAATTATTTTCAACATGTTAATGAGTATAAATATTGTTCAATCTAATGCTGATGCATCTGAAAATCAGGCATTAATAAATGCTTCTTTTGAAGGAAGTTATAATGTTGTTGAAAGATTATTAAGAGAAACAAAAGTATCAGAGAATGCGCATGCTCAAGATAATCAAGCAATTAGGTTAGCTGCAGCTTCTGGTAAGTGGGGCATAGTATCATTACTTGCAGGCATTCCTAGTGTGGTAACTAATATATCAGTGAAGAATAATATCCTATTGAGATTGGCTATGTTAGCCGATGAACCTGAGGCTGAATGGGTGGATTGGTTCCTTAGTCAGAGTTCCGTAAAAGATAGAATAGCAAATGCTGAAAATTTGGTTTTAACCGATGATGTTGCTAGTCATAATATTGAATATGTTTGTAAAATATTAGGACCCAATAGTGTTTTTGAAAGGGTAGTATCGTATAGAAACTCTGTAAATTTGGCCAGAGATAATGAAGACTTTGAAATAGAAAGTTTATTGAGAAGAAAACTTGATGAATATAATATAGAGCAAGGTATAAATCAGCTACCATTATCTGTTCTTCATCAAGAAGTAGTATATGATTTGCCAATAGCTGTGCCAGTAGCTGTGCTAATACCAGATGAAGTGTATGTGGACCCGCGCACTAGCTTAGTATCTGTTTTACCTAGTCAAGGCAGAAGGGTAGCATCACTATCTTAGTAGGATATAAATAAAATATATTTATTGTTTTAAGTTAAATTATTATATTAGGGAAGATGCTTTTTCATATCATAGGATACTTGTTGTAGATATAGTAACTTTTTAGTTATATCTTGATTTGTCACTAATGATCTTATATATGAAAATGTAGTTGTAGCTACTTTTAATATTTTACTGCAACACGACTTTCTTTGTAGTATTTCATCTATAATATCTTGATTGAAATTTATAGCATTACTTTCATCTCTATTGAAGATATCAATGTCAGGAGCATGAACATTATCATTATTAAGTTTCATGCAGTCATCAGCATAGTCGCTAGCTTTTTTATTCATTTGGTCAAGATATATTCTCATGTCATTGAGATGCTGATTAAAATCTTTCCTATGGGATAAATACTTCCTAATGTTTTCTTTAGAGTCTTGATAGTATAATTCAGCCATAACAAGTGGAGAACGACATTGAAGGTATACTTCAGCACATATTTGACTAGTAGATAACCATTGCGCAATTTCATATATTTCTTTATTAATAGAAGGAATATCACATCCTAACGGTATGTTATTACTATGTTCTTCCAAATCATGCTTTAACTTCATCAATCTATGCTCATACCATTCTTTTACATAAGACTCATAGTGACTGAAACCTCCAAAATTTCTATCTCTTATTTTGGTTTCATTAACATTAAATTCTGGTGAGTAGTTTATTTATAGCTCTAAAAATGAGTCTGGCCAATCGCGATATTTCATACCATGATTTAAGATTTCATTAAATAATATTTTACTTTCATATTCATATTCTTCCATATCGAAAGCATAATCGTCATCTGATCTGTACATTTCTAGGATACATGTGTCTTCTTTGACATCCAGTATATGTGCAGCATTACAAAGCTCAAATAAATAACTAGATAAAAATTCTTCTAGACTACCATTACCATAGCCTATATTTATCTCTATGATAGAGCATTCACCATGGCAATGTATAAACTGTGCTAAAGGTGGATGGTTGTTATCTACAATGTTAATATATAAGCCAGGATTTAGGGATAAAACATTTTCTATTAAGTTCATCATTGCAAAATTTTTCTTGGTCCAATAATTTAATTCTTCTTCAATTTCATATATTCTAATTTTAGGTACTGTAGATGAATGAAACTCTAACATTTATGAATACTCTTTATTATAAGATTGGTAATTGATACTTTTGATGTGTCGAGCAATACTACTTAAATTTTAATTAGTACATACTGATTGATATGAAAATCAGTATGTACTTGTGGTTTGAATAATTATACTATGGTGCGCCGTGAGTAAGGTTACTCAAATTGGCAGACAAGCTATCTACGTTATGATCCCGAGTAGGATCTAAATCTTCAGCAGCGGCATTGTTACTAAGAATCTGCATCACTGAATGAGTACTATTTGAATTATGCTGTACTAATGTTGCAGCCAAGTCTCTAGAATTTACCCTGGATGTTATCGTGCTTATTGCCTGCTTATCTTCATTAGAAAATAATCCATCATTTCCTGCTACATATGACTTAGATAATGAAATGAAATCACTAGAGTCTTTTTCGTCACATCTATATAATTTGTTAAGAGGTTCTTGAATCATAAGTGTTTGGCAATGTAAAGAAGATGAACAGCCGACAATGAGATCTCTACTAGACATAAACTTATCTATTTCTTTTCCTGTGGCTTTTTCACCATTTTTGAAATACTCATCTTCTCTCCATGCTTTTGGTCCTTTATTTCTCATGTTTTGTTTTACTGAGAAAATATATTTTTTTGTATAAGTGAAATCAAGGATGATTTGTGCATGTTGTTTATCATACTCATTAGGTTCCTGTATTTCTGTTTTTGGAAGTAACTTATTAAGAGCACCGATTAGATTTCCTCGTAACCTAATGCGTCTATCATCATCAAATGAGCCGCCAATGATCCGAATTGATGCTGTATTTAAGTCACCATCACTGTTAGTAAAGTTAGTGAAAATAGCACCTAAGTTAGACTCAATGGATGATTGTCCTTCTAGCTTCATTTCTGTTAAATGAGTTAAAGATAATACGGTCATTTCATTCGTTTGATCATTATGATTAGCAATTTCTAGTAAATGGCAAGTATCAACATTAAAGACAGAAACTTTCTCTGTAGGGTTTTCAATAAAATTGACAGTATGTGTACAATATTCTTTAACAAATCTATGAGCTCCTGCCTTATGTGCAGGTTTTTGTTCAGTATTTTTTGCAGGTTTTTTTGATTTCTTACCCATTGTTTATTTTTCCTATATATTTATGAAGTATATTTTTATGCGGGGACATTAGCAATTGAAATGTAATATGTCAAACTAAAAAGTGAAATATTCTGTATATATCAGTAATGTGATTAATAGATGCTTTTTTTGTGCATATTAATTAATAAATAAATAAATTCTATGGCGTTACATAAATAATATATTTGTAGAATTATACTCAAAAAATAATGCTTGTAATGAGGAGCAAGTAATAAAATGAAAGTAGGATGTTGTGTAGGTACAATAGAATATTTAAGATAATTGTTGTTGAGTTATTATGGAGATAACAAAGCTTTCAATGTTCTATATTGGGATGGAAAGAACAGGTTGCCTAATATGAGGTGAATATTTAGATCTGTTATTTTTGATTTATACAATTATATCTAGTAACAATTATTGGAAACTTACTTTGCCTTAGGTGTTAACAGCTTTTTCTATAGTGTTAATTGTATTGATAGGGTTATGATCTTGCTTCAATAATGCTGCAGCAATAACGGTTTTCTGTAGGTACTGTTGATAGTTATCTTTAATTAATCTAATAGCATTTATTATTTTTGTTGGGGTTTGTTCTTGAATCGAGATGGAGATGCCAATGCCATATTTTTCTGTAACATCGCCCATCCATGTGTTTTTTGTAGTGATTACAGGGCAATGTGCATAAATTGCATCAAGCATGACACCACTAAATTTATTTTCATACAAACTCTGGTCATAGAGAAGTAACGCAATACTATTATAAAAGAGATCTTGATATTGCAGTTGAGTTAACGTTTGGTCTATTATTTGCAATCGATTATTTTTTGATAAGGATAATAACTTATCAACTGCTATTTGAGTTGCTTCATCATAACGGTTTGAGTTAGGTTTTGATGCTTGGATGTGGAACTTGATATCTAAATTTATCTTGTGAGCTAATTTTATTACATCAATAATTTTAGGGAACCCTTTATCTGCTCGTGCAGCTCCTGCATAAATTATCGTTGGTTCTATTTTCGAGGTCTGTGATTTTATTGTTGGTGGTGGATAGCTTGGGCACGGTACATCATATACCTTCCTGAATCCAGAATGAGAAAAAATATTTTTCAATCGCTCTGTTGGGGTGAAAATAGAGATATTGGGACTGCTTTTAGCAATTTTTTTCAATGAGCGTATTTTTTTTGTCTGAACTTTAAATTGGTGAAAATGACAAATTATCCTTGCTTGAGGATCCAACCAATTTGTGAGAAAACTTAGGATTTTAATGTCCCATAATTCACTGGTGCAAATATAAATAATTTGAGATTTTTTAATTAACTGATAATAAAGGATTATTTTTTGAACTTGCCTGAATTTTCTCGAAAACCATGGATGAGTAGTTATAGCCAGTTCTTTCAATAGTAGTGGATCCCTTTTATCCATCCAAACATGGGTGGTATGACCATTTTCACTAGCACTTTTTGCTACTTGTGATACATAGCTATAACCATGACCAGCAAGATTATATAGGGTTGGCTCAATGATGTTTAAAATATTATTCGACATTAGCTGTTTGTCCTTTTTTTACTCGGCCATACTGATCATCGAAGCGAACAATATCATCTTCTCCTAGATAGGCTCCAGTTTGTACTTCAATAATTTCTAAAACTTCGTCACCAATATTTTCTAGTCGGTGCTTGGTTTGAACTGGTATATGTGTAGATTGGCCTTTTTTTAAATATAAAGTTTCATTGCCACGTATAACTTTTGCTTTTCCTGAAACTATGACCCAATGTTCTTCTCGATGATAATGTAGTTGAAGGGAAATACTTGAATGTGCAAGTATAGATAGTCTTTTAACTTGGTAATTATTGGCTAAAAGAATACTTTCAAAAAAGCCCCATGGGCGCTCAACTCGTTTATGAGTGAGTACTTGCTCAGGATATTTTGCTTGAACTTTAGAGACTACTTCTTTAAGGTTTTTGGCTTCATCTCTGGTAGTAATTAAAATAGCATCTTCAGTTTCAACAATTATTAAAGATTCAATACCTTGTGTTGCTACTAATCTTGATTGCGCGTGGATATAATTATTTTTGCTATTGATACTGATAACCTTTCCTATAGCTACATTGTTGCTAGTATCTTTTTCGTGGTGAGCCCACATAGACTGCCAATGTCCAAGATCTTCCCATGAACTAGCAAAGGGTACTACAGCGCCAAGATTAGTTTTTTCCATTAGACCGTTGTCAATAGAGATATTTTGGCATTTAGTGAAATCCTCAAATGCAGGTCTAATAAAATCGTGATCCGTCAAGCAATTTTCAATAGCACTGTTGCAAGCAGCTATAGTATTAGCATCAAATTTCTCAAATTCATCAATGAATGTTCTTATGGGTGAGATGAAAATCCCTGCATTCCATAAATACTCAGGCTGTTTGTAAATTTCATTGGCAATTTTAAGATTGGGTTTTTCTATAAATGAAATGATTTTGTGTGCACCAGTTTCACTAATGGAATCACCAAATTTAATATAACCATAACCTGTTTCTGGGTACTGGGGGGTAATACCCAACGTTACTATTTTATTTTGATTAGCAACAGATGTAGCTTTATCTATTGCTTCATTAAATTTAGTTGTGCTGGAAAATATATGATCAGCTGGTAAAATTATAATATTGTTAGCTTCAGGGATATTATTTAACGCATATAAGCAAGATAAGAGCGCTGCAGGAGCAGTATTTTTTTGACAAGGTTCTAGAATGATGCTTGCGATAGTAATGCCACAGCTTCTAGCTTGCTCTCCTGCTAGGAAACGATGTTCTTCTTGGCAAATGATAATAGGAGGAAGGCTGTTTTTACAGGAAGATATTCTTTCTAGTGTCTGTTGATATAGAGTTCTTGTTGTATTTTCGCATAGAGGGAGAAAAGGTTTTGGTGTAGATTTGCGTGATAGAGGCCATAATCTTTGGCCTGAGCCTCCAGCTAAAATGATTGGCTGCAACATACTTTTCTCCTTTATTTATGGAGCATTTTAGCGCAACTTATTGATGCCGGCTACTCAATTATGATAAGATAATCACTTTTAGTAAGATAGAGAACACACGCTGGAGCGGATGTGCATGATTAAATATTTACCTGATTTCTCAAAATTTCGTATTGGTGTTTTTGGCGATGTAATGCTGGATCAGTACTGGCATGGTAGCTCAAGCAGGATATCTCCAGAGGCCCCGGTCCCGGTTGTTCAACTAACTGATGTGGAGAATAGGCCTGGAGGAGCAGCTAATGTTGCCAATAATATTGCCCATCTAGGAGCTAAAGTCTCTTTAATGGGATTTGTTGGAAAAGATAATTCAGCTGAAACTTTAGAATCTTTACTTACTGATAAAGTGAAAATTAATTTTATGAAGGCGCATAATTGTCCGACGATACGGAAGTTACGAATTTTATCTCAAAATCAACAGTTAGTCCGTGTTGATACTGAAAAATTAGTGCAGCCTTATACCAACGAAGGTTTTTTAGATGTTCATATGTGTTTTCATAATATGATCCAGGATTGTGAAGTAGTCGTATTATCTGATTACAATAAAGGAGCATTGACTAATCCACAGCATTTTATTAAGCATGCTCGAGGACTTGGGAAGATTGTAATCGTTGATCCTAAAAAATCAAATATAGAAGAGTACCAAGGCGCGGATCTAATTAAAGCTAATCATAAAGAATTTACTGCTATGGTTGGAGCCTGTGCCTCAAATGACGAAATTATAAAGCATGCCCAAAAATTAATAAAAAAATATGATGTTGGCATATTTGTAGTTACTTTAGGTAGTAAAGGAATGATTGCAATTGATGCCGATAATAACTTTTTTATGGAAGCAAAAGGCAATAATGTTTTTGATGTTACTGGTGCCGGAGATACAGTTATTGCAGTAATTGCAGCAGGGATCGCGGCAAACTTAGGTTTTCGTGATACGGCAGAGCTTGCAGCGTTAGCATCAGGTATATCAGTAAGCAAAGTTGGTACAACTGCAGTGACGGCCAAAGAATTACAAGATAGTCTTAATAAGTCAGTAATTAAGGATATACCGTTAGGACCGATAGAAGTAAAAGAATTATTACCGATACTTGATAAATGCCAAGATAATGGTGAGAAAATAGTTTTTGCTAACGGTTGCTATGATGTTTTACACTTTGGACATACTAGATTTTTAGAAAAAGCAAAACAGCTTGGAGATCGGTTGGTAGTCGGTATTAACAGTGATGCTTCAGTTAAAAGACTTAAAGGTGATAATAGACCTCAATTTTCTGTGCAAGAGCGAATGGAAGTTCTTTCAAGTTTATCTTCAGTAGACTGGGTAGTAGTGTTTGATGAAGAGACACCAGGAAAAATAGTGGAATCTATATGCCCTGATATTTTAGTTAAGGGTGACGAAAAATTCAAACGAATAGAGGATATACCTAAGAGCGAAGGCGTTGAATTTGTAAAAAAACACGGTGGAGAAGTTAAGCTTATATCCAGGACCGCTGGCTGTTCATCAAGCGCAATAATAAATGATGAAAAAAAATCTTTATGAAACTGAACAGATAGGCATACATAATACATAGCCTGAAATTTGTAGAGTTAAATTTTCACTTTTAAATCAGCTTGCAATGGATGATGATTGTTATTGTCTTCATGGTGAGACCTAATATAACTCTATCATCTTGAAATGTCTTGGTTGCGTTCCTGCAACGATGGCTCTATTTTATATGCTTAGCTTTTTTGGCAAAGCAGTAAAAAGATCGCTTAATAACTCCCTAAATAGCACTTATTAAGTGTAATGGCACCCATAAATGTAAGTTTGATAACTATTGACTGCTTGACCTATTTGCCGTAATATCTAGGCTAATAAAGTTCTTTAGGTAGCTATAGCTCAAATGAGTTGTTTAAAGAGCAGATAATAATAATAAACTCGGAGAAATATACATGCCATATTTTACAATAGAAGAAGCTCAGGATCATTTAAATAAAAAACATGGCTGGGGAAATTCTACAGCAATAGAAGTTGAAAAATTATCTATAGCTGCAGCTTATATATATAGTGAATATGCAACCAAATACTCCCTTGAAAGTTCTGTTCTTACTAGAATTATTACGATAAAAATAGAAGCACTTAAGAGTGCAGAGATTATCGATCAAAGGCATGCCTTACTAGCCAAAGTAGAGAGTTCACGTTCTGTTACCGCTGTCACAGAACTGGATGATTGGGAAGAAATGACTGCAGTGGAGGACGTGAGAGCATTTAGTGCATCTGCTCCTTCTAAGCCAAAACCAACTGCCGTTGCTATTAAACCTACAAATATTCTTGCACGTGGCACTGGTAGTGGCGAGAATCCTTTTGATGGGAGTGACGAATATGCCGTTGATTTACAGATCGTAGCTAATTTAAAAAGAGGGTTTGACTTAGATGGGCGTAGTAAACTCACTGAAGAAGCACAAAGAAGTATAGAGTGTTTTAGAAGTATTTTTGCTAATAAGGATAGAGTTAAGGATAAGGCTAGATTAAATAGAGCGACAGACTTTGTTATTATGCCTTTAGCCCCTAGTTATCCAGCTCGTCATCCTAGTGCTTGTAATAGCATACACCCAAGTCGGCCAATGGATCATGATGATCTAGAATTACTAAATCTATCGGCTAGAACTTGGTCAATGTTAAAATCTTCAGCAAGCTTAGCCCCATTTCCTTTAATTCCACATTTAAGAACTGATGATGATCCTGTATTACATTATTTAACTGGAAATGGAGTGGCTCTTTTAAATGAATATAAAAAAGCTATTTTATCTGAAAGGCAAAAACCAATAGTTTTTCATGTTGCAGGACATAGTGGTCCAACATCAATAGGATCTGCAACACCTGAAAAAAGATTATCCCCTGATCTATATGCATCATTAGTAGATAGAATTATTGAAGAGAGTGGTTGTGCTGATAAATTTAAAAATAAAGGTTCTAGACATAGAAAAGGTTCTAGACATAGAAAAGGGGACATGTCTCATAAGTTAAAATTTGTTTTTCATTCTTGTAACACAGCTTATTTTATTCCCGGAGATGACTTAGATGATTATGAAGCAGTAAAACAGCACTCATTCATTGGACGTTTTCATAGAGAAATGCATGCTCTTGGTTATAAAAATCTTGAGGTTGTAGGGTATCGTGGCTTTTATGTTCCAATGAGTTCAGGTAGTACATTTATATTACAATATTCTTTAAACGATGATTATGATGGTAATACTCATGGTAAATTAAGAGGTGAGTACACAGTATCATCACGTGGCAATGATGATATTAGAGTTGTTGTTCCTACTGGTAGAGATGGACAAAAATTAGCTCCCATTGATGTGGAATTACCTCTAGCTCAAAGAGAAGCCTTATTAAGAGAGATTGCTGAAATAGAGGAAGATGCTGCTGCAGCTATAGAATTACCTGTATCTGTAGCTACACGGGCGGTTCCAGATGCTGTAGGGGAACGTGCAGTAAGTTGTGCTTCAAATACTACAGATCTTGTACCCATTCTACGTCCTAGCACAGATGTTAAGTTATTAATGGAACATAATATTAGTGTAGAGGAAAGAGTTCAGAGTGAATTGTCTAGAAGGTTTCACTTGGCATTACAGAGCTATGCACAATTGCATAATATAAAAATAACAGGTTATAGAGGAATGTATATTTCATCAAGTACACATATGGGTACATTCCTTGTACAGCTGGATGTTCTTCTACCAATAGAAGAAAGAGAAAAGTTATCAAGAGCTCTTGAACAGCTAGCTGAACAACAGCGAGCATGTACTCATTTGTTAGGCTCAAAGGCAGCATACAAATCTGAAGCAGGAGCTGAAAAAGTCTCAGCAGCACGCTCTAGGTTACTAAATGGAGCTATAACACTTAATACCCTAGATTTTAGTACATTGTACGATGGATGCAGGATGACAGTTCTAAATAGTGTAGGAATTGGAATGAATAAATATGAGACAAACGCAAAAATCAATTTAGCTTTAACCCTGTAATAATATAGATATATAATTGTAAGGATAAATTATGCCTAGTGTAGAGAAAAAAATACAGAAACTTCTACTAGTTTATTCTCGTTACAAAAAAAATAGACTTGGTCGGAGAATGAGCAGATATGTTGTTCTTCCTCGGGTTCCTTTTGTTACTCCATCTATGATAGAGGATGATCTTGCATTATTAGAAATGGCAAATAGAACTATAAGAATGCTGGAAAATAATTCAAAAGGAAAAGGAAAAGTTTGCCCAATTCCACTGTTTCCATGTGATTCTTTTGGGACAGATAATGCTTTTTTAAAAGATACGATGAGAGAGTATACTCCGGCATTTTATGCTGAAGCAATAAGTAATGAACGTCAATTTACACCGGAGTTTCATATTGTTGGACATGGTGATCCTATCGGCATTGGAGGTACAAATCCAACAGAAAGGATTAGGCCAAAACCATTTGCACGAATGATTGCTAAATTTTTTGGCAGTAAGGGTCTGCTAGAATTAAAGTTGAATAATAAAATTATACAGCCTGTGAACATTATCTTTCATTCCTGTAACTCCGCTTATTGTCATAAGGTGTTGCCATCAAATAGTATTGATGAGTATCATGAAAGAATGTTAGCGGAATCTTTTATTGGGAAATTCTTTGGAGAACTATCTAGAATGGGCTACCGTTCTGTTGAGGTTTCTGGATTTAGGGGGTATTACCAGACTGTTACAACATCTGGAGCAGGAACAGCAAGGATCCTAGATCATCCATTTTTCCCTACTATAGATATAGATGCAGAACGAGCCAAATTCACACTTTCAGCTACTACAATACGTGTGCCTACTGATCATTATTTTAATGTATGTATTAGTCCAGATTTATCGCTCCAAGGTCATCATGCTGCTGCTTCTGCCGCTGCTGCTGATGTTGATGTTGTTAATACTCAAGCTAGAAAATTTGAGGAAGTTGTCAGCAAAGATATATTCAATGAAACTGGCCTGAAAAGTGACATGGATGAGGATTTAGCATTATTCATGGCGTCTGCTTTATCCCATCTTGTTGACAGAGAAGTCAGCGTTCTACATGAAAGACTAGTTTATAGCCCAGAAGGCCAAGTGTTTGATATTGGCGATCATAGATCTTTAGTCTTGAAAATTCCTAATGGAGTAATCGCTACACCAATGCCAATCGTAAGATGTCCTAATTATTTTCCCGGAAATGTTATTAAGGCTGTATCTGGGTCTGGAGCTATGGCTAGGGCTGGAGCTGGAGCTAGGGTAATGGTAAGGTCAAGAAGCTCAAGTTTTGATGATGCCCCTGAACTTATTGGCAGTGCATTTAAAAAAGTTAAAAGACGTGGAGATATTCAAAAAAATGAAATGAAGTATAATTGGAGGAGAACTTTAAGTCTTAATGATTTATCTAGTAGAGTTTTGTTTAAACCACAGCCACAGCTAGAGTTTGGGCTAACTAATGAAGGTGATGAGCACTTAGCTAACCAGTTAATCGATCAAACCAGACTACGCCGCTTACTGTCTGTATTATAGAAATAATTTTTAACATTCACCTTCTAATGATTAGGAGAATCTAGACTGCAACTGTTGGTGATTTCACTAAGTATATTTTATTTATTGCTGTATTATATGTCGATATCACTAATACATCCTTTCCTAGACATTCTTTCTTGTAGGTAAGAAGTTCTTCAAATTTATAATAACCTTGGTCTCATATTGAACGATTTAAGCCTTATTTATCTTTTCAGGCTTATCGATAGTTCCCTTCGCTGATTTGCTCATTAAGGTGATTTTAAAATCTTCTATAATAACGATATCTAGGCTATTACTTGATTCAAGTAGATGATGTATCTAGAGCAATTACGTCTAACATTAGCTATTTTACTGTGGATTTTTTGTAATGCAATTTTAGCCCACCTCCAATTATTGGCAAACTTATTCTTTTGGAGCATCCTAATATTTTTTAGTTAAGACTTTGTAACTGTTTGTAGGCTCAAGGTATTTCCCTGTAGATAAGGAAATAAATTTAGCGTATGAATAAGCAAGAAAAGCTCAGATAATTGTTAGGGGGAACAATTTTATTTAACTAATCAAAGATAATAGATAAGGCAAGATATTGGTTAATATAAGATATGCTTTGCTTCAAGAGCAGAATAGGTTGTAGAGAGACAGAAAACTCTAAAATTAAGAATGAAGTTATTATAGTAATCTATTTATTTGTTCTATGAGTTATGTAATATTTTGTATATTGTGGATTAAGTGTTCTGGATTTATTGAGCCAATTATTATTGATGATACAATAGGTTCTTGAAGAATAAAATTTAGTGAATGAGCAATTGGATTAGGCTCTGTATTGTTGTCGAAATTGCCACTATTAAAAGCTTTTTTTATTAGTATACCTTTGTTTAGATCTTTAGCTTTATTTATGACTGGCTTTTCATCTGTATACCAAGGGTTATATGTAATCATTGCAATATCGGCTTGTTCTATAGTCATAATGCCACCAGAAATGGTTTTAGTTGACATACCAGTAGCTCTGATATAACCCTTATTTTTAAAATCATTGAGAATTTCTAAAGCACCGGATTGAATAATATCCTCATCATTACCATTAGAGTGGATAAGCATAATATCAATATAGTCAGTATTTAAACGCTGCAAGCTTCTCTCAATACTTTTTTTAATGTGAGCATGATTGTAAAGATATGTTGATTCGTTATTAATGAATTCTTCTCCAACTTTAGAGCACAGGATCCAGTTATGTCGTTGTCCTTTTAATAAGTTTCCTAAACGCTCCTCAGAATTTCCATATGCTGGAGCTGTATCAAGCAAATTGATTCCTAATTCAGCAGCTGTAGACAATAACTTCAGAGCTTGCTGGTCATTAGGAATAGAAAAATTATCTGGGTATTTTACTTTTGTATTACGTCCAAGTTTTACCGTACCCAATCCAAGTTCTGAAACTTTAATATCTGTGGAGCCAAGTTGACGTTTTAATAACATTATTTGGTCTCCCATGGTGGTGCGGCAATCACTGGATGTGGATATTTTTTGCTAAGAGTATTGGCGGGGCTTTTAGTGATTTTGCTATCGAGATATTCCTGGATAGCTAATGCGCTCAGTGGTGCTAATGCTAGTTTAGTTGGCCACAATAATGAATAATTGTGTTGATTATTTATTACAAAAGAATTTGGGCGATTACCATTGGCTTGCCTGCCTTCAGTTCTAGAAATTCTAAAATTGCCATACTCTGGTGCATCGAGGATCAGGTTAGGGAAAATTTCAGAAAGTAGTTGTTGTAGAGAATCAATTAAAACTTTTTCATTTTTATCAGCGCCAGTTTCAGCTAAATTACCACCAATATACCAAATATCTTTATTAGAAGTTTGGCAAACATGAGAAGTGATTGTCAATATTGGCTTACTAGATAACCCTGCAATTACATGTCCAAATAATTTGGGAAGGTTGTTAGCTTTTAGCCATAACATGTGTAGTGGTCTTTGTTGAGATAAATGATCTTTGCTTTTTCCTCCAAAAAACATGGTATTGGATGGGCCAGCAGTAAATACATAATGTAGAGCTTTAAAGCATACTTTTGTTTTATCAATAGATATGGTTATGTTTTCAACTGAACCATTATTAGTTTTATTTAAGATCACATCATTACATTTAATGATATTGTCAGGATGTAAATTTTGCATATTAGTTAGTAATGATGGGATATCCAAAACTATTTCATCTAAGGAATATACTTCATTAACAGTACTTATCTCTTTGAACCATGACGGTGCAGGTTTTCTATTCACTTTAGATAGCATCGCGTGACCTGCAAAAAAACTAGTTAATTTTGCCGAAATACTTTTATATGGCCAGAGCCAGTGCTCAGTAGAATTTACTTTTGTTTGGCTAAGATCTATAAGACCACTACCATTCAAACATTGACGCCACAAGTTTGGCATATCTTTTATTGAGATGGTGGCATTGCTGAGGTTTGCATTTAATGAGTACTTAATACCACTATGGATAATACCTTGTGAGGCGATAGTTTGTCCTGATCCCAGGGTGTTATTTTCTATTAAAACAACTTTATAACCTTGTTGAGATAGCAATATATAGTTCCACAGGCCTGCAATGCCACCGCCAATAATAGCAATATCAACATTTTCAACATCTGTGGGCATTTGGTTATAATTCCTATATGCACATTTTAATTAAGAGAGTAAGATCAGCGAAAAACCAAGATATTGTCGCATAAAATATGATAACAAGATACTTTTACAAAGGCTTTGAATGTTGTGCTACTTATTTAGGTGGGACAGGGATATTTTATGCAGAGATTGCCTGTGGGCATGATCTAATTATTACACAGAGTAAGAGGCAAAAAGATTTCAATTTTTGTTTCCAAGCAGCTATAGATAACTATTTGCAGACATTACTGGAGAGGTATTACGTGCCTCTCCAGTGATTATGCTATGAGCGCTTTTCTCTAATTTCTGCTAGAGTTTTACATTCAATGCATAAGGATGCAGTGGGTCTTGCTTCTAGGCGACGGATCCCAATCTCAACACCACATGATTCACAATAACCATAATCTTCATCATCGATCTGTTGAATTGCACTTTCAATCTTTCTGATAAGTTTGCGTTCACGATCTCTGGTCCGAAGTTCAAGAGCAAAGGATTCCTCCTGGCTAGCTCGATCATTTAAATCTGATAAATTAGAAACTTCTTTCATTTCAGTTAGTGTATGATCAACCTCTTGCATTAAGTCATTTTTCCAACCATTCAAGATGAGTCTGAAATGATCTAACTGAGGCTCACACATATATTCTTCGATATTGTTAATATCATATGGTTGAGACTTGCCATTAATGAGGGATTGTTCATTAGATGCGGCTTTATTTTTTGTAGGTGGTGGCTTTGCAGCCCTTGTTACAGTTTTTGACACAGTTTTCTTCTTAATTTTTTTTACAGCAGCTTTTATTATAGTTGCTGGGGCTTTCTTAACTTTAGCCTCGGTTGATTTAGGTTTCGCTTTTATTTTAACGGATGTAGACTTTTTCTTTGTTACAGCCTTATTTTTGGAAGGCTTACTAGCACTTTTCCTTATTTTATCCACCATTTCAGCACTCCCAGGCATATATAATCCTTGATATTTTACGCCTTTTAATATTTAGGCCTCTAGCAGATATTATCACTGCTATCCTTTTAGACCCCAAAACCGTCCTAGCTTGGGAATCAAAGACTAATACTAATTACATGAGCATTCGAAGTCAACTCAGTCTATGTAGTCTTTGAGGCCCAAAAATTTAATGAGCCATCTGCTAACTCTATAGCAAAAAAGTCTAATACATCAATGGGTAAAATCTATGAATTATAGTGGAAAAAATTATGCAAAGGAGAATACCATCTAATTTATAGCTAAACACAACCTGAACAAAGGTCAAATACAAATAAAAATTCAAGTAAATTCAAGTGTAAGCCGAATAAATTTGTATACCAGGATGTGGGAGATGAAATGAAATTTTCAAGTTACCTTAGTGAGGCTACTTTGTTAAGAAGACCCATACGTTTTTTAGCGGAGGTTGCTTTACCTAGTAGACAAAAATTGGTTATACGGTGCCCCAACCTTGGGAGACTACTTTCTTGCGATATATTAGGTACAAGGCTTTGGTTTTCAAATCCTACAGGGCTACACTGTTTACCCACCTGGGAGCTAGCAGAAGTTGATAGTGGGCATATTGTTGGTATTAATCCAGAGTTAGTTAGTCCAGTATTTAAAGAAGGGGTGAAAAATAAATCATTCCAACAATTAATAGATTATGACCTTATATATGATGAAAGCAATGACAGAGTCAGGTTGCTGCGTTTGGAAAATAAAAGTGATGTTTGCTATGTAGGTCTTGAGCATGTAACTCTTGCTGATGACAATGGTGTCGGGTATTTTCCTGAAAGCCCAAACACTAGTATGTCAACTTTAAAAAATTTAATTAAATTAAAGCGTCAGGGACATGAGGTTAAATTATGCTTTTGTGCTCTGCATACTGGAGTTAAATCAATTCGAGTGGCAAGCCACATCAGCTCTGATTATTATAAATTACTACAGATAGCAATAAATGAAGGCATAGAAATTCTAGCCTACAGAGCCATTATCTCAATTTATAATATGGAGCTGAGCGTAGAGGTGCCTATTTTGATGCCAGAAAAAATAGGCTCCTAAGTCATACCTTCTAGCTCACTTGTAATTTCTATACAAAAGCTAAGTTCCTGTGCGGTTAATTGTTCTAAAGATTTAAGTTGTAGGTCTAAAACCTGAGGTGTTGCCTCAGAGATATCATTGGTTCTTTTGGTAAGGCGGTCACGCAAAGTTTCTTCATCAGCATTCATTTTTAGAATAGTGAAATTAAGACCTAATTCATTAGCAAGGTTCATAAAGCTTGATCGATGTTTTTTCTGCAGAAATGTTGCATCAACTATTACATTAAATCCTGAGATAGCAATAATTTTAGTTTTTATTAGTAAATTTTCATATACAGTGTCAGAGGTATTATCATTGTAGTTCATATTACCTTGGCAAATAAAATTTCTTTCAATATCAGAACGGATCACAATGGCATTGTGTTTAGTAGATAGATGTTTGGCACATGTGCTTTTACCACTACCAGATAAGCCAAAAGTTATCATAATGCGGTCACAACTTTGGTTTTTAAATTTATCGGCAAGCTCGATATATTTTACAAATTGTGGATACAGAGAAGTAGGATCTGTGTACAAAGCAACCTTTGCGCGAACTAGAGCTCTATAAATTAAATAAAATTTTAAAAGCGCAATACCTGCATAATCATTAGTATGTTCACAATATTTGTTCAAAAACTTTATAGACAGATTATGCTCACCTCGTAACATTAGATCCATTGCAAGGAACGATACTTCATTAATAACATCTATCCAATAAAAACTATCATTAAAATCTATGCAATCAAAAATAATTGGTACATTATTAACTAAGGCAATATTTCCTAAATGAATATCACCATGACAATGTTTAACAAAACCCGAAGCTTTGCGGTTTTCAAATAAATCTTTATGCGTGAGAACCTCGGTTTTAGTCCAGTCTAGCAACTTGGCAATTTTTTTTTGTTCTGATTCGTTAATATCAAAAGTACCAAATGCATCAAAATTACCCATGGTGGATAGTTGTACATTAGTAAAGCCACCGAGCTCAGAGCTCGGTTCAATAATTTTTGCTTCATGATGAAAATCAGCTATTTGCTTAGCCAGACTATTGATATGTTCAATAGTGATTTCATTATTTTCTTGTAGAACATCAAAAATATTTTCTTGAGCAAATTGCCGCATTTTAATAGCATATTCTATTATCGTACCGTTATCACTATTGAAAGAAGGCGCATCTTCCGTACCATATATAGGTACAATTGCAAGATATGTTTCATCAGTTAATCGTTTATTTAGTTCTAGCTCTAATGAACAAAAGTGTTCACGCTTTTTTAAAGTAGTAAAATCAACAAACCCAAAATTCACAGGCTTTTTTATTTTATAGGCATATTCCCCAGTGAGTATAACCCACGATAGATGAGTTTCTTTTATCTCAAAGCTATCGATGTCATGAGCATATAAATTAGATCGTTGTAGGCTCTCTATTAACTTTGACTCTTGAAACATTAAGATCTCCTTTCTTTGAAATTTTAGCAAATGCTTTAGTAAATCCGTTTACAGTAAACTCTATGTCAGATGTGCTATGTGCTGTGGACATCATGGTTGCCTCATATGGTGATGGTGCAATATAGATCCCTTCTGCTAATAGCTCGGTGAATAAGCTTCTAAATATTTTATGCGAAGGATCACTTTCTATTTGCATTCCAAATAGAGCTCCACACTTAACAAAATTAATGGTAAAGCCATGTTTTTTTGCCCCGGCTGTGATTCCATCACTTAGCATCTTAATTTTATTACTACATTCTGTATACAAGTTAGGGTTGTTTTTACAATATTGAAGGGCCGCTATCCCTGCAGCTAGAGCGACAGGATTGCCAGATAAAGTACCAGCTTGGTACACAGAGCCAATCGGTGCTAAGTGATCCATTATTTCTTTTCGTCCTCCTAGAGCTCCTACTGGTAATCCTCCTCCAATAATTTTACCTAAACAGGTTAGATCTGCTTTAAATTTATACTGTTCTTGTGCACCACCTAAGCTTACTCTGAATCCGGTAATAACTTCATCTGCTATTAATAAGCTAGAGTGATCATGACATAATTTTTGAAGGCTATTTAAAAACCCTTCTTTAGGCAGGATAACATTCATATTCGCGGCAATTGGCTCTACAATTACACACGCTATCTCACTACCGTAATGATCAAAAAGTTGTTTAGTGTGCTCGATGTCATTAAATGGAGCGATTAAAGTATGTTGTGTAAGTTCTTTTGGAATTCCTGGTGAATCTGGTAAATTTAAAGTTAAAACACCAGAACCAGCTTTAACTAATAAACTATCATGATGACCATGGTAGCAACCAGAGAATTTTATTACCTTATTCCTTCCTGTATAGCCACGAGCAAGCCTTATCGCAGTCATAGTAGCTTCAGTTCCTGAATTTACCATTCTAATTTTTTCACAAGAAGGCATTATTTCATTTATTAAACTTGCAATTTCAACTTCTAAAGGTGAGCAGGCACCCTGTCCCATATTTTTTTGTATTTGTGTTGTGACGTTTTTAACAATATCTGGGTGTGAGTGTCCGAGCAATAGTGCTCCCCAACAATTAACATAATCAATATATTTATTGCCATCTACATCAAAAACATAAGCACCGTTACCACTATCAAGATATATTGGGTCAATATCAACATGATTAAACGACCTAACTGGTGAATTTACACCACCAGGCATTAGTTTTTTAGCTTTAGAATACAAATCAATGGATTTATTAAAAGAGATCATCCCTTGCTCCTGAAAAGGTTTACCAAAAAATAACACTTTTAGGAAAATTTTTCATTTCTTTGATTGTGTTGGGTTTCAAACAATAAAGATTAAGGCAGCTAGTTTGCATCTAGCGGTAAAGCATGAAAAAATGCAGGTCTATATGTTTTGATTTTTAGTTAGATACTTGGAGAACAATAATGATACTTGAACAAAATACGCTACTTGGTTTTATACAAATTTTTTGTACAGCAGCTTTAGTTGTAGTAACTCTATCTGTAATAATTAGATTACACATGAATAACTTAAAATCATCGATTGCTGCAAATACACGTATGTTAAATGAAATTAATCACAAAATAAATATATTAGGTCGGCTGCATGAAAGCACCCTTGATATAGAATCAGTAGAGTTTGAAGATGCTGAGATGTTAGCTGATGATGCTGATGACATTGATGACATTGATGACATTGATGAAACTGATGATATTTCACCAGATGCAAAGTTGTATGTAGGTAACATAGATTACTCTGTTACTGAGAGTGAGCTAAAAGATCTATTTACTAAATTTGGTGAAGTAGATATGGTTAATATTCCTGTACATAGACATAGTGGCCGAACTCGTGGTTTTGGATTTGTTACTTTCTTAAGAGTCGATCATGCTTCAAAAGCTCTTAAATTAAATGGCACTGAATTTAGAGGTAGATCTTTACAAATAAATTATGCAAAATCTAAGGCATCTTAAATTTATGAAAAAATATGTTTGCATAATTTGTGGGTTTATTTACAACGAATCTGAAGGCTGGCCAGAAGATGGGATCGCTGCAGGAACAAAATGGAATGATGTTCCTGAAGATTGGTATTGTCCATATTGTGGTGCTACGAAAGTAGATTTTCAAATGGTTGAACTAAAGGATTAGTGTGAATTCGAGGATTAACATATTGTAATCCTTGGAGTTGCTCATAGATGAAATTTATTCAGTTATATGCACAAGACTTAGGTCTTGTGTGTACATCTGAGGATTACTGACTAAATATAAATTACTGAAATTTCAGGTTCATCTTCAAATTCACTATTTATTAAGATTTTCACATTGGTTTTAGTACTGCAAGAAAGATGATTGCAGCTAGCATTAATACTGGAACTTCATTCAAAAATCTATAGAACACATGTGAGTGATTGTTTTTATCAGCTTTAAATTTGAAGTATAGGTATCCACAGTAAAGGTGATATAAAACTAATACTGCAATAATTGTTAATTTCATATGGAGCCAGGTTGCTGCCTTTAAATAGTCAGCATCAAAGTATGATAGTAACCAAAATCCAAAAATCAGCGTTAAAATACAACCAGGTGTAGTAATACCAAAGAATAATTTACGCTCCATAATTTTAAAACGATCGATACTAGTTTTATCTGTTGCTTGTGCATGATAGACAAATAGGCGAGGAAGGTAAAAAAGCCCGGCAAACCAGGTAACCATGAAAATTAAGTGAAGAGCTTTTATAGTAAGCATGTTATTTCCGTATATACAATTATCCTAAGAGTATACATATTCTTAGCCTATTGTTATAGAATGGACAGAAATTAATTAGAAGACTGTCAATGAATATTTATGTAACTGACCAGGCTGTTGCCAAAGTACTAGAGTTAATGGAAGTAGAGAATGATCCTAATTTACGTTTGCGTATTTACGTAATGGGTGGGGGATGCTCTGGCTTACAGTATGGCTTTGCATTTGATAACAAACTTGATGAAGAAGAAGATAAGGTGGCAATCATTGAATCTAAAGATGAGCCAGGCTCAACAATGCAAATAGTAGTTGATTATATGAGCTACTCATACTTAAAAGATTCCACAGTAGACTATATACAAAATTTACAAGGGGCACATTTTACTGTTACTAATCCCAATGCTACCACAACCTGTGGGTGTGGCAATTCATTTTCAGTTTGAATTCTTAATCAGTGAAGATTATAAAAATCAGTAACTTTGTTAGTTGAAAATTTGAACAAATATCATATAATTATCTCATTATTATAATAATTTATCATATTAGGACTAGCTAATGCCGCTTTACGATGTATCTGAATATGTTGATCTAGGCCATCGGCCACCACTTAGCCATGAGCTTTCTATCTGGGATTTATCTAATGGTTTTAAAAAAGGACTAGGGATTGAGCTTGATGACTTTGATGAGAACAATTTATTTATTAGTAGTATTAGCGCCGACGATACTTCAGATTTGAGAACAGCAGTTGCATCCGCACATCAAAGAATAAATGCAGGTGCTGGCCCTCAGCCAATATTAGCTGTCATACATTTTGCTGCACATTATTATTCTTTAGAAATAAGTAGTACAGAAACAAAAGTAATAGATTTACGGAATAAGCCGCGCGTTGAAGATGGTAATAATCCTAATCAAGCTGCATTATTGGAAATGGTTCGAACTGTGATCGGATCAGTAAATTTTGCAGGTGCCGGTAGCGCGTTAATATTACCAGCTGTATTAACTTTTCGTGATTCTGATGGTATGGATGATGTTAACATTCCAACTTGGGATGGAACTAGTTGTGGTTTTCAACAGCTATCGTATTGTCTGCAAAAAAGAGAGATTAATAATGAGATAACTGTAGCGACTAACTCAGTCAATCTGAGGACGGCCGTAGAAGATATTATTAGTGATGGCAACACGGTAGATCTTACACGTTATAATCCTTATCAGTGTTTCTCAAGTACAATAGCTGATAGTGATTTTGAGTCATTGAAAGGAATTAGTGTCGGTAACATTGATGAGTTAAGAGAGCATCGAGTAAAACGACAAAGTGCTAGAGAAGACTTACATAGAGAGGTGTCTTATGATGATATGTATCATTTTTCAGGGTTAAATAGTACTGTACTAGCACACCTAGAAGGTTATTTGGCAGCTGATGATATTTCTGATGATGATGATCCAGATCGGGCACTAGCATTATCCTTACAAGAAGAAGAGCTAGTTGCAATTAGACAAGATAACCCTATTGCTAAAAAAATAAAACTTTAAGATTGGAAAATTCCGCCTAAAATTCTAGCTCCTTTAGATCCTGTTACCTTACTGTAATCAAGGGAGGTGCTGTTGATAGTGTTCTTTGCAAGCCAAGCAAATAATGCAGACTCAACCCAGTCATGATGAACACCTAATTTCTCTGTAGTATAAACTTCTTGAGCTAATTTTGTAGATATAATATCGTGGAACATAGGATTGTTAGCGCCACCGCCACATAAATAAATTTCAACATTGATATCAAGAGATTGAATGAATTGTGTGATGAGATGTGCAGTAAGATTAGTTAATGTATTGAGTAAATCATGTTTGGAAATATTGTTATAATTTGCTAATTTTTCACTTAACCATTCACTATTAAAGTACTCTCTGCCAGTGCTCTTAGGGGCTGGCATCTTAAAGTAAGGATCGTCTAATAGGATATCTAGCAAGTTATGATCACATTTACCTTTTTTGGCAAATTCAGCATCTTTATCAAACTCACAAGCAAATTTATTTAAGCATATTTCATCAATAAGGCAGTTGCCTGGACCCAAATCAAAACCAAGAGTAGATTTATTATGTTGTAGTAAAGAGATATTACAAATGCCACCGATATTTATAATACATCTATGTTTAGTTGAGCTAGAGAATATCTCTTGGTGAAATAGTGGTGCTAATGGTGCTCCTTGACCTGATGCAGCAACATCACGCCTGCGAAAATCACCGACAACAGTAATATTGGTTTTTTCTGCAATTACATTTGGATCTCCAAGTTGCACCGTAATGGCATGTGGAGCAGGTTGATGGAAAATATTGATGCCATGTGAGCCAATAGCACGGAACTCTTGTGCATCTAAATGATGGTCTTGTAAATGTGTATTAATAGCTTTAGCAAAATCTAATCCTATAGAGATATCAAGTTTGGCTATTTCAAGAATAGTAGTTAGATTATTATAGCGTAACTCTCTACATAATTTTTTTATTTGAGGGGAAAGCACATGCTCTGATGTGGCTATACTGGTAATATCCTTATCAGTAACTTTATAACTAGCAACATCGATACTATCGAGGCTAGTACCAGACAATATTCCTATATATTTATCCATCATATTTAGCTATTTCAATTTTTCGGTATGCCTCCATTAAGTTTAACATGCTCTTGGCATTAGCTAAAAACTCTGGCTTTATATCTTTGGTAATAGGAGCTGCATCAGGTAGTGTTACGGTAAGTGGATTTCTATGAGTGCCATTTACACGAAATTCATAATGCAAGTGTGGGCCACTAGCAAGCCCAGTCATTCCTACATATGCAATGACCTGACCTTGCTTAACAAAACTTCCATTTTTTACTGTTCGGTTAAATCTTGATAAGTGAGCGTATAGTGTGGAGTATTTTGGGCCATGTTGAATAATAACAACATTACCATAGCCACCCTTCTGACCACGGAATATTACCTTACCATCTCCAGATGATTTTACGGGGGTGCCTGTTGGAGCAGCATAATCGACACCCTTATGAGCTCTAATCTTATGTAAAACTGGATGATGTCTGCCAGTGGAAAACCGTGAACTGATCCTGGTGAAATTTACTGGTGTACGTAAAAATGCCTTCTGCAAACTTAGTCCTTCAGGGGTATAGTATTTTACACTGCCATGGTTATCTATGTGTCGAATTGCTTGATAAATTTGGCCTTGATTAGAAAATTCTGCAGCAACAATGTCACCAGTGCCAATTTTTTTGTCATTAAGATATCTATTTTCATATAAGACTTTAAATGAGTCGTTTTCTCTCATATCAAGAGCGAAATCTATATCCCAACCAAAAATATGAGTAAGTTGAAGAATAGTTTTGTCAGTCAAGTCTGCTTTATTGGCACTCTCATATAGTGATTCAGTAACAACACCTTCAGCATAAGCCATTCTGGTTTCTAGAGGAATGGTTTTGTGACTAACATTATTGGCTTCATTGGTTATATGTAGGACTGTTGAGGCAGAAACAGGCATTTTCATTTCTGTTAGATCACATAGAGTATCAACTTTATTTTTACATTCATCATTAATAAGGAAATGGATTGATTGCCCAGGTTTAATATTACTTAAATACTCTTCTATGGATTTGATGCCAAGTATTTCATGTAATTTGCTATGAGGCAGACGGAGTTTTGAAAAAATTCTAGTTAGTGAGTCACCGGCCTGAACCTTGACCACATCCCATTGTGGAATATCTGCATTAGAGAAGTTTGGTTTTACATTTTGGAGCTCAGGGACATTAATACTAAGAGTCTTAGTGGATTCTAGCTGTATTGGAATGTTAGTGCTATAGGACAAATCATTAGGTTTTTTAGCAATGGCACTAACTGTGCTTATGATTTTATTTGTAGGAAAAAAGCATGTAGCAGATATGATTATAACAAGGGTGAATATAACCTTCTTTAGCCAGTATTTCTTTTTCTTGGCCCTAAGCGGTAATAGGGGAGATTGAGTATAAATATCCATATAGACTGACTAACTTACAATAAAAGCAAATAACAGATTAACTTCTATTGTTAGGTGGGTCAAGGTATGCTAGCTTCACCATATAACTAACACTCTCTGGGAATAGCACATGTCTGATAATGCGAAGTTGGCACAAGAATTAGCCAAAGGAACAGATGAAATATTGCCTAATGATGACTTTAATAAGTTATTAGAATCAGGAAAGGTTTTAAAAATAAAAGCAGGCTTTGATCCAACTGCACCGGATTTACATCTTGGGCATACCGTATTGATTAATAAGCTAAGGCAGTTTCAAGACCTAGGGCACCAAGTAGATTTTTTAATAGGTGATTTCACTGGATTAATTGGTGATCCAACTGGTAAAAATTCTACCAGACCACCAATGACTGAAGCTGAAGTTAGAGAGAATGCCAAAACATATGAAGAACAGGTTTTTAAGATTTTAGATCCAAGTAAGACCAATATTAAATTTAATTCTAATTGGTTAAATAAATTAGGTAGCGTTGGTTTAATTAAACTTGCAGCATCACATACTGTTGCAAGAATGTTAGAGCGTAATGATTTTGAAGAGCGCTATAAGTCTGGTACCCCCATTGCAATTCATGAATTTTTATATCCCTTATTGCAAGGTTATGATTCTGTAGCGATGGAAACAGATATTGAGTTAGGTGGTACAGACCAAAAATTTAATTTGCTAATGGGGCGTGAATTACAAAAATATTATGACAAAAAACCCCAGGTTATTATGACTCTGCCATTACTTGAGGGTTTAGATGGTGTTAATAAAATGTCTAAATCATTAAATAACTATATTGGTATTGCTGAGCCAGCAAATGAAATGTTCGGTAAAGTTATGTCAGTATCAGATGAGTTAATGTGGAAATATTTTGATTTATTAAGTTTTAAAACAACACAAGAGATAACAGGTTTTAAAATTGAGGTTAATGATGGCAAAAATCCTCGTGATATTAAATTTGAGTTAGCACAGGAGATAGTCTCTAGGTTCCATGATGCAAAGGCTGGTGAGGCTGCAAAGAATGAGTTTATTGCAAGGTTTAGGCAAGGTGCCATACCCTCTGATATTGATGAAGTAACTTTGAACGTGGGATCTGATGGGTTAGCATTGCCAATTTTATTGAAGCAATTACAGCTGGTACCAAGTACTTCTGAGGCATTGAGAATGATAAAACAAGGAGCTGTTAAAATAGACTCAGAAAAAGTATCAAATAAAGACCAAATATTTAAAGCTGGCACCAAAGCCGTTTTTCAGGTGGGTAAGCGTAGGTTTATTAAAGCTGAATTAACTGAATAATAACTACTTATCTGCTCTTATAGAATCCTCTTCGTTAACGGAGAGGAGAGTGTCAACTGTCATCTTGAGCTTCATTAGATTTATTGTTTTTCATCAAAGGCTGAAGTAACAGCCAGTGCAACTGTAAACATCTACTATCTCTCAATACATTAAAGCCAATTGTCATTCCAGTATGTCCGTACTTTGGCTTACTACAATATGTTTTTAAAATATAAAAAGGCAGGAAAGTATTCCTGCCTTTGGGTTTTTATAATTGATGTCGTTATGTTTAATGTGAAGGTGTGGGGGAGGGGCTTCTTCTAGCGATTGCTGCAGTTCCATCAATAACTAGCTCATCACCACCAAGTTCAACATCTTCGAGGCCAACACTACCGACTATAGCACGAGGGCTTGTAGATGCTACAACCGTGGTGCCCATTTTTCTTGCATGTACGGCATCAAGTCTTGATGCTTCAAGTCTTGTTGTTGTCTCATCCAGTCTGTTTTCAAATGTTGCAATGTAGAGTCTAGCTTTATTGATGTAGCTATTAATTTGCCCCATTTCACCTTGAACTGCTTCAGGCGCTTTTGTTTCTAGGTATTTTCCTAGTCTATCAAGAGCTGATATAGCGTTATTTATTCGATGAAGTGCATTTGTTGCATCTGTTGGGCCTTTAGCGTTATCACCATTATTTGAAAGAACTTCAATGCTGCGCGTTAAGGCCTTAGATAGTTGATTGAATTTACTATCCTTATTTGCAATAACCGCAAGTACTTCAGATGCATCGTTGATAGCACCAAGAGCTTTACCTAATTCAGCAAAAGCAGGGCTACCTGCTAAATCAGGATCAACAGCTGCAATTACCTGTTGTACAGCTAATATTGTTGTTACTACAGTTTTAAGCTGGGTTGCCCCTCTTGTCGCCCACAATCTTAGATCGTCTAAATCAATGTCACCATCGCCATCCGCATCCATGCAGCCTTTCATTCCTTGAGCACAATTTCCCATAATAACTCTCCTTTTCCATAATGATTATTTCCTGTCGTGCATCCAGTATACACATAAAATATTTATATATATTGCATTTTAAAAACTAATAAATAAGCTTTACCTATAGCTTAGAATAAATATTAAGATACTTTAATGTGAGGCATCTATTCTTAGAGATGATTTTTATTTAAAAGATATTGAGTAAACTTCAGGTTAAACTGCATAGGGCTTTATTGCCTGTGTTTATGCTATATAAGATATTTTTATAAATAGATATAAGTGGATTTTAGTCACCTTAATGCACATAAAATGTTCATAAGTTGAGCATTCAAAATTTTTGTTATCTATATATGGTTAAGTTATTTTCATGGAGGAATAAAACATAGTTTCATTAGTTGTCTTTCAAACATTGTCTGGGTAGGGGCTATTACTTATAGCTATTAGGAGCGCTGTTTTATAACTATGTAATTTTTTCATAAAAAGTTGTTGACTCCGCATGAGAAACTGTTACTATGGCCTCTCTTGTTTAAGAGGACTCGCCAAAGGGCAAGTCAAAAGTTCTTTAAAAAGGAAGTAGTAATTTGTGTGGGTGCCTAAGATTAACAGGAGCCAACGAAAAGACTAGATAGATTTTAATCTATCGAAAAAGACAGTTCTTCGGAACAAAAACTTCAATTGAAGAGTTTGATCTTGGCTCAGATTGAACGCTGGCGGTATGCTTAACACATGCAAGTCGAACGGTAACAGGCTCTTCGGAGTGCTGACGAGTGGCGGACGGGTGAGTAATACGTAGGAATCTGCCCAGAAG
>JABJGS010000014.1 GCA_018703155.1 Francisellaceae bacterium | reverse complement strand
TTTCAGGTCAAACTAAAGAACGTTTGTCATCGAGACAATGTGCAGGTTTTGTCGCTAGCGTGCTCAAGAATGCATTTACGCTATGGCTTAATAAGCACATTGATGAAGCAAAGCAAATTGCTGAACTAATTATTGACCGTGCACAAATTAGACAAAAATCTGCAAAAATTATTACAAGAAAAAAAATAGTAAGTGGACCAGCGTTACCTGGTAAGCTTGCAGATTGTACTTTGCAAGATCCAAAGTATACGGAACTATTTTTGGTTGAGGGTGATTCAGCAGGAGGATCGGCAAAGCAAGCGCGCGATCGTCAGACCCAAGCAGTAATGCCTTTGCGAGGTAAAATATTAAATACTTGGGAAGTGGAATTACATGAATTACTTCGTTCAAAGGAAGTTCATGATATTATTGTAGCAATTGGGGTCGAGCCAGGTCAGGTTGATTTATCAACGCTGCGTTATGGTAAAGTTTGTATTCTTGCAGATGCTGATTCTGATGGTTTGCATATTGCCACATTACTATGTGCTTTGTTTTTGAAACATTTTCGCCCGTTAGTTATAGCTGGACATGTTTTTGTTGCGATGCCACCATTATTTCGTATTGATGTTGGCAAAACTGTTCATTATGCTTTAGATGAAGCAGAGAAGTTGTCAATTCTTGCTAAAATTAAAGCAGAAAAACCACAAGCGAACCCAAGTATTATTAGGTTTAAAGGTCTTGGAGAAATGTCAGCATTACAGCTACGAGAAACTACAATGGCACAAGATACAAGGCGGTTAATTCAGTTAGAATTAACTGCTGATGGAGAGGCAGATGTCATTCTTGACATGCTGTTATCGAAAAAAAGAGCGTTAGATAGAAGAGCCTGGTTAGAAACCAAGGGTAATTTAGCTACAGTTTAGGAATTAGTGAGAATTAAGTGTTAGATATTGCAAGTTTAGAAGGTATTGAAAAAAAATCATTAGCGGAATTTACAGAACAAGCATATCTTGATTATGCTATGTATGTTGTTTTAGACCGGGCTTTACCACACATAGGGGATGGTTTAAAGCCAGTACAAAGACGTATTGTTTATGCAATGTCAGAGTTGCGGTTATCTAATGATGCTAAGTTTAAAAAGTCAGCTCGAGCAGTTGGTGATGTTTTAGGTAAATATCATCCACATAGTGATCAGGCTTGTTATGAAGCTATGGTAAATATGGCTCAGGCTTTTAATTCTAGGTATCCATTGATTGAAGGTCAGGGTAACTGGGGGTCTACTGATGATCCCAAATCGTTTGCAGCTATGCGCTATACAGAGGCAAGACTTTCTAAGTATTCACGATTGTTGTTAGAAGAAATAAAACTTGGCATGGTTGATTGGCTAAATAACTTTGATGGCACTTTACAAGAGCCAAGGGTATTACCAGCACAGGTGCCAAATGTTCTACTAAATGGTGGAATGGGGATTGCTGTGGGTATGTCTACAGATATACCTCCACATAATTTAGTTGAAGTTGTAAGTGCATGTGTCCACTTGCTTGATAAGCCGAAAGCCACGACCAAAGATTTGATGCAATTTGTTAAAGCTCCTGATTATCCAACTGGGGGTGATATTATAACTCCAGTGGCAGACATAGAGAAAATTTATGAAACAGGAATGGGTGCTATAAAAATCAGATCACAATATACAATGGAAGATAAAAACATTGTGATCCATGCATTACCTTATATGGTTTCTAGCTCTAAGGTGTTAGAGCAAATAGCTGCACAAATGCAAACTAAAAAATTACCATTAATTGCAGATTTGCGTGATGAATCTGATCATGGCAATCCAACACGCATCGTTGTTATACCTAAAAGTAGTAAAGTTGATATTGATGCTTTAATGTCACATTTATTTGCCACAACAGACTTGGAAAAAAATTATCGAGTTAATTTGAATATTATTGGTACAGATAATAGACCTTCAGTAAAAGGATTAAAAACAATATTAACTGAGTGGTTAGTGTACAGACAAGGCATCATCACTAGGCGATTAGAGTCTAGGTTAACCAAAGTCTTGGAGCGCTTACATATTCTTGATGGCTTGCTAGTAGCATTTTTAAGTATTGATGATGTTATTCATATAATCCGTACTTCAGATGAGCCAAAAAATATACTTATTAAAAAATTCAGCCTTACACCTATACAAGCCGAAGCTATTTTAGATTTGAAATTACGGCATTTAGCTAAACTTGAAGAAGTTAAGATACGAGGTGAGCAAAAAGATTTAGCTAAAGAGCGTGAAGGAATTGAGTCAATACTTAGTTCTGATACAAAACAAAAAACTTTAATCAAAAAAGAATTAAAAGCTATAGCAAAAGAGTTTAATGATCAAAGAAGAAGTATTTTATGTGAAGGAAAGGAAGCTGTACAGATTTCCCAAAATACTTTAGTGTCAGCTGAATCTGTAACAGTTATTCTCTCTGATAAGGGGTGGGTCCGAGTAGGAAAAGGTCATGAACTAGATCCTTTAGGACTTAGTTATAAACCTGGAGATAAGTATCTACAGCATTTAAAAACTAATACCCGCTCAACAATAGTATTAGTTGATAGCAAAGGTCGAACTTATTCAATATCTGTTAATGCTCTGCCTTCAGCTAGGGGGCATGGTGAGCCAATTACTAAGCATATTAGTCCTGGATCCCAGGCAGAAATTATTAATATGCTGGACGGTGAGCATAAAAAGACCTTTTTTGCTGTGTCTTCATTAGGTTATGGTTTTTCCGTAATGCAAACTGAGTTTGTAACTAAGAATAGAAAAGGTAAGCAAATAGTTACGATAGATGAAAATATCACCTTGCTTCCATTAGAAGTATTAGAAGAGAAGAGTTATCTAGCTATTGCCTGTAGTGACGGTAGAATGTTAGTAGTCGATTCTAATGATGTACCAATAATGGTTAAAGGTAAGGGACGTAAACTCTTTAATATTCAAAAAACTGAGTTTGAAGAGGGTGTGGAAGTCGTTGGTATTGTGGTGTTAACAAAGAAGGATACATTACAAGTAAACTCAGGAAAACGTAAAAAAGAATTAGCTTTTAAAGATTTAAAGCATTATATAGGGCAGCTAGGTCAGCGTGGACGTAAATTACCTAAAGGGTTTCAAAAAGTAATAGGGATCACTAAAGGTATTAAATAGATATATGTTTGAGACTATCGTCTATAAGAGTAGCTAACCTGTAAATACAGCTTAGCTACTCAGCGAAGATATTAAATAATAAATGTTGAAAATCCCTACATACATCACATTATAGGTGCAAATATTTTCAAAAAACTGCCTTTGTAATATCTCGTAACTATATGGAGAGACTATAAACTATTATTTAATTTCTTCTTGTTTTTAGATTTCATAGTCATTAAACAATAGTAATTACACTGAAACTTTACTGTGAAAATAATGTCAAACAGTAAATAACTAGGTTCGGCTGGCTACGTATGAATCCTATTACTGGAAAGTCTATTATTCATGTTACGACTGAGTTTGCATCTGCTAAAGCTGGTGGTTTAGGTATTGTCGTAAATGATGTAACAAAAGAACAAGCAATAGCTGGAAATACTGTCTCTGTATTAGTCCCATTTTTCATTCATAAAGGTTCTCCAGCATATGATTTTATATCTGGACAACCTCGTTCAATTGAAATGATCACAATCGATCACAAAGGAGGTAGTATAGAAGCTGAAGTGCATACTTTTGACTATAGTGTAAATGATTCAACTACAATAGAAGTTATGGCAATAAAGCCAACTAATAAATATTCTTACTTAACTGAAATACAGTCACCACAAAATCCATATACTCTTAGTGATGAAGCAATAAATAAAGCTATTGATATATGGGCGGCTCAATCTCCTGAAATCAAAGATACTGAAAATGTTATTATTGCTAAACTAAATAAGTTTAGAAGAATAAAGAGCCAGCTAGAGCGGAGCATCAATCAAACATCGGTATTTCTTCAAGAGGAATTTAATTTTGAGTCTAACGCACCTATAAGGACCAGGCTTATAGATTTAGCTGGTAATGAACATGAAAAACAAAAAATTAAAAATAGAATGGATCAAAATAAAGCTATAAGAATGCAATATTTAGACAGTTTGAAAAAAAAGCAGATTTTTTTTAAGGAAGAACAAATAAAGTTATTGAAAGAAAATATTTTGCCCGGATATGACTTAGACGGTATTTTGTTTAAAATTGTAAATGAAAAGGCACATATAATATCAATGCTTAATTCACAAATTTTAAAAAAAAATCTTACTGAGCAAGACAGAGATGATTGTAAAGTTGATTTTGTTCATTTGCATCATTTTGGTGAAGAAGCTGTGAGTTTGCAAAAATTATTTCGTGAAAATATAGAATTATCCAGTACCGCTATAATAAAAACCCTGCATAGCTTAAATGTAAACATAACTCATTTAGATAGCAGGGAGCACCCTATTAATCAGGGTATTCTTAATGCTGATGTAGTGCATCTTGTTAGTAATGGTTCTTTAAATCAACTGGAAGAGAGTGTTGCTTCAGGTGGTAGTATGGTATATGAAAGCAAAGTTGTATCTTTGGAGAGTACAAAAGTTGCACAAAATGGTATTGATGTAAACAAATTTTCTCTTGAATCTTTGTGGAGAGAAGTGATCCATAAACATGAAGATATAATGGGGGATTTAACTAAGTTAGATTTTTCCCATATGTTAACAAGAGAAAAAAAACATTGTTTTAAATTGGCATTAAGTAAAATCATAGAGTCTGCATCTCTTATAAATACATTGAAAAATTCAGAGTGGACTAGAGGATACAATAAAGATAAGCCTGTAATTTTATTTGTAGGAAGACTATCTAAAGAGAAGGGATATCATAGATTGGAGTGTGCAGCAATTTCAGCTCGAGAAAGTGGCGCGACATTGGCTGTTATGGGGTATGGAGATCCAATTTTTGAAGCAGAAATGATATCTAAATATCCAGAAGTTATTTTTTTGAATAGCAGAGAAGACCAAATGTTAATAGGCCCTCTTCTTCGTGGGGCAGCAGATTTTTCATTATTAACTTCAGATAGGGAGACTGCGGGATTAGTTCTTTTAGAGGGGCAGGCTTCTGGTTCATCAGTTATTACATCTAATATCCCAGGTCCTATTAGTATAGCAAATCCTGAAACTGTTGTATCTTTTGAGTTAGATTACAATGGAGTCGATGAACAGAACACTCCCAAGTTTGATGAACAGAAAATAACTGAAAATTTAAAGGAATGCCTTGAATTAACTGTGAGAAAATACTACGACTACACATCTATAGAAGGAAACCTTAGATGTAATAGGAATATTGATTTTGCAAAAAAACACTCAATAGAAGCTGCTACTGAAGAGATGAATGATTTATATGTGTTTGCACAGCTGAAAGCTCAACAACGGACAAAAATGCTTCACCAGGGCCATGCCAGCACATATACTATTAATTATACTAGTGCATCTCTATATAGAGAGGCAGAGTTATTTAGAACTATGTTGACAATATTCCTCGATGATATTAAGGAACAGAATAAATATAAGTTATGCATGAAAACTCACGAGCAAATGTTTAATGATATTTTTGATGGCAAAGACGTTAATGTGGAAATTATTCATAGTTTGAAACCTGATACTAAGAATGCATTGATGGCATACAGAATACATTTGGCAGGAGAAAAAACAAACCACAGGCTACTTTATTTGGTAGGAAAAATATGTTCTATTATTGAAAGGGAGCAGGAATATTATCCTGAACTTATTCCCATATCAGTTTTTCAAGGCATAAAAGTTAAATAATAAAAGCCATTATGAAGGTCAGTATAAATGATTTCTTAGTGTTTTGTTAATCAATAAATAAAAATTGTGGACACATTTTCATTGATAACACAGAGCAAACTTAAAGTGATTTTAGTCCGCCAAAACTTAATGGTTATTGAAGTTTAGGATATTTAATGATTTTTGACAAAACTTAATATATGATTGGGTTAGGTATGAAATTTAAATATGAATATTTATGATTGATTTATTCAATTCACTAGAAGATTATGGTGATACATTCACAGTTACTGTTTCAGCCAAGGCAGCATCTAATCGCATTAAGGTGAGTTATAATAAAGAAGAGGAAAGGTCGATTCGGATATACGTAACAGCTGTTCCAGAAGATGGTAAAGCTAATAAAGAAGTAATTAAATTGCTAGCGAAAGAACTAGGGGTAACGAAAACATCTTTAACTATAATTAAAGGTCATAAGTCAAAAGAAAAAATAATAAGACTTGAACGTATGAAAACTAGATCTTAAATTAAGACCTCATATGGTTCCATCATATGTATATACATATCTATCTATGTTAATAATATTCATGTCATATTGTGTGATTTTATCCACGAGAGTATTGATGTGGAAGTGCTAAAATTGCAGCGTGACATCTATATCTATAGTCTGAAACCAATGAAATCTAATAATGCAAAGGAAATATTTCAACAATATAATTGAGCAATGCTGTGGATGTGTTAGATGTTAAGACTAAATTGTTTGTTGATATAATATGAATATCTTATTTATATTAATAATACTTAGGGGACATCTTGTAGTATTGTTTGCCACAATATTATAAATTCTATTTCTTGTTTTTAAAAAAGAGCTTACATTAGAAGAATTTATAAGTACTGTCGACTTGGAGGTGAAGATATAATCAAATGTTATATGCGCCAATATTCTCAGTGTGAAACACTTATTCTGCTGATTTACATGTTGTGACTGTTGAGTTAACATTTTATTTTATATAAAAATAATATAGGATTTACAACATGGCATTAGATGCAGATGACCTGTCTGAAATATTACAAAATTTGGATTTTCTTGCCTTAGATCGAGGTTTCACAAGAGTGATTTTGCAAAAATTAAATAAGCTAAGTTGTTCCACAAGATTAGATAACCGGACAGAAGAGAAAATCTTAAAAGTTGCGATGGCTTTACGTGAAGATTTAGACTTAACTAAAACGATGAACTTTAGTCAAATGTCATCACTTGTATATATTTTATTTTGGCTTGAAGATATTAAACTATTAAATGATATGTTTGAAGTTGTTTTATCTTTAGGTCCCCATCTTACAGAACGCACAAAACGTGTGGATGTGATAATTGAAATTTTGCCACATTTATACAACATACAAGATATATTTTCAATATTACAAGGAGTATGCACATCTACTAGATTGTCATGTTTGGAAATTAATAAAATATTACAGTCATGTGTTTATTTGCCAGAGCACATGCAACTAAATGTTATTGATTGTGTTTTCAACGTTTTTCACCATCAAATGGATAGTGATTTTTATGAACCTAGCAATATATTACAGTTAGTTGATGATTGTTTGTTTCGTTATAATTGTTGTGTCGAACGATCAGCTCTTCTACATGCCAAAGTTGTGGAGATTTTAATGTTGAAATCACCACAAATAGAGAAAGTAATGTTAGAGCATATTGATGCAGATGTTTTGCACCCATTTAAAAAGTTTCTCAACTCCAGAATTAATAGTGATAATGAAAATGCTGGGTTGTGTATTGCATATTTATTACGAGTATATGATGAAGTGAAACACAATGTTGAAGATTCAGTGACAGTCGTAGGGTTACGAAAAATGCACACGATTCAAAATGCGCAACGAAAACTTTTGCGAAATACAAATTTAGCTAGGTGTGCATTAGACTATGTTAATGAACGTTTAGATGACCTCCAGGTAGAACTCCCTGATGATGTTAAATTTACTGTATTTCAGCATTGGCTAGAAGAGCCCAAGAAACTTCAAAGTCATAATGAATTTTTACCATTGAGTGAACAAGACTTATCTGATTTTTATAATAGCGCTCCTAAATCACGATGTATGATTTTATCAGAAAAATATAAATCTCGACAATAACTAGAACTCTAATAATATCATATTTATTTTATGCCGGGAAAATCCATAGTTTGTGATTTGTCTGAATTGTTGAATTCGTTGGCTCTGAAAAAATACTGATCTAACATATGAAAATAATTAATAATATTTCTGTATTTAACAGGGTTTTTAGAGAAGGGCTGAATATGAAGTTTTCATAATAGTACGGACATGAATGTTGATAATCAAGTTATATATTTATAATGCATGAATATTGAAGGGTTAATTAATAACTGTGCGTTATATTTTAATTTAAAATAATGATATTGTTATTCATGTAGAGTTTTGGCCCTGGCGATTTTGTTTGAAAATTTTCTGCTGAATCTATATATGGTAGATAATTAAACAAGGTTCACATGGTATCGTACTTTTGAAAGAATGGTTAATGTCCTGAATGAAAACTATCATGTGTCTACTAGAGAGAGCATGAAATGTAAAATATAATAATATATATAAGCTACATGGAGTGTAACGATGCCTGAAATGTTTAAAATCGAAAGAGGTGTTAATTTTACTTGTCTAAGTTTTATAACTTTGGTTGGTCAAACAGTAGAATCATCTCTAATGCTACAGGATTGTGAATTAGATTTATCTGGATTTACGAAAGAGAAACTTTTGTCGGTATTAAAGGGAACAAATCTTGAAAAAATTGCTCTTATTGATTGTATTGTATTAAAGAGTAGTAGCTATGCTCTTATTCGTGCTGTAGATGAACTTGGTATTACTGTTATTGTTGATAGTTACAAGGGCGATATACTCGGATCATTAAGTTTGTCAGTGACACCAGAAGTAGAAGCAGAAGCAGAAGCAGAAGAAAAGATGTCTGCAGCCTGCGAGCCTGGTTGTGAGCGTGGGCATTACTATAGATTTGGATAAATGATACTTACTGAGCAGCACCAGCAATATTGTCATCTCTACAATTTGTCGGTAACAATGGTAGATATGATGCGGGAATTTGTGATGAATTTAGACGACCGCATTTAGTTATAAACGACTCAGTATTTTTATCATAATGAACTTGAAGGTAAATGGCTCCAGTATCTGGACCGCTTTCTTTAACTTCTTTAACAGTATTTTCATCAAAGGATGCGGAGATAGAGGCATGTAAACCAGATGGCCATTTGGCATATTTTATGTGAGTAAATCCCTCAATTTTTTCTGTGCTAGTGACGCCGTTTGTTAGTCCACATACTTTTCTAGGGAACTCATCATATTCATGGTAATAATTTTCTAGTTTTTTACGGCACTCAGATAAATAGTACACGCCCTTAGAAAGCTTAGCTTTTACAGAATAGTCTCTATAAGCAGGTAGAGCTACCGCTGTCATGATCCCTAGGATTGCAATGACCACCATTAGCTCAATTAAAGAGAATCCGCGAACTTGCTTCATAGCAATAGACCTTATTTTAGCTGCAACCATAATAAGTATAATGGGTTACTAGCAGTTGGGGAGGAATATACTGATAAATGATTAGTTTGAATAATTTAATAAATGGCTGTCCTATTTGAAATTAAGACCTACAGGGCATATGAGTTTGTGGCAGGGTTTGTATTCTATCAATCATGCTGAACCCATGTGGGAGGTACAAGGATTTCCAAAATAGGAATAATTAGTAGGTGTAGTTACTAGTCTCTTAACAACTAATGAGTATTGCTGAGTTAAAAAAGTTATTCGCATAGAAATAAGCATAATGATGCCACATTGGTCTTGCGCCTCACACAAAAATCAGTTAGTCTGCCCCATAATATATAATATTAAAAATGGATACTTTCTTGAGAAAGTCTAGCTCTGCAAAACATACTTATCTAGGAATCGGAGCTTTATTTATTTGGGCTGTAGAGCCATTACTTGTATCTGAAATAAAAACCTTACCGATATTTGAGCTATTAACAATCGTTTTCATGAGCTCATTTTCAGTTACAGCTATCAAACTCACAATAAGTCGTAAATGGAGCACTGTTAAAAACCATTATCCTTGGATATGGATTGCTGGATTAGTTGGAGTTTGCGGTGGTGATTTCGCCTATATATATGGAGCTCAATTTGCCCCTATTGCACATGTAGATTTGATCGATTACTTATGGCCATGTGTTGCTGTCGTATGCACGGGATTTTTGCCTAATGAGAGATTTTCATGGCAGAAGATTATAGGTTCATCTATTGCTCTATTTGGTATTTATATCTTAGTTGCCGGGGATGGTGGACTAGATAATATCAGTTATGAATTTGCAGTAGGGTACTTACTTGCATTTGGTGGAGCTATTGTATGGGGATGTTATTCAGTATTTTCTAGATATTATGCATCGCTGCCAATAGAAATGGTCGGTTTATATTGTGGAATTGGCGCTATGATCTCTCTTGTTTTACATTTATCTATGGAAACATTTGTTATGCCATCATCTCATGAGTGGATGATGGCTATTATTACTGGAGCCACTGGAGGAGGCATTGCTTACCAGTTGTGGGATGCTGGAGTAAAGCGAGGAGATATTTATCTTCTAAGTTCTCTCACATATGTCGGCAGATTGATTGGGATGATTCTTCTTGTGTGCTTTGGAAAAGAGGCACTCACTCAAAACCTAGTATTAGCCTGCTTAACAACTTCCCTTGGAATATTATTTAGCAATATTAATTTATCATCAGTTAAACTTAAAGGGTTATTAAAGAAGTTAGTAGCTCCTATATTTTTAGCAAAGGCACAGTGAACTATCAGTTGATAGAGATTTAAGGCATTCTTTAGTTTCTTGATGTGCTGTGTAGGGATTTAATATAACTCTTATAATTAGTGATGTGTCTTCTTAAGTGGAGTTATTAGTAAAATCATTCCACACTATATATAAATAACAAAAAATATTATAGAAGTTGAGAAGATATATAGTGAAGACAATCTACCATCCTGTATTTCAGCAAGTACCAATAATTGAACCTGTATTAATTGAATTAGAGCAGAGTATAGCTATTCAGCGGTTAAAGAAGATTGATCAGTCTGGGGCGCCAAGATATTTTATTGATAATTTTCCAAAATACTCACGTTATGAGCATTCAATTGGGGTATATGAGTTGCTTCGTTGCTATGATTGTACTTTGGATGAGCAAATAAGTGGCTTATTACATGATGCCTCTCATACTGCATTTTCTCATATTGCTGAACTATTATATAAAGACCGTAATGATCTGAGTACTTCATATCAAGATGATATACTTATCTGGTATTTGCAGCAGCAAGGGATTGATAGATTATTAAATAAATACAGCTTTGCTTTACATGACTTGGATCCACAAAATAATAAATTTTTGGCTTTAGAGCAAGAATTACCAAATTTGTGTGCTGATAGAATTGAATATAACTTACATCATGCTGTCGTACATAAATTAATTACTCTTGATGATGTTGGGGTTATTCTAAGTAACTTGAAATTTCATGATAATAACTGGTTTTTCACCGACACTAATACTGCCAAGAAATTTGCAGAATTATCATTATATTTTTCAGAAAAAGTCTGGGGTGCTGGATGGAATCTTGAAATTTACAAGAGGTTCGCTACAGTCTTACTAGATGCTCTTAATCGAAATATTATTGATGAGCATGAATTACATTTTTCATCTGATATGGAAGTGCTTGATAAATTAGATTCAGCAAAAGATACACAAATAACTGAACTATTAGATCGATGTCGTAATTTTAATATTAATAATGAATATCTTGATAAAGATATTAAGGCAAAGTTTAGAGGTGTTGATCCATTTGTATTAATAGGAGATAGTTTAAAAAGGCTATCAAGCATTGATGATGATTTTGCTAAGAGGTATTTACACGTCAAACAAGTAATATCTACATAGATAGTTATAAAGGTTTTTGATGTGCAAGTGGTTGCTATTATAATGATACTGTATAGCAACCAAAAAGTTATATGTTAATCAACTATACGTATTAACAAGAGTTATTTCTAGATAGTGCCCTCATGTCTCGTTGTGTTAATTCCCCTGTTTCAAGGACTTCATTGTTACCAACTATATTTGATTCTCTTTTCTCATATCGCATATTTAATATAGGTCCACTATCATTAGTTCTTATATTACTGCGAAATCCATTTTCTTTATGAGCTAAGCAAGCATATTCTAATGACTGCCATATGCCATCAGGTTGCCAAGTATTCGGTGTGTTCATGTGATTGATATAAATAAAGTAAACACCACCTCTATTAGTTGTATCAGACTCGTCACTATCACTCATACTTTTGTCCTAAAGATAAAGAATACTGAAAAGTATACTATACAAGATCTTGTTTATAAGGCGAAATTACTATATTAATTTAGTTTCTTTTGCAACTAAATATTTCAAATAAGAGGAAGTAGTTGGTATTGCTAAGGAGCTGTTGTTTTCCAGCTCCCTAAGCGAATTATTAAATAGCTACGCAGTTATTGCATTTAAATCATTAATAATAGCATTAGCATCAAGAGGTGGAGTAAAGACAGCCTTTAGTCTTCCTCTTGGATCAATTAGCATCAATGCTGCCGTGTGATCAATGATAGTAGTTCCAGTTTCGTTGTCGGTATGTTTTTGTGCAATAACATTTAATTGTTGGCTTAGTTTAGCAATTTCTTGGCTTGGTCCTGTTACACCTATAAAATCATTATGGAAATTTCTTAAGAAAAATTTTAATGATTTGGGATCATCATCGATTGGATTAATACTGGCAAATATAAATTTAGCAGGGTATTTACCATTAAAACCATTCCAAGCTTCACTTACAACAGATAACGTTGTAGGGCAAACGTCTGGGCATGTCGTATAACCAAAAAACATTAAGCTCCAGTGACCTCGTAAAGATTTTTCACTAAAGTGATTACCATCACTATCAATTAAGTTAAATGGTGAGAGAGGAGTGCCTTTTTGTTCAAGAACAGTAGCTAATTGAGTTACAGGAATTTTACTTGAGGCATTAATATTAGGGCTGATAAAATACCATAGTGTTATTAAACATATGATTCCAAAACCTATAAATCTTACTGTACGCATTACGTTTACGTTACTAGCCATATAATATCTCCATGGTTTAAATTGTGCTCATAATATACATTTGGATATAGTGATCTATTAATAAAGATAAAAATAGAATTGATAAATAAAGTATTGAAAATTGGAATAATGCCATAGCATGAGGGGCTGTCGGGCTGTTTCTGAAAAATTTGTAAGTTATGTAGCAATATCTGCCATTCAATAAGGTGCTTATTACCAGGTAGAATATACCTGACATGCCTGTTGCAAAAGGAAGTAAACATGCCGCAAATAATAATACTGTATAGAGCATTATTTGTAGCTTAGTATATTCAATACCGTGAGTAATTGGGAGCATTGGTACTTTAGCATTCTGGTAATCTTTATATCGGTGTATTGCCAAAGCCCAAAAATGTGGTGGTGTCCAAATGAAAATAATTAATGCTAAGATCAGGGCGTGTGGCTCTATAGATCCGGTTATTGCGGTCCAACCTAAAAGAGGAGGGGTTGCGCCAACTATTCCACCAATAACAATATTCTGTGGCGTAGCATATTTTAAAAACATTGTGTAGATAAAAGCATAGCCAACTAATGAGAAGAAGGTTACTAATGCTGTTATGGGATTTATGTAAGCATAGAGTATGTATATACCAAAGCTGCCAATAATGGTAGAAAATAAAATGGCATCTCTTGGAAGAATTCTGCCATCAGCTATGGGTCGTTTGGCTGTTCTCTGCATTTTAGAATCTATTTGGCGATCGGCCAAATGATTTATAACGGCAGCTGAGCCTGCAGCACAAGAGATCCCAATGGTGGCAATGATTATAGTTGCTAGAGGAACAATTTGATAAGTAGCTAAATGCATACCAACCCATGTAGTAATCAACATTAAAAGGATCACTTTAGGTTTACATAATTGTAAATAATCTTTAAAAATTTGAATTGGTTTATATTTTACTTGGTACATACGAGCATCTTTTATTAATTAAAATAACCATTAGCAGCAAGAGTACTGCTACACCATTATGAGCTAGAGCAACATGTAACGGTAGTCCTGCCAAGACATTTGATATTCCTAAACTTACTTGCAAAATTAAGAGTAAGAGTGTTGCAACCGAAAATATGCGCATGTTTTTTTCTTGTGTGCGAAAGGCATGATAGCTAAGAGTAAGCAGTGTTATTGTGGTGATTAAAGCCCCAATTCTATGTGCTACTTGAATAGTAATTCGGGCTGGATTTTCTAATGCGGTACCAGGGCTATTGAAAATACCGACATCAGTAAATGAAAAAGCTAGAGCCCAATCCATTTTTGGCCACCATTGTCCCTGACAAGTTGGAAAGTCTGCACAGACTAAAGCTGCATAGTTAGCGCTCGTCCACCCTCCAAGAAATATTTGGATAAAGAGGATCAAAATACTAATTTTTGCGATGACATTTAGAGATAAAGGTATGTTAATGGCTTTATGGGACTTAGAAATTCCTAGCCAAGCTAATAGGCTAAACAGGGTTAGCCCACCTAATAAGTGCCCCATTACTGCTAGTGGGTATAGACCAAGAGTTACTGTCCACATGCCAAGAATAGCTTGAAAAATCACTAAAGCACTTAAAGATATGCCAAACAGATAAGATCTTTGTTTTATTAATAGACATGATATTGCAAAAATTACTAAGCCTAGGGTGCCAGCAATGTAGCGATGAAACATCTCAGTCCAAGCTTTTGCTGATTCTATTTGTACACCAGGGTATAAGCCATTAGCTGTACCAAGTTCCTGTCCTGTGCTTGGTACTTTCCAGTTGCCATAGCATCCAGGCCAATCAGGACAACCTAACCCTGCATCAGTAAGTCTCGTGTAGGCACCAACAATTATAACAATAAAAGCAAATACAGCACCAAAGCGTGATAAGTGAAGTATTTTTTTATCCATTGGAATACCTTAGTAAATGCTTAATATCTTTTAAGATATTCGAGGTATTATGCTCTTTCTGATACTGCATCATAATAAAATTGTTTGGGTCTATGAGGTATATTTGTTCTGCTAATAAATTCAAATTATTTAGTTGCTGTGGACTTGTTGTGTTAAGTGTGAGCTTATGATATTCACGGCCTAGAGCAATTTTCAAATTCTTAAGTTCATGTATGCGCTGCTCACAATGTTCATTACATTCTTTGGGTTTTACATACACAGCAACCCATTGCATTTTATTTTGCTTGCCGGTTTTCAGCTTTAACTCTAGAGGAGTTAACTTAAGAGGATCTGCAGATACTACTGGTGAAATTAAATTCCCATTCTGTTTACTCTCATGGTTATTAACTAGATTGTGTCGATATAATATATTTGCACATATGCTAGGTAGCAAACAGATAAATAAGATTATCCAGGGGATAACTCTTGTCGTTTTAGTTATATGCTTTTGGCTCATAGTTAATAATTTTCCTACGATTGAAGAAGTAATATACCATTAAAACCAAGGCAAGAGAAAACCACTGCATAGCATAACCTTGATGCTTCTCTGGCGGCATGTTTACACCAACATCTGGGACTTGAAGAGCTAAGGGGTTATTAGCATCTAAACGCAAAGCTTTAGGCCATATTTGAGAATTTAAAGCTGATTCGATCAGTTCTGGCTCTAATTTTTGCAAAATAAGTGGCCATGTGAGTTTAGAAGGAAGAGTTTGTTTCTTGAGTAGAATGCCTGAGCTTGGCCATATAGCCATGCCTTCTAGTATGCGCTCTTGGGTGTTTACCGGAGGTAAAGTATCAATTTTTTTCTTGGCAATCCAACCTCTATCAATTAATAGTATACGGTTAGAATTTTTGCAGGTAGCTGGTGCGAGCACACGATAACCAACTTGATGGTCCATCATTTGGTTATCTAATAAAATGATTTGAGTAGAGTTGATCTTGGCTGTGCAACTTATTTTTTCATATGTAACAAGTTCATCGTAAGCAATGACACTTACGTCTTTTGGTTTATAATTAGTATTGTTTACCTGAGCAATAAGATGGCTTTTTTGTTGTGCCCTATCCAATTGCCAGGAACCTAGATACAATAGTAGGCAAGTAGTAGCTATAACACATAAATCAAGGATTTTAACTTTAATAGGGGACATTGATGGCTCACAATCTAATCACGGGACTTATTATTTTCATGATATTAGCGATTATGTCTAGTCTTGTTATTGCTTTATATCATTTATTAGCAAATCAGGACGATAATGGCTCGCTACAAACTGTAAAAGCTTTAACCCTTAGGATTGTTTTATCCATAGGTTTGTTTGGTGGTTTATTTATAGCTTTTTATCATGGTTATTTAACACCACATGGAGTTTGGGGTTAGTTTTCAATAATGTTAGCTTCACACTCCTGAAGTTGTTCAGGCGTGCCAATATTGAACCAAGATCCTCGGTAAACAAAGGCGTGGACTCTTTGTTTTGCTATGGCTCGGTCAATATAAAATCTTAGCGGTGTAGGTCCAGGCTTTTGATGGGTGAAGAAACTATGGTGAAATAATCCAACATTGGCATACGTATAGCTTTCTAGCGATGATTGTTTTTGAATTAATTTTCTTTCAATAATACTGTAATCACCTGCAGTTTTAAAACTAGGATTTTTCACCATAGCTAATGATGCACTGGAACCTTTTGGTAAATATAAAGATTGATAATTAATATTACTGATAACATCAGCACTAGCAACAATAAATGGCTCTGGGCCAAGGTACTTGAGAGCATTACAAATCCCAGCGCCAGTATCTAGAAGTTCATCTTCAACAATCAAATGAATGTTGGCAGAAAATTTATTATCGTTGATATATTTGATAATCATGGCACTTTCATAATGCGTATTAATTACGATTTCAGTGATCCCATTTTTAATAAGATGGCTGATAGCATGGTGTAACAATGGTTTACCAGAAACTTTAAGTAGTGGCTTAGGGCATTGCTTAGTAAGATGAAGCATTCGTTTACCCAATCCTGCAGCTAAGAGCATTGCATTCATAATTAAGCAACCTCGGTCGTTGCAACATCTGAGAGTAATGTTTTAAAGTCATTCAATTTAGGATAAAACTGTAGAATATAGTTAATATCTTTGATTACTTTTGGTATATATTGTTCATATGCTGGTTTTTTATACATGATCTTTAGTCGTGCAAAGATACCTAAAATCTTAATTAGTCGTTGCAGGCCGCTCATGTAACAAAACTCTAACAATAGGTCTTTTGTTAAAAAAGAAAATTTAGGGATAGCTTGAAGACGTTCTAAATATTGCTGTACCCATTTATCTATATCTGCATCAGAGTGTTCAATATAGGCATCAAACCATAGTGATGCAGCATCGTAACCAATGGGACCAATTCTTGCATCTTGATAGTCTATGAGCCCAGGGCTATGAGATGTTGTTTTAATTAAGTTACGGCTATGGTAGTCCATATGCACAATAACTTGAGGTGCATTCTTAAAAACCGATTCAAAAGTATCTACTAGGGAAGACAAAATAGAGTCGATGGTACTATTGATAGGCATGCTTTTATACTGCATCAGGTACCATTCTTTAAATAGAAGCATTTGGCTTTGTATCAATGAATCAGAAAAAATAGGCATTGTGGTTGTAGTTGGATTGATAGCTGCCAAATCAACTAGGGTTTCCATGGCATATAGATAATGTTCATTGAACTCTGATTTTTTTAGTTCGCTATATAGGTTATCACCAAAATCACTAATTAACAGGGCTTGAGTATCTGCAAATTCAAAAAATATTTTAGGGACATTAAAATTATTTTTCAGAAAATAATCGGTTAGGTGCTTAAATCTTTCGAAGCTAGGATCTTGGCTTGAGTCCATAAGTATGTAGGTTTGTTTGGTTGTGAACACTCGGTAATAGGCTCTCAGACTTGCATCTCCAGCAATATTTTCAATTCTTGTAGGCGTACCAATAATATTGGTATTAGGATGCTCTTTTAGTTGATGCATAAGTTTTGTTATACTTGCTAGCAATTACTCACTTCCCGGCTTTAAAATTTGATGATAAAAAAACACTATACAGTATTAAGCAATCTTCTTGCTATAGCCATGCTCATGCCAATAAGTTCTTTAGCTTATGACGATGACTGGATGATCCTCAACACCTGCTCTGGCAAAAATAGGTCTTGTTTGTGCCAAGGATATTACCAACCAGAGATAAAACCAGACACTGACTTTGGCAGAGATATAACTTTGAATAGTGATTCTGGCGATATGCTTATGAATAAAATGGCAGTGCTAACTGGCGGAGCAGTAGCAGAGCAACAACAGCGACGTCTTGTTGCAGACAAAATAAAAATATTTTTTAAAGATGATGGCGGGGAGCTGGATAAATTAGAAGCATTTGGCAATGTACGTATGGTCAGCCCACAAGAAAGATTTAATGGTTCTTACGCTATAGATGATGTTACCAAGCAAGAAAAAGAATTGCATAATAGTACTTATTACTTATTTTCAAGTCATAGCTTTGGTTCATCTCCGAAAATAGTTATTGATAAAAATGATGTGATTCATTTAGAGAAAGCAACATATAGTACTTGCTCACCAAGAGATAGAATATGGCATCTTAAAGCTAAAAAATTAGAGATGGACCAACATTCTGGCTGGGGTAATGCTTGGCATAGCATTCTTTATATAAAGGATAAACCAGTATTTTATTGGCCCTATGTAAGCTTTCCAATAGATGATCGACGTAAATCAGGTTTATTATTACCTATTATGCAAAGTGAAAGTTATCTTGGAAGTGGTTTTGGGATCCCTTATTACTGGAATATAGCACCTAATTATGATGCTACTGTAACACCAACTTGGAATACTCATAGTGGCTTAAGAGTATTTAATCAATTTCGCTATTTATCTAATACATATGAAGGAACTTTAGAGCTAGACTGGTTTGTTAATGAGCGGGCATATAAAGGTTTTCGAGCTGAAAAAATTGCTCAGCCAGGATCTATAGCAGTTAATAGTGTCCAGATGCAGAGACTAAAACCATTAAGCATGCGGTATGGCCTTAATCTTCAACATGTTGGTAGACCAAATGACTCTCTGTTATATCAGATTTATTATGTGAAAGTGGGCGATGATAACTTTATTTCTAATACTGGTCAGAGAATTTTACATAGAGACTTATCTAGAGACAAACATACTTTGCCGGAGATCTTTAATCCACAGTATTTACCACAAAATTTCTTGTTAAACTATAATTCTAGCTTTGGTGCTACTGATGTAGAATTACGGCAATACCAGACCTTATACGCTTTTAATGCACCACAACCTGGTAATCTTTATCGGGTGTTACCATCACTATCACAAACATTTTTAACACATAATTATGGTGGTTTTTATTCAACATCAAAAGGCTCTTGGTTTAATTTTGCTCAAGATAAAATCTCTGGAGTATCGCCATTAACGACTGGCAATCGTTATCATGTTGAGACAACACTATCCCGACCTATAGATTATGATCCTGGATGGTTTATGAGCCCATCAGTAAAACTTGATATTTTAAGTGAAGAGCTGCGTAGACCTTCATCAGAATATAATATGGCAAAAAATCCCTCAAGAATATTGCCAACATATAGTTTAGATAGTGGTTTGATATTTGAGAGGGAGCTAGTGGTTCCAAGTAATGAGTGGACGCAAACATTAGAGCCTAGAATTAAATATTTATATACACCACATAAAAATCAATCGCTATTACCAGTATTTGAAAGTGGCGTAAAAAAATTCAGCTATGGAGAATTATATCAGGATAATAGGTTTTCTGGATTTGATAGAATTTCTAGTACCAATCAAGTTAGCCTAGGACTAAGTTCAAATTTCATGAATAGCATTGGCGAAGAATTAGCCGGTATTGGAGTCGGTCAAATATACTATTTAAGTAGGCTAAGGCAAGATCCATTAGAATCTACAATGAGCAGTACCAGACATACCCCTTTCGCTAGTAGAGCATTCTACAAAATAAATATGCATTGGCAAGTTGATGCTGACTGGGTTTATGATTATAAAAAGCGTTTAAATCGCTCTATAGTTGTTGGAGGTAGCTATATACCTACTGAATATAATATTATTAACATTAACTATGATTATTCAAATGATTTATCTGGGGTTAAAACCAACCAAATTGGGGTTTCTTTTTCATTATTTCCGCGAGATAATTTATTAGTGCAAGGTATAACCCACTATGATATTGTGCAGCGTAACTTAAATAAAGTTGGTGTTGGATTAGAGTTTTATAAGTGTTGCTATAGTATTAAGCTTACCTGGCTACATGAAAGGACTATTCATAATATTGAAAATACTGGGGCACGTAGTCGTAAGTACAATAATACGGTTGGTTTACAGTTTAGCTTAACGGGCTTTACCTCCGTCAGTGCAAAAAGGCCCATAGATTTTTCTATTCCTGGTGCGGTGCTTCCTAGTGACTACCAAAATAATTAAGTAACCAACTAAATGATTCCCATGTTGGGGTGGATCTGCTAAAATCCCGCTTGGTAATTTAGCTTATTATATTAAGTTGGGTAACTGTTGTTTGTATATTTTTAAGGGGATTGAGATGTTAGCTAGGCTCTGTATTACTGTACTCCTATTTGTGTCGAGCCATTGTGCTATGTGTGCACCAGAATCTTTGGATAAGATAGTGGCATCTGTTAACGATAGAATTATTACTAAATCGCATATGGATGAATACAAGCAAATGATTGTCGCGCAGCTACCAGCTGGAACGGCCCTACCACCAAGAGATATTTTTGATAAACAAATTCTTGATAAGTTAATCTTGAATACAGTGATGACAGATTTGGCTGAAGAGCATGGCATAGTTGTTGATGCACAAAGCATCGACCATTCAATTGAGCGTGTTGCTCAACAACGAGGAATTAATGTATCAGAGCTAAAACAGCAAGTTAGAGATGCTGGAATTATATATAAAGCATATAGAAAGAATATGCATGAAGAACTAATTATTAATAAGTTACAGCAACAAGAAGTTCTGCCAAGATTAAGTGTTTCTGATCAAGAAGTTGAAAACTTTTTAGATTCTCCTTTAGGTCAAGAGCAGCTAGGGGCAAGCTATCGTCTATCACATATCTTAATTCAAATACCAGAGGATGCTGATAGCAAACAAGTTGAAAGTATTAGAGCTCAAGCTAAGGCAACAATAGCACAGTTAAAAGCTGGAGCTGATTTTTCATCTATGGCATTAAGGATCTCTCAAGGGCAGCAAAGTTTGCAAGGGGGTGATTTAGGATGGCGAGAAATTTCGAAAATTCCAACTATATTTGCTCAACAAATGACGAGTATGAAAATTGGAGAAGTATCGCAGCCAATTCAAAGTAGTAGTGGTTTTCATATAGTGAAATTAACTGATAAGCAGATCGTCACTACAGGAATTAAGAATGTTGCAGAATTCAATGTTAGACAGATCCTTATTAAAGTTGGCGAAAATAATTCTGATGCACAGGCTCAAAAACTTTTAGATAAAATCACAGTAGAAATTAGTACTGGTAAGAAAAAATTTGATGAACAAGCGAGAAAGTATTCTCAAGAACTCAGCACTGCATCAAAGGGTGGCGATCTTGGATGGATTGCTAAAGAGGCTGTCGTTCCAGATTTTTATAAACAAGTTGCAGGAATAGATGAAAATGTTATCTCTGCACCATTTAAAACACCATTAGGTTGGCATATTATAGAGGTTTCAGGTAAAAGAACTTCTACTAATTCCAGGGAATTAGCAAAGAAGCAAGCGTCGATGTCTTTACGTGAGCAGAAATACATTGAGATGGTTGATGTGTGGATTCGACAAGTACGTGACCGTGCTCAGGTTAAACTTTTTTAAAAATGGCTAATAAAAATAATCATAACCATAGATTTAAAAAGCGTTTTGGGCAAAATTTTTTAGAAGATGCTAATTACATCTACAAAATTATTGATGCATGTGACCTGCAAAGTACTGATGATATTTTAGAGGTTGGCCCTGGCAATGGTGCTTTAACTAATCATATTGTATCGGCTGTTAAGAGCTTAACTCTTATTGAAATAGACAATGATTTGGCAAAGTCGTTACAGTCTAAATATCAAGATAACGATAACGTAAATGTTATTCATGCCGATGTTATGAAAACAGATTTTAATGATGTGGCATCTGGTAAAATATTAAAAGTAATCGGCAACTTACCTTATAATATTTCAACGCCGTTATTATTTCAGCTTTTTAAGAATAGTCACTTGTTTTCTGATATGTTTTTCATGTTACAAAAAGAAGTAGCAGAGCGTTTAGCAAGTACACATGGCAATAAAAGTTATGGTCGGTTAACTATTATGGCTAGTTGTTATTGTGATATTGAAGTATTATTTATAGTACCTAACACAGCATTTTACCCATCACCCAAAGTAGAGTCTGCTATAGTTCATTTACGGCCTAACTCTATTGCTAGAGATAACGATGTTGATATGCAGGTTCTAAATAATATTGTGACAAAAGCATTTAGTGCTCGTCGTAAAACCATTAGTAATGGTTTAAAAGGGTTATTGGATCAGAATGATTTCTTAGAGTTAGATATTTCATCTAAATTACGGCCAGAACAAATTCCTAAACATGACTATATTAAGATAGCCAAGCTAGTTAAAAGTAAAAGCTTATTATGAGTACTTATATTATTGGGGATGTTCATGGTTGTTTTTCAGAATTGCAGGCATTATTAGCTTCGTTCAAATTTGATATTCGTAATGATAAACTGATTTTTACTGGTGATTTAATTAATGGCGGTCCTGAGCCTATTGCAACTTTAGATTTTATTATTAATCTAGGTGAGCGTGCACACTGTGTTTTAGGTAATCATGACCTAACGCTAATTGCTTTGGCGAAAAATGCTGTTGAAATTAAAGATGTTTCTGGATTTTTGCCGATTTTAGAACATAAAGATTGTTCTAGCTATATATCTTGGTTGCAAAGGTTGGGTCTTCTCCACTATGATGATTTGTTCAATATTGCTGTTGTCCATGCTGGAATATTACCAAAATGGTCTTTGCAGGATGCAGTGGGTTATGCAAGCGAGGTTGCTGATGTACTTCGCGGTGATCAGGCGGATGATTTTTTTAAGCATATGTTTGGGGACCAGCCGTTGAAATGGACTGAAGACCTTACTGGTTGGGATAGAGTTAGATTTATTCTAAACGTATTTACGCGCATGCGTTTTTGCTCTAACGATGGAGCTTTAGATTTAAAAATAAAAGGTAGTATTACTAATTGCCCTAAAGGGTATTCACCTTGGTTTATGTTGGAAAATAAAATGCTAGATACAAAAGTATTTTTTGGACATTGGGCTGCACTATTAGGTGAAACAGGAAGTAGACAGTTTGTTGGCATTGACACTGGATGTATGTGGGGCAACAAACTATCAGCGTATAGGTTAGATGATGCTAGAATTTTTAGCGTTGATAGTAAATTTAAAAAGTAATAGTTAAGGAAATATAACATGAGTGAACTTATAGAAGTCTCGTGGCTGTCATTGTTACCTAGTATTGTGACTATTACATTAGCATTTATAACACGGCAAGTTATTGTGTCTTTATTTCTTGGCGTGTGCACAGGGAGCTTGGTTTTATTTTTACATACTAAAAATATCTCTGATTTAAATGTTATTAATACTTTCCTTTTACCTTCAATTGGAACAGAGGCGTACGCAGGACTGCTTTTAGTCTATCTGTGGTGTTTGGGGGGGATATTAGGCATATGGCAGAAAACAGGCAGTGCTGAGTACTTTGCAGAGAACATGGGCAAACGCTTTGCTACATCTAGAAAGTCTTGTTTGACTTTTACCTGGGTGCTCGGGATGATCTTTCACCAAGGAGGATTTGTTAGCTCAATTTTGACTGGTACTACCGTAAAACCAATAGCTGACCAGCAGAAAGTCTCACATGAAGAGTTATCGTACATAGTCGATTCTACAGCGTCACCAGTTGCAACTATAATACCATTTAATGCCTGGCCAATGTATATATCAGGATTAGTTGCGGGAACTATCCCAATTATTAGTACACCAATCGATGCTTATAAATTTTATCTTGAAAGTATCCCATTTAACTTTTATTCAATTATTGCCGTATTGTTTACGTTAATGTTTGCTTTAGGAATGTTGCCCTGGATTGGCAAATCTATGCAAGCAGCAAAAGACAGAGCAATGACAACTGGTAAGCTAGACTCACCAACAGCCAGACCTTTAATAAATGATCATGATATTCCGGTGAGTATTCCTGATGGCTATAAGCCGTCCTTAGCAGAGTTTATTGCTCCTATTATGATTTTGCTTAGTGTTACTATCATTCCATTTGCTTGTTGGAAATTAGGCTTATTACATGAGAAGTATGCAAATTGGACCCATGAAGCATTTTTGATAGCAGTGTTTGCAGCAGTAGTAATTGCTAGATACAAGGGAATGAACTTTAACGCCATTATGGATGGCTTTATGTCAGGTTGTAAGGATATGACTATTGGAGCAATGATCTTTGCTCTAGCATTATCACTAGGTTATGTTTCTAAACAGTTGCATACAGCTGACTTTCTCATTCAATTATTATCAAAAAATATAACAGCAACAGCATTACCAATTTGTTTGTTAGTGCTATGTATGATTTCGGCATTTTCAACAGGATCAGCTTTTGGTACCTATGCAGTTGTATACCCAGTAGCTTTACCATTAGCTTATGCTGTACACCCAGACCCAACATTTATAAAGATATGTTTTGGTGCAGTATTAGGGGGGACTGTCTTTGGTGATCAGTGTTCTCCGATATCAGATACAACAATATTTTCTAGTATGTTTACCGGTTGCGATCTCATGGATCATGTTAAAACCCAGCTCCCATTAGCCTTGACTGCGGCAGGGTTGGGCGCCATACTTTCGACAGGTATTATATATGTAATGGGTTTTTAGTTGACAATGCATACCTTAAGCCGGTCAAATATTCAATTATCGATTAGCTAGGAGATGCGAGCATGCTTATGCATCGCTTTAAACCATTCTTTAAATTTCTAACCTGCTGTATGCTTGGTATGTTTCATACCGCATCTGCCGATTTAACACTCAACATGACACCCGGGGTAACACCAATTAGTAAAGCTGTTTATGATTTGCATATGACAGTTATATGGATCTGTGTTGCAATTGGCATTGTGGTGTTTGGCGTTATGTTTTACTCCATAATTTTTCATAGAAAATCCCGAGGTGCAGTAGCTGCACAATTTCATGAGAGTACTACTGTCGAAGTCATATGGACAATCATACCCTTCATAATTCTTATAGCTATGGCCGTTCCTGCAACTAGAGTGTTATTAGATCAGGAGGATCCTAGCGATTCAGATCTAACAGTTAAAATTACTGGCTATATGTGGCGTTGGCATTACAGTTACTTGGAACAAGATCTTGAGTTCATGAGCCAATTATCAACGCCATTTGAACAAATTGCTAATAGAGCTCCTAAAGGCAAATACTATTTGCTCGAGGTTGATAACCCATTAGTCTTGCCTATTAATAAAAAAATTAGATTTCTAACAACAGCACACGATGTAATCCACTCATGGTGGGTACCTGCATTTGCAGTAAAAAAAGATGCTATTCCTGGATTTATTAATGAGACATGGGCATATATTGAAAAGCCTGGCACCTATAGAGGCCAGTGTGCAGAACTTTGTGGTGCAAGGCATGGATTTATGCCAATTGTAGTCAAAGCAGTGCCAGAGGATGAATTTAAAGACTGGATGGAAAAAACTCGGCAGTCACTAAAGAGTTAATTAACAAAATAAGGGATTTGAGCATGAGTGCTGGATATGCAGAGCATCACCATGGACCACAAAAAGGTTTTAAACGTTGGTTGTTAACTACTAATCATAAAGATATCGGCACAATGTATTTAACATTGGGTTTTATCATGTTTTTTGTCGGTGGCATACTCGCAATGGGTATAAGAGCTGAGCTCTTTAAACCAGGATTTAACATTCTCGAGCCAGAGTTGTTTAACCAGTTTACAACGATGCATGGGTTGATCATGGTCTTTGGTGCTGTAATGCCAATTTTTGTTGGTTTTGCTAACTGGATGATTCCAATAATGATTGGTGCTCCAGATATGGCATTGCCAAGAATGAATAATTGGTCATTTTGGATTTTACCTATAGCTTTTGCTATTTTATCAAGCACATTCTTTATGGAGGGAGGGGCACCTAACTTCGGGTGGACTTTTTATGCTCCATTATCAACTACCTTTGCTCCAAGCAGTACTGACTTTTTTATCTTTTCAGTACATTTGATGGGGATCTCTTCGATCATGGGCTCTATCAATATAATTGCGACTGTGTTGAATTTAAGAGCTCCTGGAATGACATTGATGAAAATGCCATTATTTTGCTGGACTTGGCTTATTACTGCATTTCTATTGGTTGCGGTTATGCCAGTGCTAGCAGGTGCTGTAACAATGATGCTTGCAGATAGACATCTTGGTACAAGTTTCTTTAATGCTGCCGGGGGTGGTGATCCGGTATTATTTCAGCATGTGTTTTGGTTCTTCGGTCACCCAGAAGTATATATAATAATCTTGCCAGCTTTTGGTATCGTCTCCGAAGTGATTCCAACATTCTCCAGAAAAAGATTGTTTGGGTATCCGTCAATGGTTTATGCAACTTGCTCTATTGCATTATTATCATTCGTTGTTTGGGCTCATCACATGTTTACCACAGGGATGCCGGTTGCCGGGGAAATATTTTTTATGTATGCAACCATGTTAATTGCGGTCCCTACAGGGGTTAAAGTTTTTAACTGGATTTCAACTATGTTTAGAGGTTCTTTAACATTTGAAACTCCAATGTTGTACAGCATAGCGTTTGTGATTTTATTTACCTTTGGTGGTTTTACTGGATTAATGTTATCAATAGCTCCTGCAGATTTTCAGTATCATGATAGTTATTTTGTGGTTGCACATTTTCATTACACTATGGTGGCTGGTGCACTTACAGGAATATACTCAGGAATTTATTATTGGTATCCGAAGTGGACTGGGAAAATGTATAGTGAGACTTTAGGTAAATTTCATTTTTGGCTTACATTGATTTCATTTAACATTACTTTTTTCCCAATGCATTTTTTAGGACTTGCTGGTATGCCAAGAAGAATACCGGATTATGCCCTACAGTTTGTAGAATTTAACCAGTTGGCAAGCATTGCGTCATTTACCTTTGGGCTAGCTCAATTAATTTTTGTTTATAACATTATAGTTTCATACTATAGAAAATCTGAAAAGGTGGAAGATTGTTATTGGGAGGGTGCACAAGGACTAACTTGGGAAATACCATCACCAGCTCCATATCATACATTTGAAACCCCGCCGACTGTAAAATAACGGAGAGCACTGTGTTACTAAATATCGTTTCATGGCCATTGAAAAAAAGATTGGTTTTGATGAGTGCGGTAACTGTATTGGCACTTATCATTGAAATTTATTATCGCAATGATATTGATATTAAAGTGAATGGACACTTTGTGCGGAGTTTCATTTTATTTGCGCTATGTATTTTAAGTGCTGTAGCGTTGTTTGTAAAAGTAGAGCCAATTTTAAAAAGTACATTGATGGTTGTGATTGCAATGACAGGCTTTGGCTTTGTTATGGTCCCTATCTATAATGTGTTCTGTGATGTTACGGGATTGAATGGCAAAATGGACTTGAGTCTTGCAAGTGCTGTTCCTGATGGAGTTGATAGTACAAGAGAGGTTATCGTTGAGTTTGATGTTAACTATAATCAAAACATGGTATGGAAATTTAAGCCTCAACATACGAGTGTGAAAATTCATCCAGGCCAATTAGCTAGCACTGGATATTTTGCAACTAATCCTTCTAAACGGACAATGGTAGCACAAGCCATACCAAGCATATCTCCATCCAAGGCGAGTAAATATTTTAAAAAAGTTGAATGCTTTTGTTTTAGTTCGCAAAAACTTGGAGCAGGTGAGACTGCAAATCTAGGATTAAGGTTTTATTTAGATAAAAATTTGCCTGCTGATGTACATAGAATAACTTTGTCGTACACCCTGTTTGATGTCACGGATCAGCCGAATTTACATAGATTAAAGCATACAACAAGCTAAGGAGTTAGCATGGGTTCAAAACATGAGCATTACTATGTACCAGCACAAAGCCATTGGCCCATTGTTGGAGCGATAGGGCTTGGTTTTATTGGTGTTGGTGCCGCAGGGTTGTTTCAAGATCGCACCTATGCTCCTTATGTTTTTACGTTAGGGGTTATGACTATCATCTTTATGATGTATGGTTGGTTTAAAAATGTAATTGACGAGAGTGCTCAAGGTTTATACTCAAAACAGATGGATCGGTCATTTCGTTGGGGAATGTTTTGGTTTATTTTTTCAGAAATGATGTTCTTTGTCGCATTTTTTGGAGTGCTTTTATATGCGAGAACTTTATCTATTCCTTGGTTGGGAGGTGCTGGTAATAACGCATCTACTAATATGCACCTTTGGAGCAATTTTGAAGCAGCATGGCCATTATTAGTTAATCCTGATCAAAACCTATTCCCTGGACCGCTGGCAAAAATGGATGCTTGGGGGTTACCTGCTATTAATACATTAATTTTATTAAGTTCTGGTGGGACTATTACCTGGGCACATCATTCTTTGCTTAAAGGAAAACGGAAACAACTAGTTTCTGCTATGGCGTGTACAGTGCTATTGGGTACTATGTTTCTCATCTGTCAAGCTTATGAGTACCATGAAGCCTATACCCATTTAAAATTAACGTTGTCTTCTGGCATGTATGGAACCTTATTTTTTATGCTAACTGGTTTCCATGGTATGCATGTGACTATTGGTACCATAATGCTTTTTGTAATATTACTGCGTTGTATCAAAGGACATTTTACACCAGAGCACCACTTTGCTTTTGAAGCTATAGCTTGGTATTGGCATTTTGTTGATGTGGTCTGGTTATTCTTATTTATAGTTGTATACTGGCTATAGTTGTTAGTTCGCTACCCTAAAGGATTGGATGATAGTGCTCTTTGCTAAATAATCGGCTATATTTGTTGGACGGTTTTATGGAAGAGTATTTTAATGAGACAGCAGCCTATAATTGCCGGATCAATTCTATCCGCTAATTTTGCAAGACTTGGTGATGACGTTAATTTAGCTTTGGATGCAGGAGTAAACTGGATCCATTTTGATGTTATGGATCATCATTATGTTCCAAATCTAACTGTTGGTAGTTTAGTATGTAAATCGTTGCGTGATTTTGGGATCAGTGCACCAATTGATGTACATCTAATGGTGACGCCTGTAGAGCCACACATTGAAGATTTTGTCCAAGCTGGTGCTGATTATATAACTTTTCATCCTGACACTACACATCATGTAGATAGAGTTATTGAGACTATAAAATCTGCTGGCTGTAAGTGTGGTATTGCTTTTAATCCTGCAATGCCAATCGAAGGGTTAGAATATATACTAGATAAAATTGATTTAATTTTGTTGATGAGTGTTAACCCTGGTTTTGGTGGGCAAAAATTCATCAATAATGTTTTAGGGAAAGTAGCACAAGCTAGAGATATGATTGATAGCAACGGAAAAGACATTCGTTTGCAAGTGGATGGTGGTATAAATAATAAAAACATCAAAGAAATATTTACCGCTGGAGCAGACACATTTGTAGTTGGTTCTCATATTTTTAATTCAAATGACTATAATGCTACTATTGGTGAGTTGAAAACAGAAATGGCCTAATACTATGAGTACTATAATTGATAGAACCCAATTAGTAGAAGATAGTTTTTTGGAACGAATTGGCACTAAATCTTTACCAATACCAAAAACCAACACTAGAAATAGTACACTTGGATTATTAAGCTCAGATATAATAGATATATTTAGTTCGCAAATTGAAACTAGAGTTTTAGATTTAGTTGCAAGAGAGCTTAAGCAAAATAATCAAGGGTTTTATACAATAGGTAGTAGTGGTCACGAAGGTATGGCTGCTGTAGCATATGCTCTTGGCCTTAAAAATATGGCTTTTCTGCATTATCGTGATTTAGCTTTTATGCTACAAAGATCTAAAATAAAACATGATGATACAATGGTTATTAATCATCTTCGAGCACTTACCGCATCATCTCAAGATCCAATATCATCAGGTCGTCATAAGGTTCTTGGAGATAAATCTTTACATGTTCCTCCGCAAACTAGCACTATCGCCTCACATAGCCCGAGAGCTTTGGGGTGTGCATATAGTATAGGTTTAGCAAAGAAACTTTCTCTTAATCTAGATATAGAATTTGTAGTATGTAGTTTTGGTGATGGATCTTTTAATCATTCAACAATACAGGGAAGTTTGAATGCAAGTTCATGGCTAAGTCAGCAAGGTATTCCAGTGCCACTACTATATATTTGTGAAGATAATGGGATGGCGATTTCTGTTCCAACTGAGCCTACTTGGATTAAGAGTAGTATGCAAAATCGGCATGGATTTAGATATTTTGAATGTGATGGCTTAAATATTTTTGATACTATTAAAGTAACTTTAGAAGCCAAAGATTATATCCTTACCAATAGAGCTCCAGCATTCTTACGAATTAAAACTATACGATTATTTGGCCATGCTGGATCAGATGTCGAACAACATTATCGCGAAGAGAATGATATTGCTGCGATGGAGGCCGAAGATCCATTATTGTATTCGTCATTTTTGCTAGAGAATGAAAAAATACTAAGTTGTGATGAAATCCTTAATTTATATACGAAGACTAAATCAAATATTCAAAATCTAAGTAAGGAAATTATAAAAGAGCCAAAACTTAATAGTAAGAAAGAAATTATGCGCGCTATAGTGCCATTTTCCTATGAAAAAAGATTTTTAAGCTCTGTTAACAAAGACGTATCTCCAAAACAATTAACTTTGGCATTGGCAATAAATAAAGTATTGGCTGAATCTTTAGAGCGTTGTACTGAGATGGTGATATTTGGAGAAGATGTAGGCAAAAAAGGTGGAGTTTACAGAGTGACGGCTAACCTGCAAGAGAAGTATGGCCGGCACCGAGTTTTTGATACGTTGTTAGACGAGCAGACTATATTAGGCAGTGCGTTGGGAATGTCATTAAATGGTATTTTACCTGTATGTGAGATCCAGTTTCTAGCTTATATATTTAATGCTATTGATCAGTTGCGTGGTGAAGCCGCAACACAATCATTTTTTTCCAATAGCCAATATACTAATCCGATGATTATTAGGGTACCAGGTTTAGCTTATCAAAAAGGGTTTGGGGGACATTTTCATAACGATAATAGTATTGCACCACTTTGTGATATACCTGGAATTATTATTGCTTGCCCTTCAACCCCAAGTGATGCGGTCACAATGTTTCGTAAATGTTTAGAGCTAGCATATAGTGAGCATCGTATAATTGTCTATTTAGAGCCCATTGCACTGTATCATACGAAGGATTTATCTAAAGCTAATGATAAAATATTTTTAGAGCAATACCCAAATGTTGATACTGTATCTAATATGGAAGTATCTGTTGATTCAGGGACAGATATTAATATTATAACCTATGGAAATGGACATTACTTATCACGACAAGCAAAGGTTATATTAGCAAATGAACATGACATTTCAGTTAATATAATTAATTTACGATGGCTAAACCCATTGCCATTAACATCTTTATTTGCTGCTCTGAAAGCTAATAAACCAATATTAATAGTTGATGAATCAAGACAGACAAAATCAGTTAGTGAAACATTAATTACCGCGATGTTGGAAAATAACATTAGCTTTAAAAACACTCGACGCTTAACCGCAGAAGATTGTTTTGTTCCCCTTGGCAAAGCTTGGGAATACATTATGCCCAGCACCAAGGATATAGTTACTACATTGCTAGATATGCTAGAACAAGGATAATGCTTTGGAAAATATATTATTTTTAGATGAACATTTTAAAGAAGAAGAGATCTTAATTAGAAACTCTATTCAAAAATTTGTAAATGATAAGGTGTTGCCTATCATTGGTGATGCGTTTGAAGAAGGTGTTTTCCCGGATGAACTCACCCCACAGCTTGCTAGCTTAGGTGTGTTTGGTATGAGTTTGCCAGAAAAATATGGTGGTATTGGTGCCTCAGCTATAGCATATGGATTAGCTTGTCAGGAGCTTGAAAAAGGAGATAGTGCTATTAGAAGCTTTGTATCAGTACAAAGCTCACTTTGTATGTATCCTATTTATAGTTTTGGTAGCGAAGAACAACGCTTAAGATTCCTACCCGAAATGGCACAAGCTAAAATAATTGGCTGCTTTGGTTTAACCGAACCAAATTCTGGATCAGATCCGTCTAGTATGAATACATATGCTAAAAAAGTAGATGGTGGTTGGAAATTAAATGGTTCTAAATTGTGGATCACTAATGCAACTACAGCAGATGTTGCTATTGTCTGGGCTAAAACTGACGTCGGGATCCGTGGATTTTTAGTAGAGAAGGAATTTAAAGGTTTTTCAAGTTTTGAGATTAAACAAAAAATGTCACTACGAGCATCAGTAACCGGTGGGTTAAACTTTGATGAATGTTTTGTACCAGATGCAAATCTATTGCCGAATAGTGAGCGTGGACTAGTATGTGCACTAAGTTGTCTTACTCAAGCACGGTATGGTATCGCATGGGGTGCTATCGGTGCAGCGGAAGCATGCTATGAAAGTGCTCTTAACTATTGTAAAGAGCGTGTGCAGTTTGGTAAACCATTAGCAAGTAAGCAATTAGTACAAAGCTCCTTGGCGGGAATGTTTAAAGAGATTATAAAAGCTAAATTACTTAATCTGCATATTGGAAAATTAAAAGAAGAAAACAAATTAAATCATGTCATGGTATCATTGGCAAAGCAAAATGCTTGCTTAGAAGCATTAAATATTGCTCGATCATGTAGAAATTTATTGGGGGCAAATGGAATTAGCCTTGAATATCCAGTAATTAGGCATATGCAGAATTTAGAATCTGTGTTTACCTATGAAGGAACGGATAATATTCATCAACTTATTATAGGTAGACATATTACGGGATTAGATGCATTCGCATAAGGCAGGATAATGGAAACAAGCTCAGCAGTAAAACTCTATGAAGAACAGAGTAGAGTTTTTTGGGGAACTCCAAGTATAGGTAAAAAAAATAATGTTGGATTAATTCTAGTTAATCTTGGTACACCAGATAATTTAGATATAGATTCAATAAAAAAATATTTAAATGAATTCCTAATGGATCCATATGTTGTCAATTTACCAGAGATGGTACGAAATTTCTTAGTAAAAAAATTAATAATTCCATTTCGAGCTAAAAAAAGTTTAGAGGCATACACTAAAATATGGACTGAGAAAGGCTCTCCATTATTAGTGCATAGTGAGGCATTAACTAGCAAAATATCCATGAAATTTCCTAATCTTAATGTATCCTTAGCTATGCGTTATTCAGGAAAAAGCATTGATGATTGTTATAGTGATTTAATTGCACAGGGGTGTCGTAATATACTGGTATTACCATTATTTCCTCAATATGCTAGAGCTACAACCGGAAGCATAGTTGCTGAGGTTGATAAAGTTTACGCAAAAATAAATATAGAACATAAAGTTAATTGTTTACCACCTTTTTACAACAATGATTTATTTATTAAAGCTTGGGCTCAGAGCATTAGAAGTAGTGTTGGTTATCAGCAGCGTGAACATTTAGTAATGAGTTATCATTCTTTACCAGTACAACAGTTAGCAGATAGTAATTTTGGTTGTCGAAAAAGTGAGTGTTTTAAAAGTTCACCATGCCCGAGCTTTGTTAACTCGCAATGCTATAGAGCACAGTGTTTTGCTACTAGTAGAGCTATTGCTAGTCAACTTGGACTAAGTGAAAGTGAATATACGGTTGCATTTCAATCAAAGCTAGGTAAAGCCAAATGGATCAAACCTGTAACAGTTGATGTATTAACAGAGTTGGCAGCAAAAGGAATGAAAAACATCTCGGTGTGTTGCCCTTCATTTGTTGTTGATTGCTTGGAGACTATAGAAGAAATTGGCATGCAAGCCAGTATGCTTTGGAAAGAACATGGTGGTGACAACTTGAACCTAATTCCCTGCCTTAATGAGCAACCATTATTTGTTGAGTCCTTGTCTGAGCACATCCGAATGGAGCTGTCTAAGTTATGAGCAAACCATTTGATAGATTTATGGAGATAATATCAAAGGCAAAGCAAGAGTTGCCAGATACTTGGAATAATATGGCATTGGCTACAGTAAATGACTTACAGCAACCCAGTGTTCGCTATGTACTTCTTAAATTATATGATGAATCTGGATTAACCTTCTTTAGCAACTATACGAGTCGTAAAGCCGAGGAGTTAGCAACAAATAGCTCAGCAGCAGTAGTATTTTATTGGCCAACATTAGGTATGCAACTGCGTATAGAAGGTACCGTTTGCAAAACTACAGAAGATATTTCTAATAACTATTATGCTCAGCGTGACAGGACTAGTAAAATTGGTGCCTGGGTCTCAAAACAAAGTAGCATGATCCCTGAAAGTAGTAGCTTGAGTGCAGAGATTGAAGAGGGTAAAGCGAAATTTGCTCAAGAGACAGATATTCCAAGGCCAAACTATTGGGGTGGGTATAAATTAACACCTAGTGTATATGAATTTTGGCACCAAGGTGATGCAAGATTGCACTCGCGCGAGAGATACACACTGAAAGCAGATTATTGGCATCAAGAGAGTTTGTATCCCTGACACTTCCTATGGATAAATTCAGGGGGGTTACGCCATAAATTTTCAAATAGAAATGGCATCGATATTATTCAAATGTTGATGAATACCCTGGTAAATACGCCTTGATTATCAAGATATTTATAAATAAGAATATTTAACTTAAAATGTTGATGTTCAAATAATCACATATTATGTTAGCTAAAATTATAAGAACAATAAAAGGCAAAGTCATCATGATAGAATTCAGATCATCAGTGATTCAGCAAAAAGAAATCAATAAAATTGAACGATACCTAAATAATTTGGTTAAGAAAAATCCACAAATGGCAGATCTGATAGCAAAAGCTGAACTATCAAACCCAGGATTATACGTGGAATTGATTGATTCTCCCTTGCCTCCATGTGCACAGTTTGTTACCCAGAAGGATCATGCACCTAGATTAGAAATTAATCTTGGCTTGGGTGGTCGGGAAATGAATGAAATATTTGACTCATTTTTATTCGAGCTTTGTAATGCGGCACATTCTGATGATGTAAAGAGATCATCATTTGAATCTAGTAGCTTTCAATCGGGTGATGATTTTGCTGCTGCACACGAAAGATATGAGCATAAAACAAAATTCATGTTTAATGAAGTATTAGGTGCTGGTCTAAAATCATGCGGATGGCCTAAAGAAATGGGAAGAAGCACTTACCAAATACCATTGGAATTTGATGCAAAAGCTGATTATTTACATATGAGAGATTTAAATTTCGGTGGTTGCAGCCACTATGAGCGTTATAAAATTAAATGGAGTGGTAATAGATTAAATATTCTTGAAGCGACCTTAGATTATCAGCAAGAACTATATAATCTGGGCAAAAGTTTTAATAGAGTGACAGAGCAACAGGAAGCACTAGTTGCTATAAAAGAAATACAGCAAGAAAGAGCACAAATTAATATTTTTTTACAACAAAGTAAAAAAGAAGCTGATGCATTTATGTGTTACCAAGAGCCATTAGAGTATGCCGAAGTATATTTAGAAGGCTCTATGAAAATAGCAACAGAATATTTAGGTAAGCAAAATATATTTAATCAAGAGCTGGAGTCTATGAGTGGTGATCTTAGGGATTTACGGCAAGAATCACAAGAAGCTGCTAAGGAGTACATGAGCACTGGCAAAATAGATCAAGAAAAAATAGACAAGTTCTCAAATGTTAGAGATGAATTTTTAGATAAAAATAATGAAATTAGAGATTATATAGCACAAAGTCAGAGCTGCTGTTTTCAGGTAAGTAGTTCATGTAAAGCACCATTTTTGTATGCATACTCAATGATAAGTAGAAATAATAATGTTACAACTGAAAAAGAATATGAAGTAGGTAATCCATTGTCTGCCAATAATGGACTGAAAATTTAAAATAATTGTATTTAACACATAGATGTCTAGCATACCAAGTTTACTAGTGTACTTGGTTCTTAAAATCAAACATATCCTATAGTTAGTTGAATTTTATAATATTACACTATAGAATCATCAGAAAATTGTTCTGCAATTAACGAGACATAAATTAAGAAGGATCTCTTCTGCTTTTAATTTCACAAAAATATATTTTAAAAATAAGAAGAACAATAACCATTAATGCATAGGCGATCTGTGGATATAAAATTTCTGATAATTGGTTTAGATAAGAATACAGCAGCCAACATATAGATGAAACAGAATTAATAAATATAAACCCGTAACTGATCTGAGATGCTTGTTTTAATAGGTACACACGGTAAAGCTGTGGGATAAAAGCTAAAATACCACAACCTGAAGCTATAACAGCAAGAAAAGCGTACTTAGTCACAAAAAGTCCATTAACTGAGCCAACATATATTTTTATATCGACAAAAAGCTAGATTACATAATGTTTTTAGTCTTAATCTTTATAAAAATAAGATCATTTGATTGCTCTAGTATCAATTAGAGGTTTTAAATAAAATATCTAGCCATAAAAAATAGTGATTAGCTCTAGGTCTGGGGTCGTTACTTTTTACATGATCCTGTAAGGGGGCCATAGTATATTTTTGTTATATGGATAATCTTAATATTCGTGTTTATCAAAATCGCCGTAAAACCTCTTCTCTTTAGGTGGAGGATGTAAGGCCCCTTTAATTACTTTTAGGGGCTTTCTGATCTTTAATATATTGTTTAACTATTTCGAGAGGTGCGCCCCCACAGCTGCCTGCAAAATAACTTGGGGACTAAAGTACCCCCTTGTATAGCATGCGTCCTATCTCTCTATTGAAATCTCTCCTAAGGATTCTGCTAGAAACCCCCTTAAGGCTGTTAACTAATTTTGATATGGACACTTTGGGGGGATAATTCACCAACAAGTAAACATGATCTTTTTCTCCATCAAACTCAACTAGTGAAGATTCAAAATCACTGCATACACTATGAAATACATTCCTCATAGAGTCCAGCATAGATCTTTCATTAAATCAGGAACTCTTTTAGGTGGTGCAACATGAGCTGTTTCGTTGCCTTTTATAATTCCTACGCCTTTGTTGCGAAAAGATCCACTTGTCTGGATAAGATCTTGCATTAAAATATTGTGAGCTTTTTTAAAAGATTGCAACGATAGGGGGCTTAAGTCTTTTAAGCAGCTATATAATTTAATGGCATTTTTTACTTCGATAAGGTTTTTTTAGGCGCTGTTATTTTTTTACCTTCCAAAACACTTTTAACATTATCTATCTCTAAAGAATTACGCTCGATAGACAAGGTTGATTGTATGGTTTTAATTTGATTTTCTTTACGTGGATTTATTGGTAGTGAAGGACAAGCTTAGCCCCTGTAATAGCCCTAAAGAATGGCTTGTTTTTGGCATGGCTCTAAAATCTTATTTGAAATATTAAATGGAGGCAATTTGCTCATATAGTGATAGTATCACATGATAGTATCATTTACAGGTCAAATGATAGTATCAGCAGTTCATGAAAATGCTTATTAGCAATTATTTTCATTACTATGTCGTAGAAGTAAGATAAAAGTATTCTGTGAATAAAATAATTATGACAAATAAGTGTAAAAGCTCTTAAAATAACACATTTACTGAATCTAGACCTGCTGTTGCACATTACTAAACTTGGCTTCTCAAGTTCCTGCAGAATAGTTGTTTATGGTTTAAGTGAAAATAGAGGCATGATTTACATATAAAGCTCAAATGAAATAAGTGGCTACGAAAAATAATAATTGAGCGTAGGTCTAACCATTGTTATTTGAACGATAGTTAAGTTGATTTTAAAACTGATCATACTATATGCTGAGTTATAAAGAGTTCGCTATACGCCAGGAAATAGTTAAAACTATTAATTGTGTAGGTAATGATATTACAAATGTCTCACTAAAGTTTTAGTGTAATTTTATAGGGATGAAAATGGTTGTAGAGGTAAAGAAAAGGAAAAAAGCAAAATTGTTAGGAGTTCCTCCTATATATCAAGAAAAGAGAAGTGAATTAAAAAAAATAATAGATGATGTCTCAATATCAGATGTTGTTTTTGCATATGACCATATCACTAAAGCTAATAAGATACTTAGTGTTTATGACTCTTTGTTATCCTTTAGAGTAAAGGAATTAACTTCTAACAAAAGAATGTATCTAATAGCTATTTAGAGCTTATGTCTGACTATGCGGATTTCAGAAATTTTGTTAACTCTTTTATTAAGGATGTTTTATATGGGTTTCTTGATTCTTATACAAATATAGTTACAACCATCAAATGTAAAATTGAATATGAACAACGTAGACTACAAGAGTTAGAAGCATCGTATCCTCAAAATTTTGACAATCTATCAGAATTAGAATCTCAAAATGCTATTTATACGGTATTTAAAATTGATGGAGAAATTAGGGACATATTACAAAAAACAGAAGAGCTTAAGAATGATTTTTCTTTTGAAAAACAACAATATTTAGATAAACATCAACAGTTCTTACAAGCAATAAATGGGGAAACTTGGCTAGAATACTATGTTCATAATATGAGTCGAACTATGAGCGATAGAGTTACAATAATTGCTAATGTTGCTAATGCATTACTTCCAACATTATCAGAAACTATGCCTAGGATAGTACTTACAGGACTTGTTAGTCTGAGATTGATGACATATGGTGTTGAGCATGTGTATTATAGACTACCTATAATTGATGTTTTAAATAGTAATGCTAGAACTATAGAAGCTGTAGAAGAAGCCCACAAAAATTCATTAGCTAAGATTTATAGAACAGTAGTACGAGAAATAGAACATTTAACTACTGGGGCTTGGGTTGATAGTGCTCTTGAGCTTGAACGGATAACCGTTATAAATGATATTTTATTAAAATTATCTGATATGGATGGAAAAGCTAAAAACTTTAGTGAAAGAGTACATGAAAAAATAGCTGAATTTAGACATGATAATCTTAATTTGACATATATATCGATGCAGCAAAGGATGGTCAGGTACGGATCTGGATTTATTTTACATGAAACTCAAGGTATCATGGGAAGTGAAATGTCACCAGATGCAATAGCACAAAATGACAGAATTTCAGTATTGAAAACTGAACATGAGAACAATATATGTAAATTATTGGAATGCTATTTAGTCGTTTGGCAAGAGCATTTACGACTTGCAGATGATTTTGAGGATAATATTCTTGATGTTGTTAAGCAGGTTCATGAAATCACATCGATAGAATTAATAGATGTGACAATGTTCATATCGAAGCTAGCTATGAAATTGCAAACTTTTCTCAATGCAATTAAAGATATTGCTAAATATAGTGGTGATTTGGATGAACTAATTATATATGAAGAAGCAAAGAAAATTGCAAAAACATTAAATAATGATGTCGAAAATATATTTATTCATCAGGCTAGAGGAGTTGTTGCTGATAGCTTAATGCAGAGAATAGCAATAATATTTTTCATAGTTAATGATACTATTGCAGTGTTGCATAACACAATGGTTGAGGGATTTGCTGCACGTAGAGATCATGTTGCTAATGATATACATGGGGCACTATCTGAGTATCCAAACAATATAGATGCTGGATGTTTGCGTAGTCTTGATGATATAGCAGCAATAAGATATTACAGACATTCATCTATACCAAGAAGCGAAGATGACTACTTTTCATTAATTAATTTTATGAAGAAAGTAATATCAAAGTTAATTGAAACTCAAAATAACGATATGGAGGAGTTAGTTGCTGCTCATGAATTAGCTGATGAGCCAAATTTTGAGATTGGCATTTTTGATAAAGTGAAAGATGAAGTTAGAGTTAATATCCTTGCTAATAAAAAAGATATTTTAGACTTCATTGATCAGATGATAGGGACACACTGTGCAAAAAGGATAGAAGAATCATCACTACGAAAATTTTTCTTAGCTTTAGGATGTAACCCAATAACATGTATGCAAAGGCAGCGACATTCTGCAAATCATTTCAATTTGAGAATTGTAGGAATTTTAAAAGATGAGTATGTTGACGGAAATAATTTTTTTGCTCATACAGTAGCTTTTGGACATGGTAGCGATACACAAAAAGGAAAAGTAACCATCTCAAGATTGAAAAGATTTATTGAAAAATTTGGAGTAAGTTTTGAGCAATACCGAGAAATTATTAATCGTATGGACGCAGGTGTGATTATAGATGGAGTAGGTGCTCCACAATATGCCTATCGTGTTCAACAAAGAAACGATATAGAGTGGGATAGGAATGATGGACTTGGTCTGCCTGGTAATGCTCAGCGTCTAGTATTCTGAATAAAACATCCATGAATTAAGAAAATTTTATAGGAATAGATATGCTGTAACTGAAGGTTATTCTTGGGCTCGGGATACAGTGACATTCATAGATTAAATGTTATTTATCACTGTTGAGTTTATACAATAAAATATATTTACTTCTAGATTATAAAAAATAAGTTGAACGACATGTTGTCGTTTATTAAATTCAAGGTATATTAATAGATTTTGATGAAAATGTTCACAACTTATTAAAGAGAAAACAACATTCTATGGCTACTTAGCGGAGTAGTAGCTTTAATAGTACAATCGTTGAGGCTATAGCTTTTGACACTCTCCTCTTCATGAATGAAGAGGATTATAGAGGAGCAGCTAAGCTGCAACCATAGGTGATTCCTGGGCTTGGGAGCTAATGTCCCCAATATCCACTACATTAAGTAGCTTCTCTCCACAGGCTAACCGGCTATGTCCTAGCCTTAAAATATTAATCGCACCAACCACATCAGCATTATTTCTATAATCACATGACTTGCACTTAAAGTTACTTTGGGTAACTCTATTTTCTTTAGATTTGTGATTACAGCTAGGACAGGTTATTGACGTATTATGTGGTGGTACCACTAATACATCTCCACCCAACCATTCTTGCTTGTAGATTAGCTGTCTTTTAAATTCGGACCAACTTTGGTCTAATATTGCTCTATTTAAACCTGATTTGGCTCTTACACTCTTGCCAGGCTCATCTATAGAGCCCTTAGCTGATTTACTCATGTTAGTAACCTTCAAATCCTCCATCACAATCATTGCGTGGTTTTTGCTGATTGCTGTGGATGATTTTTGTAGAAAATCACGTCTAACATTAGCTATCTTGCTATGCACTCTTTGTAACTCAATTTTAGCTTTCTTCCGATTATTAGATGATTTTTTCTTTCTTGATAGTGCTCTTTGAGATTTCTTTAATTTTTCCATTAATATTTTGTAGCTGTTTATAGGCTCTATGTGCTCCCCTGTAGATAAGGTGGCAAATCTAGCTATACCCACATCTATCCCAACAATACTTTTCGAGGGATGGGTAGGTTTGGTTACTTCCTGCTCTACTTGTATTGATACATACCAGTTATTCCCATTACCGCCAATAGTGATATTTTTAATTACCCCTAGTATGTCCCTAGACTTTCTAAACCTAATCCAACCTAATTTGGGTAGAAACACTTGATTGCCTGATACTTTAAATCCTTGAGGGTACCTAAAGCTATCTCCGCATCCCTTTTTCTTAAACCTTGGTAGTCTCTTTAATGGCTGCTTTTTATCAAAACAATCCTTAAATGCTTTTTCTAAGTCTCGAAGCTTCTGCTGGATTGTTTGAGATGGACATTCTTTTAAGAAACCATATTCTTCACTTTTCTTCCAAAGTTTAGAAAAAAAATCTAATTCTTGGTAATACAATATATGTTGTTTGTTTTTAAGGCGCTCCAAGTTAATAGATAGCGCTTTATTCCATAGAAATCGTGTCGAGCCACCATAGTTTGCAATAGCAGCTTTTTGTTTGTCATTTAGTTTTAGCTTAAACTTGTAGGCCATTCTTTTTTTTATGAGCCTATGTTACCATTTGGTCTATGGATGATTCAACTGAAATTAGAAGTGGAAAACACGTAGTGTTTTTGTTACATGCGCACTTGGTGTTTGTGACTAAGTATCGCAAGGGTGTCTTTACAAAATCTATGCTGGACTCTATGAAAGATGTATTTCATAGTGTATGCAGTGATTTTGAATCTTCACTAGTGGAGTTTGACGGAGAAAAAGATCATGTCCATTTGCTAATAAATTATCCTCCCAAAGTGTCCATATCAAAATTAGTTAACAGCCTTAAGGGGGTTTCTAGCAGGATTCTTAGGAGAGATTTTAATAGAGATATAGGACGCATGTTATACAAGGGGGTACTTTGGTCCCCAAGTTATTTTGCAGGAAGCTGTGGTGGCGCACCATTAGAAACAGTAAAGAGCTATATTCAGGAACAAAAAACACCACGATAGAATTAGGGAGTGCCTTTCATCCTCCACCTAAAGAGAAGAGGTTTTTCGGCACGCTCGATAAACAGACTGATGTGCAACTATCCAACAAATCAATCTTGCATTTGAAGGTTGGATAAGCTAGTAAAGAGCAAAGTAGAGTCAGTTAAAGTCGAGGTGGCAGCAAATGTTGATCATAGTATTGCTAATCTGAAAAATAGATAAAATAATTATGCCATGATTTTGTTGGAAAGTTTTAATAAGTGTAGCATTACTATTATTTCATGTCTTTTTTTACAGATACTTTATTTTCAGCAGGCTCTTGTTTGTATGGTGTTTTTTTAGAGGTTTTGGTTTCAAACGATTTTGAAGCATCTAAATCAGTAAATGATTTGCAATATGATACATCTTCTTGTAAATCAACAAGCTCACTAACAGTGTTCATAACGAGGTTTCCGGTTTTTTTATCAATTTGAGCTAGTGTTCCTAAATCTAAAATTTCACTTTCTGGATCTTCAGGAACATTTTCTGTTATATTTTTATGTCCTTTTTTATTTCTACATACTCGAGATATAAGTGAAGTTGCAGCATTTAATAAGCTATTAAAAATAACGAATTTCCTTTTGGTTGGATCTGCATGTTGTCCCTCTATTACTGATTCTGGATTATTCAGAATGGCTTCATGTGCTTCGTTGATTAACGATAATATCTTTTCGTAGGCTTCCCCATTTCTATTTTTCTTTAAACAAGATTTGATTCTTTTTATTTTTTTCTTCTTATTGCTAATGTCAAGCTTATTAGTAAGATCCTCAAATGATTTTAGTTTGTCTTTTACTTTTTGAGCTAGTAAGGCTTGAACTTCTTTGTTTTCTCGTTTATCTGTACCTTCCATGTCTTTCATTCCTTCAACAACGTCACTGATAGCATTTTCATGTCGTTCTGATAATAATTCAGTATTTACATTACCGTTTTCTTGATTAATAGCTCTGGCAAAATTTAGTCCATCAGATATAGAATCATTACATCCATGACCTAAATGGAAATTGGGTGATTTTGCAGCATCTCCCATGAGGTAAAAAATGTGAGATCTATCCGCTTCATTATCCTCTAGGCCTAGGTCAATAAAATTAGTGTTAGCTCGATATAAAGTTACTGGAAATGCAGTGGTTTTAAGCCGGTCGATAGCATCAGTTTCAGCATCTATACCAGGAGATAAATTTATCCCGACTTCATCTTTTGTGTATCCATATTGTATTTCTAATAATTTTTGTCCCCATTGTTCTAAAGCACTTTCTCTATTTATAGATTGTTCTAAAAAAATCTCAGGGATTTCTCCAGCTATATAAAAATCAGTTACATCTTCATTCGGCCATGTATATAACTTGGGCAGGTATGGGTTGTCCCAGCCTAGCTTTCTTAGCTCCTGAATATCATCCATAGTTATTTTCTTTTTTCTAAATGATCTAGGTGTGACACCAGAGTTTAATGTTAAAGTTACTGTTCCATGAGCTTTTTGTCTGGTTTGTCGCTCTAGCTCTTCATATTGTATTCTTTTTGTATCAGCTGTTTGTTGCAATAAATCAACCATTGCATGCCTGGCTCCATCGGCAGCAACTATATGTTGAAATTTTAATGTTTCCTCACTGTCATTTTCAGTGTAACTTAAAGTTTGTTGCTCTGCATCGATTGCTGTGATCTTAATATCTTTACCTTGTTTTATTTCAATTAAACCTGGATATAAAGTTTCCATTTTTCTTTTTAAAAAATGCTGTAATTCCTTTATTTCAACTATGTCACCTTCTCTTCTGAGCTTTTGCATAAAAGCGATATCTTCATCACTTCTCTTAACATAAAGTAATTTATTCATGAAGCTTATAGTTTGATCATCTAAAATCACCTTTTGAGAGCGAGCAAAATGATCTCTATTTTCAAAAATAGTTACTGGTTGGCCATTTTTTGCTAATTCGAGCGCTGTTGCCATTCCACCAGGACCCATACCAACTATAGCAATTCTGTCTTTATCCATGTGCTCTCTACTCTATTTGCATGACGTATTGTCATTTGACCTATTCAATGATATTTAGTTCAATTTTAGAGTAATTACATGTGCTAATATTTTTATTTATTAGAAGCTACTATAGCTATAGTGGCAAATGTTATTTTTCTAATAATAAGTAGTCAAATGTGTTTGAAATTTTTATATTTTCCGTATATGGAAAATCTTTACCTTGATAAAGGATATGACCTTGTTGGTTTTTATCTATATGTTTTCAATGGTTTAGTGAACTTTCTATTAAAGGTAGATGTTGTTTTAATTTCGAAAAATTCTTGTGTAGTTTTTCTATCTATTATTAAATCTATTTCATCTCCATGACTTGTTCTGAAATAGAATAACTCTGAATCAAGATCAGCATGCAACTCTTTTTTATGATTTCTGAGATTACGTAATTTTCAAATAATTCCCCTCGTAATAGGATTTTTTTATATAAATCTTCGGTGGTAACTCCTGTAAGAAATGCTGCAAGTCCAGTATCATAAAAGTATACCTTTGGGCTTTTCACAATGCGCTTGCCAAAATCATTATAATACGGTGGTAATAAAAATATAATGTATGAGGCCTCTAAAACAGATACCCAGCGTTATATGGTTGAATGGAGCTTGTTTAATTAAATTTTGTGGCATTTCTTTTGCTTGGTAAGGTAGCAAGGATAGTAAACCAATTCTACCAGCAAGACTTTCGAAAATTTGCTTTAGCAAATTAAATTGCCTAGAGCCAGTAATAACAAATTTACCATATTGTTCTCTATTGTTATCAACAATGACTTTTATTGCTCTGAATAAATCTGGGGCAAGTTGGGCCTCATCAAATATAACTTTATCATGGTAAACTTCCATAAACTTAACCGGATCATCTTGAAAAAACTCTAAAATATTATTTTCATCTAGGCTAATATATCTATAGTTTGCTCCAAGCATTTCTTTTATAAAAGTAGATTTTCCAGATTGTCTTGGCCCTGTAATACCTACAACAGGGAAGCTATCAAGATATTCTAAAAGTACAGGCTCAAGGACTCTTTTAACATATAACATTCTAAATTCCGTGTAAATTTACACGGAAAATTTAATAATTAAGACATTGTTGTGTGTATATTTACTATGACATATTAAATTTACACAAATAATACGGGTGAACTTAGTAGATAAAGTATGGGATTCTATAGCATCTAGATGTGAAATTTCAGGTGTTTTATCTTGATATTGAGTTTTTATATCGAAAGGTAAGCCAATTATAGACACCTATTTTATATGTTGGTGTAATTACAGCATATAGAACTACATATGGAACTTACTGTCTAACAATTAATATCATTGTTATATGAGTAAGAATTATGCCATCGCCATTCTCTAGTGAGCTTGAGAGCCTAATAGGCAAATATAATATACCCCCTGGTACTGATGGATCTGCTGCGCAAGATTTGGTCGACAATTTATTAGATGATGCTGGTAAAGCTCAACTGTATGATGGAGTTGATAGTCCAGAGAGTTTGATAGCTAGAAAGGAGTTTATTGGCCATATAAGAGCTATACATGATCAAATAGAAGCATTCTCTGGTGATACCGCAGAGAGAAATGCAAATCCGGAAAAATATGCTTTAAAATTTGAAGAACTTTTTAAAAGTAGTCCAGAAACTAAAGCGTTATATCATAAGGCGGTGCTTGAAGAGAAAAATAGCACTGCCTTTAGGAATGCAGTTTTTCTGAAATCTTGTAAGAAATATGGGGATAGAAAGTGGACTAAAAAACTAGCATTATGGATCCCAGGGCCATCTGGAGCTGGAAAAACTTATTCAGCAACTGAAATATTGAAAATGATTGATAAAGATCTCTCTGGTGGAAACTCTGACGATCCTGTTACACCTGGAGGTGCTAATGATATAGTGTTTGTTGATGGTGATGTTGATCGTAAAGTATCACAGATGCGGCAATTAGTATTAAAAGTTGCTTTAAAAAAAGGTTACCCTGGGATCACTGATTTACATGAAGAAACTGATGTAGCAATAAAGCAAAAAATTATGGATGCTGCATGTGATAGTAAAACAGATTTACATCTATGTGTGCCATCTACTTTTAATGTTAAATATAGACCGTCATGGAAGAATAGAAGTAATTGGAGACTATTTGACTCAGTTGAAGCTGGATATTTTGATGAATTAGATAGTAAGGGATTTAAGCAGGTGATGTGTGAAATAAGTGCACAGCCTGAATTTGAAAAACGCTTTCGGCAAAATGTTAAGACTTTTGGAAGAACTAGAGCATATTTAGATGATGATGAAATTTTCCAAGAACATGCCGATACAGAAATAACTTTTGATAATGAAAGTGTCGGTTGTGAATCAAAAAAACATGGTGGAGGAAAAAGCTATAAAGTTGGGGGTTTTTTGGCAAATAGAGTTAAGGACCGATTTAGAAGTGCCGTTCCAGAAGGCGTTATAATTGATATAGCTAATGACGCGATACGTCTAGTAATAGTTAAAGTAAATCTTAAGGATAGATATGGAGATAATCGCACAGATGACGATGGGAATGAACTATTAATTGAAAGATTAGAGTTGGCTGATAAATATCAAAAATCAGATTTAATTATGAGTTCTGATGAGTACGATCATTGGCTTGTGCAGGAAGGGCAAGTCGGTCCACGTATGCCACCTAAAATATGGTTAAATGCACAAAGGAAATCAAATCCTTTAGGGCCATATATTATTAATCAAGAAGGCCTAATAGGAACACCATTTCCAGGGTTTACTAAAGTTCCTAAAGATCCTAAAAAGAAAGATGGTGGTGCTCAAGTAAAAGCTGAGTATACAGATTTTTATACAGATGAACATGGACAGAGATATTTCATTAAAAAGACTGGTAATGCAGATTATACTGGTGATGATATTGCAGAGATTCTTACTGCTAGAATAGGTAGGAAATTGCTGGGTAGTGATGCTAGATTAATTGCTGAGTGTGAACCAATTAGGGCAGTAAACGGTGATGTATATGTTAAATCCAAGTGTGCACCAAACTGGAAAGTATTGCATAAACATACAGGGCTAGGTAAAAATTTTACAGGAGCGGCAAAACATCATACTGCTAGGAAGTCTGCTGATAGCGGAGATACTAGACGAAAAGTATATGATGGGCTTAGTGCGGACGAGAAACAAGAATTAGCTAAATCACTAGCTATATGCCTGGTCTTAATGGAGTATGACTGTAATACAGAAAATATTGGTACTTCAGATAGTGGCGTTGTGAAAATAGATCATGGTTGGGGTCTAGTAAATATTTTAAAAGATAAACATAAAAAGGTAAGATTATATAATTTTAAAGGTCTTATTGGTCATCGAGGTGGAAATTTAAGAGCCACACCCACTAATCATTTTCTTGATTATCCAGACATTTTGTCTGGACGAGAGTTTATTAAGTCCATTGATGAAGTTTATACCGAGTTTTTAAGTAAAGGCGTAGAAGGTAAAGAGGAACTACATGATGAAGTTACTAAAAGTATAGAAGCTATTTTAAAAGAACGTGGTTCAGTTCATAACCAACGAGAAACTTTATTATATTTATTGAATCATATAGATTTTAAGCCTAAGTGTTTTGAAGGAGTAAGCTTAAATGAAATGTCTAAAGATATACATAATTTAGATGTTGCAATGGTTGTTGAAGAGATCGCAACTGAGGTAACTAAACAAATTGAGCTTAGAATGCATTCAATGAATATATATAAACATACTTTAGACTATCAGAGTATAAAAGAGATTGTATCCTCTAGTGATACTGAAAATAAAGACATAGATATATTCAATATAGTAAGAAAGTCAATTCATGGCATTTATGAAACACTACAAAGAATAGAGTCATTGGAAGGACACAAAATAAACATACAAGAATATATCTCATTTGATTGTGGCTCTGTACTTGGGGATATGCTTAGTGATTTACAAAGAATAACTAGTACATTAGATAAAGATGGAGAGCATATTGATGAATTAATGGAGATGTTGCCTGAATTAAAATATATAAAAGAAAGATCTCAACATAGTGGAAAATTTAAAGATAAATTTACTCGTCCTATTTTATCTATAGTGAAGCCCATTGAAGATCAAGCAATCTTAGATGCATTTGAGGGTGGTGCCCATATAAAAAGGCGCAGAGATCCATTGGAAGATGAAGAAGCTGCGAATGCGTTAATTACTCATAAAAAACAAAAAGTTGAGTCTTTAGAGGACCATCATGTTCCTGTTCTAGGAAGATATAGTGCAGAACATGGAGGTGAACATGATTCTGAAAAACGAAATAAACAACATAAAGCCGCACCTGTATATGGCGCTAAAGCTAGAGCATCTTTGCCAGAAGCCTATGATATCGATACATTAAAATCATCAATACAACGAAGTAATAAACATATTACCTTCAAGCGTAAAGAAAATGCCTCGCATGTTATAACAGAGAAAGTTCTAGTTAGAAATAAAGAGAAAGCAAGAATAACTTATGATCCGTCGAGAGAAATTTCTACAGAAATAGAATCTGCAACCACGCATCCGGATAACGATGAATTGAAGATATTTGCAGATTGTATAAAAGTGTCTGGTTGCCGAGAACCAAAGTTTGATAGAGGCAATATTAAAGACCTAATGCAAGTATTAGAATATCTTAAAAGAGAAGGTTATGAGTGTGATCCTGAAATTACAACACGGATGATGAATAAAGCCCAGCCTAAGCAGCAAGTAATACTCCTGGAGCTGTGTGATGACTTAGCACATATAACGCAGGACATTGACCATCCACATAAAAGGCAAAAAATTGAACCAGGACGAAACCATACAGACCTGGATAGGTAGTA
>JABJGS010000073.1 GCA_018703155.1 Francisellaceae bacterium | reverse complement strand
ATTAGCAACTATCATATCAGCATACTCTGGGTCCGCAAAAGAAAGTATATGTGGTGCACAATCTTTAGCATACTTATCTAAAAAGCACACATTATCAATCCTAACTGCGTCTAACCTAAAGCCTTCCCTTATTGAGGCCATTACCTCTGCATTATTTTCAAGATCTTCTGGCATGTCTGAAATACTTGGTCACGATACTTGCGCTAATACATGAGACATTTCATGATGGACATTAAAAACTGCATGGCGTAAAGCATAGTTGTCCCTGGCTGCAACACCACCCACAACATCTGGAAACTCATATAGACTATCTTCTTTTTTGCCTAGAAGCGTTTCTACAATTGCCTTGTGTCCATTTTCAACCGCCCCGAGTAAAGCATAATTGTAATCAGCTGTGATATTAGCTACAACAGCTGGAAACTCGTACGTGGCATCTTTATTTTTTTGTAGAAGCCTATATACAATTGCCTTGTGGCCATTTTCAGCTGCAAAGCGTAAAGCATAATTGCGAAAAGTTGTGATATTAGCTACAACATCTGGAAACGCATACGTACCATCTGCTTTTTTGCCTAGAAGTCTATTTACAATTGCCAAATGGCCATTTTCAGCTGCTCGGTGTAAAGCCTCATTGCTCAAATCTGCAATACTACCCACAACATCTGGGCACTCATATGTGCCATCTTTATTTTTTTGTAGAAGCCTATCTACAATTGCCAAGTGGCCATTTTCAGCCGCCCCGAGTAAAGTTTCATTGTCATTAGCTGCAACATGCCCTGCAACAGATGGAAACTCATATGTGCCATCTTCTTTTCTACCCAAAAGCCAACCCACAACTTTTTCAGCACAACCTACAATTCTTTGAGGCCCATGCGCGTCACTTTTCTTGGCTAAATAATCTAATGCCGTTGGGTTGCCATCTTTGATGCACTGAATAAAATCATAGTAATCGCTCATTTATTTTTTTCTTCCAACTGTCATACAGCACCGTGTCCTTCTCGCTGGTATGCATAGAAAAATTCTCTCCATGCATGCTTATTGGAATTTCCATATTAACATAGTCTTTTAACTCTTGCCCGGCCACTTACAATAACTTCCTCACTAGCTAGTACTGCAGGATTGTGAGCACAATTCCACGTGACAAGTTGCCCTTTTGCATGATGCTGATACAAACATAATAAAGACTTTTGCTCATCATTTATAGATGGGCTTAATGTCACCCTGACTGGTCGATATCCATTATATTGTTTCTGCCAGGTGATTTGTGAAATAGCTCCAGATTGCCACGCTTGTGCCAGAAAATTAAAGCTCGAATTACATTGGTTATTAATATTTGCTGGATATGTCAAAGCATAATGAGCTTGAGCATAGACAATTTGACTATCTTTAATAGTTAATTCTCCATCTTTTGCATGATCAAAAGTTGCATCACAATAAAGGTATGGAGCTCCACCTGGAGCTCGAGTTAATGGAGCTCCATAGCTAGTAGACTCTAAAGATCCTTCTAAATTAGCTAAAGTTAGTCCTAAGCTTATGGCGCGTTGTATTGCAAACTTCTCTATTACTTGTCTTTGTATAGAGTTTAAGGTTTCTGGATATGCTTCTTCAATAAATAACACCACTCTAGATTTTAAGGGATCACTCATTAAATGGAACATACAACGAGCAATAATAGTATTTTCATCAACAATAGCAACCATACGGTAGTCACCATTGTTAACATATCCCATTAAACATTTATTTAAACTAGGACTGCCATCTACTCGTTGACAACTACCCTCAACAAATGTGCCAGCCATGAATAACCACCAATAATTGTCTGTGTCAACTATTTTCCAATGGGATGTATCAAGTGTTTTGTGCTTACTATTTGTTTTTGATAAATGTTTAAGCATTGTAGATAAATCATTTTCAAACTCTTTTGCATCATGTACTGCAGTAAGACTTTTCTTTATTTTTTTTAATAGCGATGATTGTACTGTGGTGTTTTTCTCTGAACATTTGTATGCTTTAATCAGTGCAAGTTGAACCTCACAAGTTGCCATAATTAAAGTGTCAGTTTTATCTGTAAATGTTCTTTGTTGTGCAATGAGCTCTGTCTCGATTGCGTTTCTAGATGTTGGGGAAGAATGATATCGTTTAAACAACGGGGTATATTTTTTTGGTAAATGTTGATGTTTCAATACTTTTTTAACTAAAAAATCACTTAAATCAATACGGAAAGGTATAGGAGCTATATTATGTTTTGCAACAAAATCGTCATATCTTTCACTGGCTCCGTTGCGCCATGGTTTTTCTAACCATGGATTGCTTGCGAATATTGATTCTAAATGTGCATTATTAGATGTATCATAACGCATGGTATAAAAATCTTGTGAGTTTACAGATAGGACTGCATCTACATAATTCCTCAATGTATTCAACATTACATCACGCTCATCTGTAGGTAATTGTAGCATTTTCCCATAATAAGTTAACAGAGCGGTTTTAGCATTTTGTTGACCAAATGTTTGATGATAATATTGAGATGATTTTTCAGATAAATTAAAAATTTTTGCTAATGCTCGATGAAAAGCTAATTCTAGGTTGCCGTCCACTAATGCCATATTGTTAGGGGTGAGCGCACTCATTTCATTAGTTAAATGCAGTCCTTGTACTAAAAACCACTGACTTATTTGCTCTGATATAGATCTAGAGGTTAAAATTTTATTGGCTAAATCAATTTTACTACTAATGGTGAGCTCTGATGCTTGGAAAATGCTGCGAATACCAGCAACACATGGACGTAAATTACCACCATGCTTGTAATTTTTACTCATTTTTTTTAAAACATCACAACAAGCACTATCTGTTAAGAGATTCATATCTTCTAAGGGTACTGCTCCAATTTCCAATGCTATGAAAAGAGATGGTAATAATGTTCTAACAGAACATTTTTCTGCTAGGTGCTGATAAATTTTAAAAGTGTTGTCATCTGCACAAACTTGAACTAAAGCACTAGATAACGTATAACGCATTGAAGGCTCAGCATACGTAATGATTTCTTTTAGTGTTACTTGAATATGATCATTAAAAAGTCTGTCTGCAGCATAAGGAATTTTTTTATGTGCCAATATTGCTGTATAAGTTAACCAAAAGGACATGTTTAGTATTTTAATGGCGTCAAAATCTTCTTCCATCTCATATTTAGTTAATCGGTCAATAGCATCTTGCCAAATATGATCTTGTGGCCAAATTTCATTAAAAACAGCATCTAGTTTTGGCAGCACGTTTCCTTTTATTTCAGCTACAACTTCTGGATAGCTTACATTGTCATCATCATTGAAAATAGTAAATATATTTTCCCAGGTACCAAATATTAGCCCAATGCTACCCTGCAATTCAATCAATTCGAATTCTTCTAGCCCATAAAACATTTCATAATCACATTGAACACCAGACAAAAATAATTCTAATCGAGTTTCCGGGTTTGTTATTTCATAAGACTTAATGTTGAACGCTGCATCAGGATGCACTGTATAGCTAGATGCAGTACCTCAAGACGGTCATGTTCATCTAACTGGTAAGAGTCTATGCTGCAAAAATTCTCATAAGATACTGCGACTTGTTTTGCTAGTGATAGACGTTCATTGTAAGGTATTTTTTCATATTCAGCCTTTACATACGCTCCAAGCATATCCATCTGAGTATAGTGCTTCAATATAGGTGACATGACTTGTAATGGTAAACTAAAATCACCTAAAGTCAGATAGTAAGTAGAGTTGCCCCAATAACAATTTGCAAGGCATAATTTGAGGATTTCAATCCGCTCTGGCTCTGCAAATGGAGATAAAGTTACATCAATAATTCCATTGTTAAAGTCAGAAAGATCTTTAACAATAGTGAAGACATCATTGCCTGTTAAGTTAATATTAGAGTTTTCCACATTTGGCAAGTATCCAGGTGTGATGACAGAGAGTTGTGAATCTTCTAATAATATAACTTCGCTCTCTCCTGATTTATTATTTCTCCCATATAACCAGAGCGAGTCATTCTTACATCTAATAAGGGATGGTAAGGGGTTTTTTTTTTCTTTAAGTACTTCTATTTGAGGTTCATTCACTTCTAAATAAATACCATTTAGGACTTGCTTCATAGCATTACCAATTGAACTAATAAAGTTGTATTTAGGGATCAACTCTTTTAATTCAGTAAAGGTTAAATTGTACACGGATAGATCTATATAAGGTGCATCCTCAATATATAGTAATCTCAAATTTAATATACATGCTCTGATTTTTTCTGATTTACTAAGTAGATTAATTGCCATGTCTATATTGAAAGATTGTCTAGGAAAGTATTTCAAAATTTGCTCAACAACATAAATTACTTGTTGCTCTTTCATGTTTGCTAAATATGGATTCAGGTTTATATAGTCATTATCGTTATTGCATCGTAGACGAGACCTCAGGAGGCTCCATGCTGTTATGCAGTCATGCTTGTTTCAATATGTTTATCGGCGTTATCAATAAATGAATCAATAGCACTTCCCTTGCTAGGTAAGGAAATTAAGAAATCATTTAATATCTCAAAAGCAAGATTGGCTGACACTTTAAATGGCAATTGATTATAATAAGATAAATGTTCCACTTGAAGTCTAAATAAAAGCCTTGCATACCATGCTTTTTTATTCGGACAAAATTCTAAATTGTTGGGAGCTCTGTACAAGTTAAACAATTTACATGATTTGTATTGCGATAACGTTTTTAAAGTGGGAAGGTCCAAATCAAAAATGTTACATTCTGAAAGGTTTACAGTCTCTAAAGTTGTATTTCCGGATACTGTTTGAACAAAATTTATTACGCTCGCGGGGGAAGAATTAGAAAAATCACTATTTAAAACAGTAACTGTTTTAAGGTTAGCCATTTGGGCAATAAACCTACCAGCTACTTGAAGCTTGTTTTGATCGGTTATAATAGGCTTTGGAAACACTAAAGTAAGATTTTTTAGATTATTTATCAGTGAGAATAAACGCAATCTTTCCATGAATAACAATGATTCAATATTGCTTGTTGGGGAACAAGGTTCTCTGATTATGACCTCTACTTGTGGGTTTTGATTCAACATTTGAATAATATTTTGTTGGTTTTTCGGTTTTAAGGATTATAAATTTCTAGATATGTGTATAGCTTTAAGTGATGATTTCATTCCTAAACATTTACTCAACACTTCAAGTTTATCATCTGCTAGTTTATTTATATGAGCAAAAGATGATAGATGAACATCTTCAACAGATGTATTGTTAGTAAACCCAGTCATTAGGAGCTTAAAATTTTCTAAAGAGATATTGGGTGTATTAACTACATCTATCTCTATTTCTTTAGCAAAGGTGTTATTTTGTATTGCATTAGCAAGATCCTGCATTCTGGAGATTGAGATTGGCTCCTCAGTAGTATCAATAGAGATACGTATAGTATAACTGTCGTTTTTCTCTAAATTTTCAATTAATTTGGAAACTTTCATTGGAGAACTGCCTTTGACAATAAACACTTCAACTTTAATAGAAGAAATATTTTCAAATTTCATATAAAAAAGATTGAATATTAGTATTTTTATTATTTTAATATGTAAGCTAACTTGGAAATGGTAACTGAATAGTAAGATAAAGTAAATATGCTGCAAATGTAAATATGATAAATTTTGAAAAATAGTCTTGTTGTCAGCGATATTAGTTTAATTACTTCTTAAAACAAGAGTAATTATAAGAGAAAGAGATATTGTGGCATTAATTAATTATAAAAGTTTATATTTAAAGGTATGTTAATTTACAGACATGTGAAGAGAATGATGATTTACAATCGATAAGTGTTTTATTAGTTGAGGTTGTATTTACAAGTAAATATCTATTTTGCCATATTTTTTCTATGAAAGAAGTAATAAAAAATTGGGAAGTAGGTTAGGGTGAATATTGTTGAAAACACTAGACCGCAAACAATTGATGTAGCTACTGGCCCCCAAATCATGGAAGATCCACCTAGTCCTGTTGCAAGAGAAAAGAGACCAGCAATAGTGGTTATAGAAGTTATTAGTATTGGGATAAGTCTTCTTCTTGCTGCGTATACAGTGGCATGCAAGATAGACATTTTTTCTTTAACTCTCTGGTTTGCTGCAGAAATTAAAATAATAGATGAATTAACCGTGATCCCAGATAGTGCTACTATGCCATATAAGGTAAAGAGGCTAAGCGGATTTTTAGTGAAAAATAACCCAAAGATAACACCTAGAAATGCCATTGGAATAGTTGTGAGCACTAGAAATGGTTGCCAGTAACTGCGAAATTGAGTGCCAAGGATCATATAAATAACAGCCAGTCCTACCATGAATAAAAATGGCATTTGATCTAGACTTTCTTGGATATCATCCAATTCACCAGAAAAAACTAGATCAACATCAGGATGTTCATGTTTTTTACTGTCCCAATATTGGATGACTTTATTATTTACAGTGATAGTATCCACTGAGTCTTTATGGATGTCTGCCGTTAATGTAATAGCTCTTCTAAAGTCATAATGTAGGATGCTATTCGAACTATATTCTATTTCTATCTTTGTAATGTCTCCTAGCCTAGTTATGCCTACAGGTGTCATTATTGATTGTTCTAAATACTGATCAATATCATTAAAAGTATCTTTTTCAGATTTGAGACGGACATTAATTTTGTCTCCTTTTGAGCGGACAAAATCGATAATTTTCCCATCTGTTAGATATCTTATAACATTACTCATTTCTAGAGCGGTTAATTTTGTCCGACGTAAGGCATCTTGATCTGGCTTGATTACGATGGCGCGCCTGCCTATAGAATCGTCATCATCTATATCAAAAACTCCTTCAAGTGAAGATAAAAACTGTGTTAAATTATCATTTGCTATGCGGATTTGATTGATATCTGAACCTCTTATTTTGATATTAATAGGCTTAGAGGTTGGAGGTCCGCCTGCCATTTTCAGGAAAGAGATATTTTGTGGTCCTGGAGTATTTATAATTTCATTTCTAATATTTTCAACTATTTCATCGACACTACGAAGAGTATTATCTTTGTTAGGTTTTAGACTAACAACGATTTGACCATAATTATCTCCAAACCTAGGGGAGGTCTCGGTAAACATTAATCCAGAATATGAAGCAGTAGATCTGGTTTCGTTAGATTGTAATATTTGTTTAGCTTTTTTTTCAATTTCATAGGTTTGTTCAAGAGTATCAGTTAAAGATGCTCCTATTGGCATTTCAATATTAATATAAAAAATTCTCAAAGTATCTGAGGCAAAAAAATCAACATGGATTAAACCTTTTACTAAAATAAAGACGGCTAAAATCACAATAATGAAAATTGAAGCGAGAGATTTTTTTATGTTACGAAAAATGAAAACCTGGTATTTGATATACTTATTTCTTAATTTTTTAATATATTTATCTCTGATTCTTTGGATTTTGCTATTTTTCAAAGATTGTTGAGAGGGCGCATAGGCTATAAGATGTGAAGGTAGCATCCAATATGCTTCTATTAGACTAAGTATCAATGCAGTAGTGACTACTAGAGGTATCACCATCATATATTTGCCTAATATACCAGGCAGGAACATAAGTGGTAAAAATGCTGCTGTTGTCGTCAATACGGATGATGTTACTGGAGCAAAAACTTCTTTTAATGCATCCCGTGTTGCAGTTAAAGGACTTTGCCCTTGAACAATTCTGGCATAAATAGCTTCTACAACAACTACTGAATCATCTACGAGCATACCTAGGGCAATTACAGTCCCAAGTAAAACTGATACATTTAAAGTTTGGCCCAAAAATTTAAGAGCTATAAATGTTCCCGCTAGTGTAAATGGGATTCCGATGCTGACAAAAAAGGATATTCTCGTCCCTAGAAACAACCAAGTTGAAAATAAGACCAATATCAATCCAAATAGGGCATTATTCTGCATCACTGATAATGCTTGGTTGGTCATCTCAGTTTGATCGTCAATTAAGGTTAAATTCAAGCCGATAGAGGATAAGTCTTGATCCTTATCCTTTATATATTCTATTAATTTTTCGACTAACAAAATAGTATTAGTTTCAGATTTTTTAGTGACAGAGTACATGATGCCTGGATGACCATCAAACTTAACCATAGTTGATGCTTTTTCTCTATTTCTACTAACTTTAGCAACATCTTTAATGCGAAGCTCTGACTCTAAACCTTGAATTGGTAAGTTGCCAATATATTCTGGATCAACACTTTTGCCTACCCAACGTACTAGCCAGGGTTGTTGGCCAATTTTTGTGGTGCCTGCAGAAACATCTTGATAGTTACTTTGTAAAGTACTAGCGATAGCACTTAGGGGAATTTCATATTGTGCTAATAAATCAGGATGAAAGCTTATTTGTATTTCAGGATTGTTTAGTCCATAAACTTTTGCGTTGTCAACACCTTTTATCCTTTCTAAATCTTCCTGTATTTGTTTACCATATTTACGAAGTTTTTCACTATCAGATGAACCCGTTAACACTATAGTCGCGCTTGGAAAAGCATTAGCAGTAGTTATTTCTAAAACTTTAGGTTGCGTTGCTTCATTTGGAAGTTCATCTTCTTTGTTTTGTATTTCACGGCGCAGATCTGCTATGCGCTTATCAAATTGTTTTACTGGAATATTCTCGAATCGTATTAAAATACTAGAGCTGCCTTCTCTTGAATTACTAGAGACAAATTTTATATCAGCAACTTTTGCAATAGCATTTTCTAATGGTTCAGTTATTAATTTTTCGACATCTTCCGCTGACGTTCCTGGCATGGCAGTGGAAATATTAATCCAATTAAAATTAATATTAGGATCTTGTTCACGTGGTAAATCAAGATATACTTTTGTACCAATAAGTAAAATTAGCACAAATAGCAAATTGGCCAGGACATGATTAGTATAAAATTTAGAAAAAAATTTATTCATTTTTCATTGTATCTATGAGCTGGTTGTCACTAAGCTTTTCTCTACCCTTTACTATGATATGGGTTTTATTTGGTAAATTTGTGACAACTGATTGGCCTTCTAGGGCATTAGGCAATTTATGAAAAATAGCATGAAATTCACCTTCAGACTCTTTCCTTAAGATAAATATGCCATAGTCATCATTTATATGTTGTATATATTCAACCGGGATATGTGGGTGAGGGTGGCTCCATTCTAATCTTCCTGATGCTCCTGCGATGGGTAGATTACTAATAAATGTAAGCCTGACCAGTTGCATTTTGGTATTTTGATTCTGTTGAGGTAAAATTGAGCGAATTTGTACTGGGTATCTAGCATTATTGATTATGAAGCTAACTCCATTGGAATTCAATATGGATGAGATTTCATCTTGATGAATTTCAGCTTCAATTTCAAGGTCATGAACATTTAATAGTCTATAAACCGGTGTTCCTGCACGTACATACTCGCCTAGGCTAGCGTATTTTTTAGTAACCACCCCAGAAAAAGGGGCTTTTATACTGCATCTGCCAACTTGAATTTCAGCATTTGTTAATGCTGCGAGATTCTTATTAATATTAGCCTTAAGTCCATTCAGCGATGACTTAAGCTTTTGAACTTCTTCCTCAGATAAATTTTGTTGCTTAGCTAATTTCATAGCTCGCTCATGTTGCCACTGCACAAGTTCTATTTTAGCTGTTGTTGCTGCCAGGCTATTTTCAGCTTGCTTCTGTGTTGTTATATAGTCAGAGCATTCAATTTTAGCTAAGGTATCTCCACGTTTAGTTTGACTGCCTATTTTATAGTGAAGTTCTTGGATCTTCCCGTTGATATCACTGCTTATATCGCTATCAGATAGGGCAATTACGGTACTAGGTATACTATTCGTAGGATAAAAAACAATATTTTCTATCTCAGCTGTAGTGACAACTGAATTTTTAGAAACCGCAGTAGATGCAATTAAAAACATAGCGGTATATAGTATTTTAAAAATAATATGCATGATTATTTGGGCTTTATATTAGAACTGTATGTTAATCCATTGTATTATGTATTTTGTTTTTTGACTAGTTTTTAATCTAATTTGTTATCTGTGGTACTAAATTATGAGTGATACTAATATTACAATTTACGACTTTGTAGCATCATGTACTAAGGAATTTGAAAAAACTGATATTTTTCTTGGGCATGGTACAGACAATTGTTGGGATGAAGCTGTGTACCTGACTATATCGGTTTTAGATTTAGCTCCTGATATTACAGAGGAAGAATCTCAAAGTAAGATCAGCGAAAAAAATTTATCAAAACTAACTAAAGTCATGAATGCAAGAATAAATACTAAAATGCCTTTGCCATACCTGACAGGGGTCGCTTGGTATCGAGGGAATAAGTTTTATGTTAATGAAAGTACTATAATTCCTAGATCACCAATTGGGGAAATTATTGATAATGACTTTTTTGGTTTCATAGAAACTAATCATCCTCTAAGGATATTAGATCTTTGTACAGGAAGTGGAGCTTTAGCTATTTTAATAGCACTAGCAGCACCACAAGCACAAGTTGATGCTATTGATATATCAACCTCTGCACTTGAAATTGCTAAAAAAAATATTGAGTACTATGAGTTGGCAGATAGGGTACACCTTTTAGAATCAGATTTGTTTGAACAATGCTCTAATAATGAGCAATATGATCTTATAATATCTAACCCCCCATATGTTGGCGACAACGAATACCAAAAGCTACCAGAAGAATTTAAACATGAGCCGAAGATGGCTTTAGTTTCTGAACAGGATGGGTTTGATATACCATTAACTATTGTAGGGCAAGCAAGTAAATATTTGAAGAAGGGTGGCGGATTAATACTTGAAGTTGGTTATGGTGAAAAAAAATTTGATAAATTAATTACTAAGATAAATAGGCAATGGCTTGAACTTAGCGAAGGTGGGGAAGGCGTTGTATACATAAGCAAAGAGGCATTATAAGGAGATGTTACTATGATGCAGGGATTAAGTATGCTTATAGCAGTTCTTGTCGGAGGTTTTTTTATTTGGCGATTATTTTCTGCTATAAAACACCAGCCAGAAACATTTAGTAGACAAAATATTGGTAAAAGTTTTTATACCATGGGTATTTTAGGCATTATACTAGCTGCCGCAGTATATTTTGTGATAACACTACTAAATAGTTGAGGCTACTATGGGAAGAACATTGTATGATAAATTATGGGATAGTCATGTAGTAACTAAATTAAATGAAAATGATTCTTTATTATATATAGATAGACACTTTCTACATGAAGTTACTTCACCACAAGCATTTGATGGTTTACGGATAAATAATAGAAAAGTGTGGCGCTGTAATGCAAATATTGCAGTACCTGATCATAATGTACCGACGACTAAAGCTCGATATAAAGATGATGGATCACTTTCATTCGCTCAGGTAAATGCACTACGAGAAAATACCAAAGAATTTAATGTGAAATTATTTGATATTGCGGATCTTAGACAAGGTATTGTTCATGTTATAGGTCCTGAACTTGGACTTACTTTGCCAGGTATGACAATAGTTTGTGGTGATTCACATACCTCAACTCATGGAGCTTTTGCAACAATTGCAATGGGCGTTGGAACTTCTGAAGTTGAGCATGTCTTAGCGACACAATGTGTTATTAAAAATAAATTAAAAAATATGAAGGTTGAATGTATTAATCACCTACCAAGCATGCTGAGTGCCAAAGATTTGATTTTAAAAATAATAAAAGAAATTGGCCTTGCTGGAGGAACTGGTTATGCAATTGAATATTGTGGAACAGCAATAACTGCTATGGATATGAGTGCGAGAATGACTGTTTGCAACATGTCAATTGAGGCTGGAGCGCAATGTGGGCTAATAGCTGTAGATGATACAACAATTGAATATTTGAAAGATCTTGCTTATAGCCCTAAGGATGAAGAGTTCTTAAAAGCTAGTAAATATTGGCTTGAGCTTAAGGGTGATCCAAACGCTATTTTTGATAATGAAATTGTCATTGATTGTAGTGAAATCTCACCGCATGTTACTTGGGGAACATCACCTGATATGACGATAGAAGTAACTGATGATATTCCAGAAGCTAATGGAAATTCTGAAATAAAAAAAGCCTTAGAATATATGGGGCTAGATTCAGGAACTAAGATATCAGATTATGAGCTTGATCATATATTTATTGGTTCTTGTACTAATGGTAGAATAGAAGATCTACGTATTGCTGCAAATGCTATTAAAGGAAAAAAACTTGCCAGAAATATTAAAAGTGCTTTGGTTGTTCCTGGTTCCAATCTTGTGAAAATTCAGGCAGAAGAAGAGGGCCTGGATGAAATATTTGAAAACGCAGGATTTTCTTGGAGAGAACCTGGCTGTTCAATGTGTTTGGGAATGAATTCAGATAAACTATCAAAATATGAGCGTTGTGCTTCAACATCAAACAGGAATTTTGAGGGTCGCCAAGGTGCAGGAGCTAGAACACATTTGGTAAGCCCTGTAATGGCTGCAACTGCAGCGATAGTAGGTAGGATAGTAGATGTTAGAGAATATCTTAAGGACTCGTAAATGGAATCTATAAAAACAATTGAATCAACAGTTATGCCTATTTTACGAAACAATATAGATACCGATGTAATAATGCCCAAACAATATCTGAAATCCACAAAAAAAACAGGATATGAAGGATATTTGTTTGATCCATGGCGTTATTTAGATTCAGCTGAATGGGGCGATGATTGTTCTAAACGAGAGCATAATCCTGATTTCGTTCTGAATGATATCGATTACAATGATTCCCAAATACTTTTAGTAAAAGAAAATTTTGGCTGCGGCTCTTCTCGTGAGCACGCGGTTTGGGGATTAAAAGATTATGGATTTAAAGTTATTCTAGGCTTAAGTTTTGCAAGTATCTTCCATAATAATGCAATACGTAATGGGTTGCTCCTAGTCACAATAACACAAAAAAAACATGATAGTATTGTTGAAGAAATAAGTGTAAATAAAAAATCTTTAATGACGATCAATTTAGAAAAACAAAATATATTGATTAATTCGATTAACATTGACTTCTCAATTAACAATGATGAAAAACAACGTTTTCTTCAGGGATTGGATGATATTGATATAACCAGCAAGCATCTTGATAAAATTATAGAATTTGAAAATAAAAAAAAGACAGAAGAACCATGGATATTCAATGAACTCTGTTAAAAGTTGTCATTTTTTTGACAAAATCATAATGAACTCCATCATAAGTTATTGATATCTTAATTAAAAACAACTTCGGCACGTGGGTTGCTTACATATACTTCAGTGATATGTATTTAAGGCGTAACCTATGGGACAAACATTAGACAAATTTGGAACAGTGTCAAACAATGTCCTTGAATATTATGAAAATTTCGAGGCAAGGCTATCTGTTGTAAATGAAAAACTATTAACAATAAATTCACAGTACATGGCATCATTAGAAGAAAAAGCTTCATTATGTGAAAAATTGAGTTTAATTTTAAATAACCTTCCAGCCGGAATAGTAATCCTTGATAATTACGGAAAGGTTATTAAAGCTAATACTCAAGCTGTAGATATTTTCTCAAAAGAGTTGAAAAATAACAGTTGGGTTAGCATCTTAGATGATTTTTACGAGCATGCAATAGATGGCAATGAAGTTCTATTATCTAATGGCAAAATAATCACAGTGACTACCATGCCGTTACAAAAAAGCAATGAACAAATAATAATGCTTCAGGATGTAACCAAGCGTAGTATGGAACGAAATATAAAGAGTAAACAGAAAAGTGTGCAAGCCCTAGAAAAATTAGCATCCTCCGTTGCACATCAAATAAAAACCCCACTTTCAACTGCTCTATTATGTATCTCACAAATAAATGGTGAGCAAAATGCAAAAGAAATAAATCGTAGTGTAGCCATAGTGAAAAAGAAAATAGAAGATGTAGTTATATTAACGAATGAACTTCTCGGTATGGAAAGAGAAAGAAATTCTGTGAAAAAAGATGTGTTAGTCGAGGAAATACATGATGACCTTCAGATATATGTAAAAACTCTCGAAATAAAATATGGAAAAGTTGTTACGATTAAATTTAATGCTCACAATTTGTATATCAAAACTAATAAATTATCCTTAATAAGTGCAATTCTGAACATTATTGAAAATGCCTTAGATGTTAATCCAAATGGTAAGCCAGTAATAGTATCATTCAAACACGTTAATAATAATCTTTCTATTGAAGTGCAGGATCAAGGCCCTGGAATAAAAAAACATATTGCTACTGACAATATATTCGCGCCATTTGTTTCTACTAAAAATCATGGCAATGGATTGGGATTAAGTGTTGCAAAGGCCATTGTAGATAGTCATCAAGGAAAAATCGAATACATAAATAACAGTGATAATGGTCTTACATTCATTATAACAATAGAGGTTATCAGATGAACAAAAAGATTATCCTTATAGAGGATGATAATGATCTTTTAAATTTATTAATGGAATCATTAATAAATCATGGATACGAAGTTCATGGTTATACAACTATTAAATCAGCCCTTGATGGTTTGGATGAACATGAGGTGGACCTTATACTTTCAGATTTAAGTGTTGAAGACAATATCAGTGGTCTTGATCTTATAAGGACTATACGTCAACGTCGTCAAGACCTTCCTGTTATAGTTATGAGTGCATTTGGAACTGTGGAGACATCTGTTTCTTGTATGAAACTTGGAGCTGTAGATTTTTTATGTAAACCATTTGATATCAAATCATTAATTCGTTGTATTGAAGATAATATCAAAGTAAAAAATGATGTTGTTGTTTTTGATAGTCCACAAATGCAGGAAATTAAAAGAGTAAGTGAAATTCTAGCAAATAAAGATACTAATATATTGTTAATGGGAGAAAGTGGTGTTGGGAAGGAAGTTATTGCTCAACATATTCATAAGAGCTCTAAAAGGGTAGATAAGCCATTTATTGCAATTAACTGTGCTGCGATACCAGACAATATGTTAGAGGCAATATTATTTGGATATGAAAAAGGCTCCTATACTGGTGCATCTAGCTCTAATGCAGGTAAGTTTGAACTGGCCGACAAGGGTACAATACTTCTTGATGAAATTTCAGAAATGCCATTAGTATTACAGGATAAATTACTTAGAGTTTTGCAAGAAAATCAAGTTGAGAGAATTGGTGGTAAAAAATTAATAAATTTAGATATTCGTGTTATTGCAACAACAAATAGAAATTTGAAAGAAGAGGTGGATGCTGGAAATTTCAGAGAAGACTTATACTATCGAATTAATGTGTTTCCAATAAGCATACCTCCATTGAGAGAAAGAATTGTGGATATTGAGCCAATAGCCAAAAATATTTTAGGAAGTTATAGGGCTGATATTCATTTCGAAAATGATGCAATTTCTATTTTGAAGGAATATAGCTGGCCTGGAAACGTGCGAGAGCTTGATAATGTTCTGCAGAGACTTGCTGTATTAGTAGAGGGAGATATTATCAATGCTGAAGATGTTAAGTATGCAATTAGTGGTTTTGTTAAACAAAATAGTCAAATAAATAAAAAATATAGTAATCGCCTTAAGGATCAAGAAGCAGAAACAATATTAACTGAATTAAGACGATATAATGGTTCAAGAAGTATTACGGCTGATAGCCTTGGTATTAGTCCAAGAACATTACGTTATAAATTAGCAAGATTTAAAGAGCAAGGATTTGATGTGCCAATAGCAACAATCAGCGGAAAGGAGTAGTAATATGGAGCCAATTAACAATACTTTATTAGGCAAAATGCGAGATCTATCTCAGCAGACGAGCATTAATAAACCAAACTCTTCTGATGATGTTCGAGCAAATTTCATGGATTTGCTTCAAAATAAAATTGGTGAAGTTAATGACCAGCATAAAATTTCAGGGCAATTACAAGAAGCATATACTAAGGGTGATCCAACTGTATCGTTGGCTCAAGTTATGGTGGAGACACAAAAAGCAGGTATTTATACTCAGTTTACTATCCAAGCTAGAAATAAAATTGTAGATGCTTATCAGCAAATAATGAATATGACCGTATAGAGGATCCTTATGGCGATAATTGATGCAGAGCAAATATCCAAGGCTGCACAAGGTTTTAGTAGATTAAGTATTGTTCAACAGTTAACAGTGTTAATTGGAATTTCATTAAGTATTGCATTGGGTGTTTCTGTAGCTCTATGGTCTAGTAAACCTAATCTAGTACCTATGTATGCACAATTAGATCCTAGTGATACAGCACAAGTTATAGATGTTTTGCAAAAATCTGACATTGATTATGAATATAGTCAAGGAAATGGAACAGTATTAGTTCCTGCAAACATGGTTTATGAATTAAGAATGAAATTAGCAGCTCAAGGATTGCCAAAATCAAGCACTGGTGGGTATGAGCTATTAGATAAACCACAGGGTTTTGGTACAAGCCAATATATGGAGTCAATTAAAGTTCGTCGTAGTATGGAAGGTGAATTAGCTAAAACCATCACAGGTCTTGAATCAGTAAGAAATGCTAGAGTTCATCTTGGTATGGCCAAACAAAGTTCTTTTATTAGAAAATCATCTGTTTCTTCTGCAGCCGTAATGGTTGAGCTTATTCCTGGTTATATCCTAGATAGAGGTCAGGTAATGGGTATAGTAAATCTTGTATCAGCTAGTGTACCTGGATTAGATAAAAATAGTGTTTCTGTGGTAGATCAGAGAGGTAACTTGTTAACTGGAGCTAAAGCTGAAAATGGAGCCGTAGCTACTGAACAGCTTGACTATGTTAAACAGCGAGAATCTGAATTATCTCATAAAATTCTCAAATTGCTGGAGCCTATTTATGGGAAAAATGCTGTTATGGCCTCTGTGAATGCAGATCTCGACTTCACTTACAATGAAATAACCAGTGAAAATTACGAACATGATAACCCAGCAGTAAGAAAAGAGTCAACTGCTCAAGAAGGTGGTGGAAGATCTGGTCAATCTGGAGGTGTTCCTGGAGCATTATCAAATTCTCCCCCTAAAGCAGCAACAACATCATCTGGAAGTTCTCAGGATACAAATGAAGATTTTTCAGAGCAAAGTGAGCCATCTGGAAATTACCGTATTCAAACAAATCGGCAGTATGAGGTTGATCGATCTATTAAATATACAAAACAAATGACAGGTAAGGTTCTGAGAGTAACCACGGCAGTTGTTATCAATGATAAGGTTTCATATGATCAAAATGCTAATCCAACATTTACTCCTATTGACCCAGATGAGATTAGTCGTATTGAGTCTTTAGTTAAAGATGCTGTAGGTTTTAATGCTGAAAGAGGTGATACCATATCTGTAATAAATTCCTCATTTGCTAAACAGCCACCAATGATTGAAGATCCTAACTTACAAACACCTATGTATAAACAGGATTGGTTCACAACCTTAGTGAAGCAAATACTGTCAGGTGTTTTAATAATTATAATAATGTTGTCATTTATTAAACCATTAATAAATGGGATCATAAATAGCAAAAAAAATGATATTAACGAAATGAATTCAAAAAACTCTAGTTCACAAGGCAATTCATTAGAGCTTGAAGATAAAGATGAAATGTTACAGTTACCTGGACCTGATGAGAAAGTCTTGAAAATAAAAGAGCATGCGAAAGAACTTGCACACGACAATAGCAAAGAAGCCGCTCAAGTGGTAATGAATTGGATAGGTAGAGATAATGAATAGTAACATGGCTGGTCTGGAAAAAGCTGCTATTTTTTTAATGAATTTAGAAAATTCTGATGCAGCTGAAATTATTAAGTACTTAACACCCAAGCAAATTCAAAAACTTGGTGTGGCAATGTCAAGTTTAAGCAATGTTGATAAATCTGATGTTGACTCAGTAATTCATGAATTTGTTAACGATGTTGGAGGTCAAACAAGTATCGGGATTGATGCTCAAGCTCATATTAAAGATGTTGTAGTTGGTGCACTAGGCGAAGACAAAGCCAAATCAGTCCTAGATAGAATATTAACTGGCGCAGATACAAAAGGACTTGATAGTTTTAAATGGATGGAACCAAAGTCTATTGCAGAAATCATTAAAGTTGAACACCCGCAGATCCAAGCAATTGTCTTAAGTTATTTAGATGCAGATCAGGCGGCTGAAGTTTTTAGTCACATGGATGGTCAAAGAAATAGAAGTGAACTTCTAATGCGAATTTCAAAGTTAGAGTCAGTACAGCCAAATGCAATAAAAGAACTTAATGATATTATGGAAAAAGAAGTAATGAAGTCAGCCTCTGGGTCGGCTAAATATATAGGGGGCACTCAATGTGCAGCTAATATATTGAATCATTTAGATACATCATTGGAAACAGATATTATAGAAGATATTAAAAAACATGATCCAGAATTAAGCCAAGATATACAAGACTTAATGTTTGTGTTTGATAATCTACTTGATGTAGATGATAGGGGCATTCAGGCATTATTGCGAGAAGTATCAACAGAAAGTTTAATTTTAGCCCTTAAAGGCTCTGATACTGCAATAAAAGAGAAGGTGTTTAATAATATGTCTAAGCGAGCAGCTGAATTACTTGCAGATGATTTAGAAGCTAAAGGCCCAGTTAAAGTTAGTGAAGTTGAGCAAGCACAAAAAGAAATTATTGAAATAGCACGTAGAATGGAAGATGCTGGTGAGATATCTTTAGGTGGTAGAGGCGAGGCAATGATCTAATGGATGAAGATATAGATTTTTTTAAAAATAATAGTGCTAAATGTAAACAGTGGAAATTCCCGGACTTAAGTGATTTTACAAAAACTGTGGAAGAAAATTTGTTGGATTCATCAAAGTCAGATAAAAATAGTAAAAGTTCAGAAATAGTATCTGTCGATATTGAAAAAATTAAAAAATCAGCATATGAACTCGGTGTTGTTGATGGAGTAAACCAAGAACTTAAGCGTGAAAAAGATAAAAACGAAACAGTAGCCAACTTGCTGAAAACAATTAATGAGTCTGCCGCAGAGTTTGGTCGAGATGTTGAAAGTACTGTAATCAAGTTGATTCAGGATGTTACTAATGATTTGTTCACACAAGAAATAAAATGTAATATGGTTCACTTGGAGGAAATGATAAGAATATCGTTAACAGAATTACCTCAAGATACTAAAAAAATAAAAATAATTTTAAATAAACATATGATAGATATATTGGACAAAACATCTGTGGATTTTGACGATTATGAGCATATAGAGATAATAGAAGATAATGAATTGTTGGCAGGGCAATGTCAAATAAAAACAGAACTTAGTTTTATTGAAATTGATCTTAATAAAAGATTAAAAAAGGTTATTGAACACATGTATAGCACAGAGAGTATGTAGTGAGTTTTTTAAATAGAGATAATTTAACCGATAAAATTAAAAACATCTCTGATCGCAGTGATGATATGAAAGTTTATGGAACATTAACTAGGTCCATTGGATTAACCTTAGAGGGTACTGGTTTTAAATCACGAATAGGGGAACAATGCAAAATCATTGGGGCATCAGGAGATACCTTTAATGCTGTGGTAACTGGGTTCCATAAGGATAAAATATATTTAATGCCATTATCTAACATTTTCGGTCTTGAGCCAGATTGCAAAATTCAACCACTTAATAAAATGGTTTCTATAAAGGTTTCGGATCAAATGTTGGGTAGAATTATTGATGGCGTTGGTAATCCTCTAGATGGGTTACCTGACATTATTGGAGAGGAACGCAGTATCTTTAGCCCAGTTAATAATCCTTTGAGTCGACGACAAATCAGTAAGCCAATTGATGTTGGTGTTCGAGCTATAAATTCGCTTTTAACTATTGGTGAAGGGCAGCGTGTTGGTCTAATGGCTGGTAGTGGGGTTGGAAAAAGTGTATTAATTGGTATGATTGCAAGAAATGTCAAAGCAGATGTCACTGTTGTAGGTCTAATTGGAGAGCGTGGCCGTGAAGTAAATGACTTCATTAATGATAACCTTGGTGCTGAAGGATTAAAACGTTCTATTGTAGTGGCATCTCCAGCTGATTACACACCAGTACAGAGATTGTATGGCGCCTATACATCGCTTGCAATAGCCGAATATTTTAGAGAAAAAGGAAAGAAAGTTTTATTAATTATGGATTCATTAACTAGATTTGCACAAGCTCAAAGGGAAATAGCATTAGCTATGGGAGAGCCTCCAGCTACAAAAGGTTATCCTCCATCAGTATTTACAAAAATACCAGCTTTAGTTGAGCGTGCCGGGACATCAAGTGGTCCCGGGTCAATTACTGGATTATTTACTGTTTTAGCTGAAGGTGATGATAATAATGATCCAATTGTTGATGCTTGTAGAGCAATTTTAGATGGACATATTGTACTAAGCAGAAATTTAGCTGATGTTGGACATTTCCCCGCTATAGATATAGAGAAATCAATATCTAGGTTAATGGACCAAGTTATTGATACGGAACATAAGTCCTTAGCAAAAGAAATAAAAAAAATATACACATGTTATAGTCGAAACAAAGATATTATTGACATCGGTGCATACTCAATCGGTACTAACAAAGACATTGATAGAGCTATAAAAAATATAAATAAAATAAATAATTTTCTTCAGCAAGATGTGAGTGAACAGTGTAATAGCGATGTTGCGATTAATTTTTTAAGAGAGTTAGTTGCAGGATCGTAAATGGATAAAGTTAAGACATACAAATTATTACAAAAATTACACAAAAGTAAACTTGATGAACTGTCAGTGAAAGTGTCACAAACACAAGATTATTTAAATAAAGAATCTGAAAGTGTTAAGTTACTAGAAAATTATCTTGATGAATATAGACGTTCATTTAATGAAAGCATTTCATATAAAAATAAAACATTATTAAGCATAACCTCCTATAATGCCTTTATGAAAAAACTTAATAGTATGCTTGATGAGCAACGCATTAAGATCTCAACTATTACTGAACGACTAGAGTCATTGCGATGTTCTTGGAGAGGGGAGCATGTTAATTATAATAAGTACGAAAAACTCATTCAAAGTATTACAGATAATGAGGAAAAAGAACTTAACAAGCTAGACCAGAAATATACTGATGAAATCAGTGTTGATGCACATTTGAGAAATATAAAAAAACATTAATGATTACAGCGTAGGTCGAACAATACTCAATTTCATTATCTATACTCTGTTTATATGAATGAGAAGGTTTGTAGGAGATACATATGTCTATTAGCTCAGAGTTAGAAGGTGATGCCCTAGTAATTAAAGTTCAAGGTAGATTTGACTTTAGTGCTCTAGAAGTATTTAAGAACTCTTATGAAAATGTGGAGCCAACACCAGGAAAGTATGTGGTTGACCTAGAAGGGTCTGACTATTTAGATAGTTCGGCGTTAGGTATGCTGTTACGTTTACGTGAATTTGCTGGTGGTGATGATGCAGATGTAAGCATTTTAAACTGTAACCCTGATGTAAAGAAAATATTAGTGGTTACTAAGTTGGATGAAATGTTTAATGTAGAATAAATTTTAAATGAAATGTTTAATATAGAATGAATTTTTAACAGTCAGTATGAGGTTGAATTATGCTTAAGAAGATGTTTGTGGTTTTTATTTCATGTATGTGTTTTTCAGTTGTGTATGCTAATGATGCAAAGCATAAGTGGGGATACGAAGTTAATGGTCCAGAATCATGGGGTAAACATTACGAGGACTGTCAATCAGGTATAGAGCAGTCACCTGTAAACATTGAAACAAGCACATATAATGTAGATAAAGAGATATCTCTTAATTTTCAAGATGGAATATTTTCCTATAAGCATAATGGACATACTCTTAAATATACTTTAGATCCGTTGAATAAAATGAATTTCATGGTTGTCGATGGGAAAAAATATCACTTACTTCAACTTCATTTTCATTCAAAAAGTGAACATACTTTAGATGGCAAAAGCTTTCCGTTTGAAATACATTTTGTGCATCATAGTGATGATGGCAGTTATGGTGTTTTAGGCATTTTAGGTGAGGAAGCAGCGGAGGGTGAGCAAGAGTCACCTATCTTGAGTCAACTCCTTGACCATGCTGATAGTGAGAAAACATTTATAATCAATCCTAGAGACTTAGCTCCAGCAGACATCACAGATGTTTTATTTAGCTATGACGGCTCTTTTACAACTCCACCATGCACCGAAGGTGTTCAGTGGGTTGTAGCCACAGAAAGATTAAAAGTTAGCAAAGAAACAATTGAAAAGCTGAAAAACCTAATTGGTCTTGAATTTAATGATAGGCCGGTTCAAGAGTTAAATGAGCGCATAATAGATTTGTCTAATTAAAATAATGGTATGTGAATTGCAATTATAATCTTGGTTTTCAACTAAGGCTTATAATTGTGCTAGATAATTTAAATAACCTAACAGCAAGTTCTATAAAATCAGAAAAAATAGGCGGGGATAAAATCCCCTCCTTCCAAAGCGAAGAAACTAAAAAATCATTTAATGATACTTTAAATAAAGAGGTAAGCTCTAAAAACAACACCTCTAAAAGTGAAGACAGCAGTAATTCTGATGTTAATGAAAGTAATAAAACAGATGAAAGCAATGAAAGTAGAGAGGAAAGCGAGGATAGCGAGACTCAAGATAAAGGCAATAATAGGCCGGATGAGGAATCAAATATTGCCGACTTAGTTGCTAATGCTGAACTCGATAGGCAAGAAGAACTTGATGATGTTGAGAAGTCAAAATTAGCATTTGCTGACCTACAAATGAAACCTCCAGCACAGACAGATCTAAATAATTCTGATATAGACACTGAACTCCAAGAAGGACTTTCCAAGTTGGATCCTGAGCTTGAGTTGTCAAAAAAAGCCACCAATAAAAAAGATAAACTATTATTTGAAGAAGCTGATGTTGAGTTAGACATCGACTCTGAAAAAAAAACAACTAACAATGATGCCATAATTAAGAATATACAGCTTGAAAAAGCAAGTAATTTGGAAGTTGGTAATTTAAATCAATTACGTGCAGCAGAAATGAAAAGTGATATTAGTGATTCTAAATGGGGCGATGAATTTTCACAAAAAGTTCATGTTCTTATAAATTCTAAAACTAAAGAAGCAAAGATCAGTATGAATCCTAGAGAGTTAGGTTCAATCAAAGTTAGAGTAGAGCAATCAGATAATGACTTGAAGTTGTCTTTCACTAGTGCAACAAGTAGAGTTTCAGAAGTAATCGAGACAAATTTATTTAAATTAAAAGATTTGATACAAAATGAGGGGATGAATCTAGTGGATGTAAGTGTGTCGTCACAAGATAGAGAAGAGCAAAATAATGATAACAATAAAGGAGGCCGTAGTTCTCATATTGCACAAGCTGAAGAAAAGGAAAGTAGTGAACATGTGATCAATATTAGTGATAACATCATTGATTTTTATGCTTGAAAGAGTCATTAAATTGACGAAGTTATAAATGAAAGATGAAAATTAGCAATGAAATCATTACGTTGTAATCATTGGCATATGTTATGCACTTATGTAAATAGTAAATTTATATGGTGACTGAAACATGGCAGATGATAAAAGAAAAAATGAGAACAATGAAGATAGTGAAGATAGTGAAGATAATGAAGGTTCAGGGAAATCTGAACTTGGCCTGAAAAAAATAATTATAATATCTTCAGTAGTATTTGTATTTATCATTGGTGGCGTTGTGGGCCTGCTGATGTTTCTCCTGTCACCTGAGAAGTCTACAGACACATCAAATGAAAACATCGATGCAGTTGAATCTAGCGAAGAAATAAACCCCAAATTAAAACAAAGCTATTTTTATACTATAAGACCACCATTTACAGTTAATTTTGTTGCATCAAGGAAAGCTAAATTTTTAAGGGTTAGTGTTGACTTAGTTATGAAGGATACAGATGCCATAGATTACATTGAAGAAAATCTACCATTTATTAAAAATGATTTAGTTGTATTATTTAGCAGTAGATCCTTTGATGAGTTGAAAACACCTGAAGGCAAAGAGCAATTGCGTTCTGAATCTTTAGAAAAAGTTAAAACAATTCTTAAGCGAGAAACAGGTAAAAGTTGGGTGAATAATATATTGTTTACAAGTTTTGTTATGGACTAATATCATATGTCAACAGACCAAATATTATCACAGGAAGAAATAGATGCCTTGTTAGGGGCAAATGATGAAGAGGAATTTGAGGAAGACGAAGAAAGTACTCAGATTTTTGACTTCTCTCATGACCGAATAGTTCGTGGCAGGATGCCTACACTTGAAATGATAAATGAAAGATTTGTTAGACATTTGAGGTCTAGCTTATTTGGGTTCATGCGTAAAACTATAGAAGTTTCAACACAAGGCATTGAAGTTTTAAGGTATTCTGAGTATACCAATAGCTTGTTTTTACCGACAAGCATAAATGTTGTGAAAATGAAGCCATTAAGAGGACAAAGTCTTTTTGTCTTGGATTCAAAATTGGTTTATATGTTTGTTGATAATTACTTCGGAGGTGAAGGAAACTTTTATCATAGGATCGAGGGAAGAGATTTTACCCCAACTGAAAATAGAATAATAATGAGATTGTTGGAAATGTTCTTTGAAGAATATAAGAAAGCCTTTAAATCAGCAGTTGAAGTAGATTTCGAATTGGTTGGGGCTGAAGTTAATCCATCAATGGTTAACATTCTAAGTCCAAGCGAAACAATTATAGTAAATAAATTTAGAATTGAATTTGATGGTGGATCAGGTGAATTTCATTTTTCCATACCATACGGAAAAATTGAACCAATACGAGACATTTTATATGCTGGAGTCCAAAGTGATAGCGATGATCTTGATTCTAAATGGGCGACTGCATTACAGCATGAAATTATAGAATCAGAAGTGACAGCAAAAGCAATTGTTGCAACCAAAGAACTGTTGTTAAAAGAAATTGTAGCATTCAAGGTTGGGGATGTTATTCCTATAAATATGCTTGAAAAAGCTGTGATGATTAATTCAGGAGTGCCAACACATCAGGTACTACTAGGTATATCAAATGGGTTGTATGCATTAAAAGTTTTAAATCCAATTAGTTACAAGGATGATAAAAGTAATGAGTGATAATGAAGAAATATCAGGTGAGGATCCGAAAAAGATAGATCTAGAAGAATTTACTGATGGTGGAAATGATAATCAAATAGGTGGGAAAAGTAATATAGATGTAATTATGGAGATTCCGGTAAAATTAAGTATGGAGGTTGGTAGTACCAATATTCCTATTAAAAATTTACTTAATCTTGGTCAAGGCTCGGTAGTTGAGCTTGATAGATATGCCGGTGATCCATTAGATGTCTATGTTAATGGTCGTTTAATTGCTCATGGTGAAGTGGTTGTGGTTAATGAGAAATTTGGTTTGAGGCTGACAGATGTTATAAGTCAAGCTGAAAGGTTACAACAATTAGGAGGAAGCGATGCATCTTAGTTATGAAGTTATTGCAGCATTATTTGTTTTTTTAGTAGTTGTTCTCCTTGTTCTTAAGCGGCAAGTAGAAGTTACTAATAAAAACAGCATAACAATAGATATTGAAAGCACTAAGTATTTAGGAAATAAACATAAAATTGCCGTGATCAGAGCTGATAATAAAAGAGTGTTGGTTGGAATAACTCAAAGTAACATTTCTCCTATATGTGAGTTATCCTCTGTAGTTTATACAACCAAAAACCAATCAGTTAAAGATGGTTCAGTTACAAATTTGAGAGATGCTATATGATACGTCTGCTTATTGTAATATTACTTTCTATATCTGGGAATGCTTATGCTGATGGGGGTTTACCATTTTTAGAAGTTACTAATGCAAGTGGGCAGGACCAAACTTTTTCAGTTAGTTTGCAAATAATAATGCTAATGACTTTGATGACAATGATGCCAGCATTATTGTTAACAATGACTTCTTTTACTCGAGTGATTATTGTTTTGGGGATGTTACGACAGGCGATGGGGATGCCTCAAACACCTAGTAATCAAATATTAATTGGAATGTCATTGTTTTTAACATTTTTTGTTATGTCGCCAGTGATGACACAAGTTTACGAAGAGTCGATAATACCATATACGGAAGAGAAAGTTAGTTTTTCAGATGCTGTGTCGACGGCACAATCACCAGTAAAAGGGTTCATGATCAAGCAAGTTAGATTTGAAGATTTAGAACTATTTGCTAACCTTGCTAAAATTCCAGTAGATATAGAAAGGGCTCTAGAGACCAAAGGAGAAAGTATTCCTTTAAGTGTCATGGTTCCAGCCTTTATTACTAGTGAAATAAAAACTGCATTTCAAATAGGATTATTGTTGTTTATACCATTTTTGGTTATAGATTTAATAGTTGCAAGTATCTTAATGGCGATGGGAATGATGATGTTGTCGCCATTGATTATTTCATTGCCGTTTAAAATTATGGTTTTCATCCTTGTCGATGGTTGGACCCTGATCATGGGAACTTTAGCCTCAAGTTTTGGATAAAATATGGATGCTGGCGTTATAATAGATATGTTTACTGATGGTATGAATACAGTAATACTTGCTGTAGCTATTATAGTATTACCTGGATTATGTGTTGGATTGCTAGTTAGCGTATTTCAAGCTGCTACACAAATAAATGAGCAGACTTTAAGCCTGATACCACGGCTTTTAACAACAATGTTTACAATTATTGTATGCGCCCCTTTTCTATTAAAACTGATACTTGCCTTAACTAATGATATGTTTGGTAATATAAATATACTAATAGGTTGATGTTGTGGAAATAGAGAATATTCAAGGGTTATTTGCAACTTACATATTAATTATGACCAGACTTACTGGGGCATTTATTCTTTCTCCTGTGGTTGGGACTAAATTAATACCTGTTAGAATTAAACTTACACTTACATTGTTATGTACATATATTGCATCTCTGTCTGTTCCTGTCGTTAGTGGAGATTTATGGGGAGCATCTCTGATATTGCTTTTATCTAAAGAGTTTGTTCTTGGTGCTCTGTTTGGGCTTATATTTAATTTGGTTTTCACTGTATTCACTATAGCCGGTGAAATAATTGGTATGCAATCTGGACTAAGTATGGCACAAATGAATGATCCTGTGTCAAATACATCGCTGCCGATTATTAGTCAAATATTCTTAATGTTTCTGGGTGTTCTTTTTATTAGCATGGATGGCTTGCAGCTTATTATTCAGGTGGTAATACAAAGTTTTGATATATTTAAAATTGATGAGATGATACCTCTTCGTGGTATGGCAAAAGAAGTAACACTGCTTGGTAGCTGGGTTTTTTCTTCTGCTTTAAGAATAGCTTTGCCAGCAGTAGTCAGCCTATTAACCGTTAATTTTACATTTGCTATTATGACTAGAGCTGCTCCACAAATGAATATTTTTTCTATTGGATTTCCATTCACAATGGTTTGTGGCCTTGGAGTTACAGGCATGATGATTCCAATTATAGCGAGTCATTTCCAAGCAAACATGTTTGAATCTTTTACTTTTCTGAAAATGGTGGTGTTTAAAGAGAATGTCTGAAGAAAGTGGCCAGGAAAAAAGTGAAGACCCTACCGACAAGAAAAAAGAGGACTCGAAGAAAAAGGGTCAATCACTTCGTTCGAAAGATTTAAGTACCGCTATTGTTGTATTGTCAGCTTTCTTGTTATTTTATGTGTTTTCTAGTTCAATAATAGAAAAAGTACGCTTTGTATTTTCAATGTCATTTTCAGCTTCTCGTGAAGAAATATATAATCCAGTTTTGATGTTGAAAATGGTAGGTACGATTTTCACTACAATCTTTTATGAATTTATTCCATTTATGACATTAATGGTTTTAGCATCATTAGTTGGTTCTGTGCTTATGGGTGGTATACATTTCTCTGCTGAAAGTTTAATGTTCAAACTTGAGCGTATGAATCCAATAAAGGGGTTGCAGAAAATGTTTTCCCTTAAATCAATAGTTGAACTGGTTAAATCTGTTTTGAAATTTGTTCTTATAATATCTTTGTTTGCTTTAGCATTGAACACCTATAAAGATGATTTGTACCTATTGCAATCATATGGCTATTTGCAGGGAATTGCTGATGGTATGAATGATTTGTTTAGTATGTTGATAATTATCAGCATGTCACTATTTATAGTTTCCATGGTGGATGTGCCTTTTCAAATATTTGATCATATTAAAAAATTAAAAATGACTAAGCAGGAAGTTAAAGACGAATCTAAAGACCAAGAAGGTAAACCTGAAGTTAAAGGACAAATCAGGAAGAAACAACAAGAGTTGAAAAATAAACGCATGATGAATGATGTTCCTAAAGCTGATGTGATTATAACTAATCCAACCCATTATGCTATCGCAATAAAGTATGATCAAGATGATGGTAAAGCTCCTATTGTTGTAGCTAAAGGGCTCGATAATATTGCGTTAATGATTAACAAAGTTGCTAAGGCTCATAATGTAACTTTTGTTGAAGCACCACCGTTGGCACGTTCTTTGTATTACCATGTAGATATAGGTGGGGAAATTCCAGGGGGATTGTATGTTGCTGTTGCTCAAGTATTGGCCTATGTCTATGAGCTTGAAATGTTTAAATCTGGGAAATCGAAGTATCCCAATAAACCTTATAAGTATGAAATACCAGATGAATTACAGAGAAAATAGAGTAATTGGAAATGTAGATGTCTAATAGAATAAGTGTTTTTTTCAAAAAAGAAGCTTTAGTGCCAATATCAATTGTGGCATTAATTGCTATGATGGTTTTGCCAATACCCACATTGTTATTGGATATATTATTTACTTTTAGTATTGCTTTATCTTTATTAATATTGCTGGCGTCAATATATACACAAAGACCACTGGATTTTGGCGTTTTTCCAACTGTATTACTTTTTGGTACATTATTTCGCTTGGCTTTAAATATTGCATCTACTAGAGTTGTATTACTTAACGGTCATGAGGGAGGTCATGCTGCAGGTAATGTAATAGAGTCATTCGGTGCTGTAGTAATTGGAGGCAATTATGCAGTAGGTCTGGTAGTCTTTACAATCCTAGTTATAATAAATTTTGTAGTGATTACCAAGGGAGCTGGACGTGTATCTGAGGTTTCTGCACGATTTACGTTAGATGCTATGCCTGGCAAACAAATGTCAATTGATGCTGATTTAAACGCTGGTGTTCTTACTCAGGAGGAAGCTAAAAAAGCAAGAAAAGAAGTATCATTGGAAGCAGACTTTTATGGCTCTATGGATGGAGCTAGTAAATTCGTTAGAGGTGATGCAATTGCAGGAATTCTAGTCTTAATAATTAATCTCATTGGCGGTATAGCTATAGGTATGTTGCAACATGATTTAGGCTTTGAAATAGCAGCTAGAAATTATGCACTACTAACTATCGGTGATGGATTGGTTGCACAGATACCATCACTTTTAATTTCAACAGCCGCAGCAATAATGGTTACTAGGGTTGCTAGTGATGAAGATATAGGCTCAGAAATCATTGATCAACTATCATTCAACTCAAAACCTTTTTATATTTCCGCCTTAGTTTTAGGGTTGTTTGGCATTGTTCCTGGAATGCCACATATAGCATTTATATCTTTAGCAGTTGTTTTGTTTTTAGTTGCTAGAGGAATAGATGGTGACAATGTTTTGGATAAAATATTTGATAATTCAAAAACTCCTAGTTCAGATAAAATCAATAGTCCTGGTGATAAAGTTTCTACTGGAAATGATAGTAATGCCGATGATGAACCAGTTAATGGTCAGATTAAAGATAAGGAACTAACCTGGGATGATGTCCAAGAAATTGATGATATCAAGTTGGAAATTGGATATAAATTGATTTCATTAGTAGATGAAAGTACCAGTGGCGAATTGATGAAAAGAATAAAAGGGGTTCGCCGCAAAATATCACAAGAGCTGGGTTTCTTAATTCCTACAATACATATATGCGATGATATAAATTTACCACCTAATAATTACAGAATCTCTATCTCAGGAGTAACATCTGCTGAAGATAAAGTGTTCCCAGATAAAGAAATGGCAATAGACCCTGGCGGAGTTTTAGATGAACTATCTAATAGTACAAAAGCAAAAGATCCATCTTTTGGATTGGACGCATATTGGATTGATAAAAGTGATAAGCAAAACGCACAAACGTTAGGTTATACAGTTGTAGATCCCAGCACAGTATTAGCAACACATTTAAGTCAGGTTATAAATAAAAATGCTTATAAATTATTACGACATGAGCAAACCAATAAAATGCTAGATAAATTAAAAGAGAACAGTAGTGTTTTGGTTGAGGAATTAACCCCTAAAACTTTAGCCCCAGTAGTAATAGTTAAAGTGTTGCAAAATTTACTAAGAGAGCAAGTTCCGATCAAAGATTTCAAAACAATCGTAGAAATACTAGCCGATTTTGGTCAGAAAACTCAAGACCCATTATTGTTAACAGAAGCTGTTCGTTCAGGATTAGGACCAATGATTATACAGCAAATTAATGGATTTTCACAAGAGTTGTCAGTTATTACTTTTGAACCGGGATTAGAGCAAATTTTGCAAAAATCTCTAGAGGCAGGCTCACAAGGTGACATTGTAATAGAACCTAGTTTAGCTGAGAAGTTGCAACAAAGTATTGCTCAGTGTGCTGAAAAACAAGAAATTGATGGCAACCCTATGGTGCTGCTTGTATCATCTCAAATTAGGGCTTTTGTATCTAAATTTGCCCGCAGTATAGTATCAGATTTATCAGTTTTATCGTATCAAGAAGTGCCAGATGACAAACAAATTAGAGTTGTCGGCACTATTGGGAGCTCATAATGGAAAATAATATTAGAAAGATAAAGATTTCAGCAGATAATATGGCCACAGCACTTAGGATTGTGAAAGAGAGATATGGTTCAGATGCATATATTCTACACGAGGAGCAGAAAGATTCACGGGTACATTTAATAGTTGCTACGGCATTAAATACTACGGATAGTGATGGGGAGGTTATCGATAGATTAGTTGCAGACACTCCGCAGATTACTGAGTCTTTAAATCATAATGATGATATTTTAAATAAAGAGATCTCGACTATGAAAATAGAAGAGATACCAAGTAGTAAAAAAATTGATGATTTAGCTAGAGAGTTAGATAGTATAAAGGCATATTTAGAGCACTATTTGCCCAAATTAATTTTAGATAAATATCAAAATGATTCTGCCGTCAAATCATTGATTTTAAAACAAATGGTTAATAATGGTTATTCAATGGCATTTGCTAATGAAATAATTAATAAATTACCTAGCTCAGTCAATGCTCATAATTATCTTGGAATGCTGAAGGAACTGTTAAAACAAAATATTAATACAACAAGTTTAATTGATATAATTCAAGGAAAGAAGGTTTTATTTGTTGGACCAGGTGGTGTTGGAAAAACCAGCGCGATTATTAAACTAATAAAGATGTTAGTTGCCAGACAATTGCCGGACAATATTAATGTCGTAGGTATGCCTTCTAATTGTATAGCTGAGCATGAATCTCTAAAAAGATATGCGGGGATTATGAACTGTAATTTCATTGAGCTTGCAAAGGCCACTCAAGAAGATATGACTTTTATCGGCAAACCCAATACAACCACACTGTTCGATACATCACAATATATACAAAATAAACCTGAAACAATTCAAGATATAAAAAGAATAATTAAGATATTGCGCAATCAAGTTATTGTTGTTTTAGTGCTTAGTGCAAATTCAAGAACTAGCATCATGGATGATTTGATTACATCATTAAAAGAACAAATACATATTGACGGGGTCGTGTTGACAAAAATTGATGAGACAGACCAAATGGGAAATGTAATAGAGCAGACTATAAAAAACAAATTAACTATATTAGGTTTTGTAAATAATGAAGATAAAACCAAACCAATGTACTTGTTAAATGAAGATGAAATAGTGATAAAAACATTAGAACATCATATTAAAAACAAGTTCACTGAAATATCTTTTTTCAATAAAAATGAACTAAAAAACATAGGGGTAGACAATGCAGTTTAAATATGTTGTTGGAATTACTGGAGGTAAAGGTGGGGTCGGAAAAAGTAATATAGCTGTGAACTTGGGATCAAGTTTAGCAAAGCTAGGCTATAAGCCACTAATAATAGATGCTGATATAAATTTGGGTAATATTGAGCTGCTCCTAGGCGTTGAATCAAAAAATAACATTATGGACTTGTTATCTGGACGATGTGATATTGATGATGTTTTAATTCAAGCATCGCCACGACTTGACATTTTACCTACAGGTATTGCTAGGAACACTACTGTGGAGTTAAAAAGTACGGATGTATTATCAATAATTAGCCATATTGAAAGAAGCTCAAATAATCATGATGTAATTATTGTTGATACTAGTTCTGGTGTTGGTGCGACAGTAATGAATATGTTGAGATTGTGCCAAGATATACTTGTAGTGGTATGTAATGAGCCAACATCGATTATGGATGCATATTCCTTAATAAAAACCATGAATATAAAATTAAAACGCAATACCTTTTCATTTTTAGCTAGTATGGTTAATTCAGAGCAGGAGGCTAAAAATACATACCAGTCGTTGGTGAGAGTTACAGATAACTTTTTGGATGTAAATTTGAAATATTTTGGTCATGTATTGAGAGATAACTTTGTAGCTCAAGCTATAAAACAACAAGAGCCATATGTTCTTAAATATCCAGAGGCGAAAGCTTCAAAATGTATTCTTAATATAACGAAGAAAATCATGTATAGAGCAAGTACAAGTAAAGGCGAAGGAACATTGCTTAGAGAAACAAATTCAAATTGAAAAGAGAAAGTAAATGAGTCAATATGAAAAAAAAATAAATCTAACTGGCATGGTTAAAAAACATTCTGTGTTGGTAAAGCGTATTGCGCATCATTTATTAAACAGATTGCCATCAAATATTCAAATAGAAGATTTAATACAGTCTGGAATGATTGGATTAATTGAAGCCGCAAATAACTTTAAAGATGATAAAGGTGCTAGCTTTGAAACATATGCAGGGATTAGAATTCGAGGTGCCATGTTAGATGAAGTGAGAAAAGGGGATTGGACTCCTAGGTCAGTTCATAAAAATAGCAGAATGATAACAAAAGCAATTAAAGATATTGAAAATAATACAGGTAGAGATGCGCGCGATATTGAAGTTGCGAAGCAATTGGGGATTTCAATGCATGAATATCATCAATTACTTGTTGATACTACAGGAGCTAGACTTTTTGGGTACGAAGAATATGGTATTACTACCGATATGATATCCGAAAAAAATGTAGGGAGTGGCACGAGTCCTTTAGAAAGAACACAGCGTGCATACCTAAAAAAAGATTTGACGAATGTGATCGGTAATTTGCCTAAAAAAGAAAAATTAGTATTAACATTATATTATGACGAAGATTTAAACTTCAAAGAGGTTGGAGAAGTTCTAGGGGTTAGTGAATCACGTATCAGTCAGTTGCATAGCCAGGCAATGTTTAGAATTAAAGCCAGAATGAATAATTGGAGAGAACATTGATGTCTACTATAAGTAAGGATATTTCAATTCTAATAGTTGATGATTTTTCAACAATGCGACGTATTATAAAAAATTTATTGCGTGACTTAGGGTATGAAAATACTGATGATGCAGATGATGGTGATTCAGGCTTGAAAAAACTTGAGACCGGAAAATTCGATTTATTGATTACTGATTGGGTAATGCCTAACGTCTCTGGTGCTGATTTTGTTAGAAAAATACGACAGCATTCATTATTGAATAATATTCCAGTATTGATTGTTACAGGGGATATTAAAAGAGAAATAATTTTAGATGCAATGACCATTGGGATTAATGATTACTTGAAAAAACCATTTAATTCAGAGGTGCTGTTATCAAGAATTGAGAGAGTTTTTAAACGTGTGTCTGAGACAACAAGGTAGAATATAATTATGAAACTAGAAGCAGATGAAGAAATTTTACAAGATTTTCTACTGGAAGTAGATGATATGTTGTCTAAATTAACTGATTTGTTTCTAACTATAGAATCAGAGCCTAGCCATATTGAGGCTATCAATGAGCTTTATAGAAGTTTCCATACAATAAAAGGGGGCGCTGGATTTTTAGATTTGAAGCCTATAGTAGAGTTGTGTCATAAAGTTGAAAGTGTTTTTTCATTAGTTAGAACTAAAAAAATCATATTAAAACAAAGTGATATAGATATAATACTCTCTTCTTATGATACTGTTGTGAAGATGATTGAAGAAGTTAAATCTGGTCAGTATCCTAATGTAGATTATACCTCACATATTGAAGAGTTGACTGGAATTATTGAAGCATCAGCAAAAGAAAATGCAAAAACTTTAGAAAAGTTAAAACAACCTAATGACTCTAAGTCTAAAGTTGAGCCTAAAAAGGAAGAAAATAAAAAAACAGACCTTGAGGATGAAAACAAAAAAACAGAACCTGAGATTAGCACAAGTAAAACCTTAGCACCGGAAAAAGCAGAAGACTCTAATTCTGAAGATGCCACAAAGAGCATGCCGGCTGAATTTAAAGTTTTTTCTTATAATGATTTCTCATATGACAAAGCAATTAAAGTTATTCCCAATGTAAACATGGATGATGAAATTAAAGATGCTGAGTTTTTAGCGATGCTTGATGCTGTATATGGTGAGGGTGAAGGTCCAACCACAAAATCTTATGATAAAAATAAAATTATTTCAGAAGTTAAAAAACAGAAAGAAGCTACCAAAGCTACCAAAGCTGCTAAAGCTGCTGAAAAGTCTGCCAGCAAAGATGTGAAAGATCCTGAAAAAAAGGAACCACTGAAAAAAAATGATACTAAGAAATCTGATTATGTTGGAAAAAGTACCGATCCAAAAAAGGTTGCTACAGCAAAACCGATAGAGAAAAAAATAGTCGCCAAAAATGATAAAAAAGAAACCACAAATATTAAAGATGTGAAACCTGGGAAAGAGTTAGATACATTTGTCGTTGAGTCAGAAAACAATTCGCAAACAACAGGTACAAATAAATCCATCCAAAATGCGGTTGACAACTCAATACGTATTGATGCAACAAGACTTGATGACATTATGAACATGGTTGGTGAGTTAGTGTTAGTGCGGAATAGATTGGTGAATTTAAAGGAAGAGTCATCAGATAATTTAATGTTAGAGGCAATAATGAACTTAGATGTTGTGACCTCTAGTCTTCAAACATCTGTTATGCAGACAAGAATGCAATCAATTAAGAAATTATTTGGAAAATTCCCTAGAATTATTCGTGATTTAGCTAAAAATCTAAATAAAGATGTCACCGTTGAAATAGAAGGTGAAAATACAGAATTAGATAAGTCGTTAATAGATTCTCTTTCTGAGCCTATGGTGCATTTAATAAGGAATGCTGTTGATCATGGACTTGAAACTAAAGAGGAAAGAATTGCAGCTAAAAAGAATGAGCGCGGGACAATTAAATTGAAAGCTGAGCAACAAGGAGATCATGCATATATAAGTATTTCTGATGATGGGCATGGAATCAATAAAAAGAAAGTTTTAGAAAAAGCTAGGGCTGCAAAAATAATTGCTCAAGATGAAGAAATTTTAGATGAAAATAAAATCAATATGCTTATCTTTTCATCAGGATTTTCAACAGCAGATGTTGTAACTGATATATCTGGGCGAGGTGTTGGTATGGATATAGTCAAAAATAAAATTGAAAGTTTAAATGGTGAGTTACAGGTTACATCAAAAGAAGGTCACGGGACAACATTTAAATTAAAGCTCCCTCTTACATTGGCAATTTTACCTACACTTATGGTTAATGTTAATTCTAATGTATATGCTATACCGTTATCAGCTGTTGTTGAAATTATAAATAAAAATGCTTGTTCACTAGAGCATGTTAGCGGATCTTTAGTTCTGATATATCGAGGTAAAACCATCCCAGTTTGTAGCCTTTCAAACATGTTTAATAAATCAAATAGTAAAATAGATACCAACAATATTGGGCATGTGCTCATCGTTAATGATGATAACAGTCAAATGGCCTTTGTAGTAGACTCATTAGTTGGGCAGGAAGAGGTTGTAATAAAACCTTTTAATGAAATATTGAAATATACTCCTGGATTTTCAGGGGTTACCATTACTGGCACTGGTAAAGTTGCTATAATAATTGATGTTCATGGGTTAATTAAAAGTTTTTTAAAAGAGAAGATTTCTCATGCTTAAAAAGAAAATAAGATTGCTGATTGTGGAAGATTCTAGTTTTTTTGTTAAACGATTGGTTTCTATTATTGGAACAGCTGAAGATATAGAAATAATTGGTATCGCAGATAATGGCGTTGATGCCTTAGATAAAATTGAGGAATTAAATCCAGATGTAATAACAATGGACATTACTATGCCACTCTTGGACGGCATTGAAGTTGTACGCAGAGTTATAAAAAGAAAAAATATACCAATTATAATGCTTTCAGCTCATACAATGGAAGGGGCATCTGATACATTCGATGCTCTCCAAGCTGGAGCAATTGATTTTATTTCTAAAGACGTTAAAGAGCTTACTCATGATGTTGTAATTAAAAAAATACGCGCTGTTGCTAAACTAGAAGCAGTTAAATATACAACCACAGATGATAAAAGCAAGAAGCTAAAAGGCAAGAATTATAAGTTAGTTGTTATAGGTGCCTCTACCGGTGGGCCCATGGTTGTTGAGAGTATACTATCTAGTTTACCAGAAAATTTTGCTATTCCTATTCTAGTGGTTATGCATATGCCGAGAGAATTTGTTCCACATTATGTTGAACGTATATCAGCAAAGATTAAATTGCCTATTGAAGTGTTAGAAAACGATAAAGTGCTAGGCCCAAGTATATATATTTCTCCAGGCGGTATGAATGTTGAATTTAGGAAAAACAAATGTCAGGTAGTTAAAGCTGATGATGAATGCATATATCAACCAAATATTGATTTAGCCATGAGTTCGGCTGCTAAAAACTTCAAAGAAAATTTGCTAGGTATAATATTAACTGGGATGGGAGGTGATGGTTTAAATGGTGCTAAGGATATAAGAGATAATGGCGGTAATGTATGGCTGCAAAGCATAGAATCTTGTGCTGTTTCCGGAATGGTTATGTCTATTAAAAATTCTGGTGAATTTGATAGGATTTATAGTGATGCTTATATAGGAACAAGACTTATTGAAATTGGTGATTAGATGGATTTATTGACTATATTAGGAGTGTTTTTTTCTATTGCGGCAATTGTTTCAGGGTTATTGCTTGAAGGCGGAGCTTTAACTTCTTTAATTAATTTGCCAGCATTTATTATTGTTATGGGCGGCTCTGTTGGGGCAACGCTAGCTGAAACACCAACAAGGATTGTTATATTAGCAATACGGATGTCATCTTGGATCCTTATTCCTCCAAGCTATAACAAAAATAATTTGATAGATAAAATAGCGCTTTGGTGTACAATTGCCAGAAAACGTGGATTATTAGGTCTTGAATCAACGTTGGAAATTGAAAAAGATCCATTTACTCGGAAAGGATTAGAACTTTTAGTCGATGGGATAGAGCCTAATCATATTAAAAGCTTGTTAGAAATTCATGCAGAAGTACATATTGAACAACAAGAAAAAACAGCTGCTGTTTTTGAAAGTATGGGAGGTTATTCACCAACAATAGGTATTGTTGGAGCAGTATTAGGATTGATTCATGTAATGGATAACTTGAGTGATCCCTCACTATTAGGACCTGGAATAGCTACAGCATTTGTTTCAACTGTTTATGGTGTAGGGTTTGCAAATTTATTATTCATTCCAGTAGCTAATAAATTAAGATATCACATTGGCCGAACATACACAGCGAAAGAAATGGTTATTGAAGGACTTGTAGGTATTTCCAGGGGAGAGGATGTAGTTTACATTAAAAATAAACTGGAAGGGTATAACTTGTAGTGAGAAAATCACATAGAAACAAAAAAAATAATAATACTTCTAATTCCAGATGGTTGATTTCATATGCTGACTTCATTACATTGCTATTTGCTTTTTTTGTTGTTATGTATTCTGTATCATCAGTTAGTGAAGGTAAGTATAAGAAATTCAGTGAATCTTTAGAGGCTACTTTTGATAGTCCAATGAAGAGTGTGTCACCATTGAATATTGGTAAACTAACAAAGTTTTTATCTAAAGATGATTCCGGAGACTTAAGTGTTGAGAACAACACCGTAAATAACCCAACGGATCAACATGTATATTCTCAAGAGATACCATTGAATTTGCTTGAAAAAGAAGTGGAATTATCTTTTAAAGGTTTAATTAGGGATGGCCGTGTTAATATGAAACGACAACAGGATTATATTGAAATTGAAATAAAATCCAGTGTGTTATTTTATGAAGGAGGAGCTTCTTTAAAAAGAGAAGCTGAAAAAATAATGTTTGACTTGGCAAATGTTTTCAAAAAAATATCAAACTTTATAATAGTAGAAGGTTATACAGACAATAATCCTATATCTACCGAATTATATCCATCTAATTGGGAGTTGTCATCAACAAGAGCAACTGTGGTAATCAGAAAACTAGTGGAATTAGGTGTTGATATAAAGCAATTGTCCGCTATGGCTTTTGGTTCTAATTTCCCTATAGATACAAATGGAACAGATCTTGGACGGAAAAATAATAGAAGGGTGACATTTATTATTGAAAAAAAGAGTCATAGACTTGAAGAGTTGAAAAATATTCAACATGAAGTAAATATAGAAGAAGAAAATATATTTATACTACCTGAGTTGGTAGATGAGGTATTAAATCAAGGGGATGTTGAAGTTATCCCAGAGGGAAATGCAATAGAAGCAGTTAAACAAAAAGATGGATCTGTTAAATTTTCACGTCAAGGTATCAAAAAAATTATTCCAGAAATTCCTGAAAGTGAATTAGAGGTAAATATTCCAGAAATTCCTTGAAAAATATGACTCTGGTTAGGAAAACCAATTAGCTGAATACTTTAATACTGCTTTTTGTGGATATGTGATTTTTTGTACCATAATCTATATTGACCAGACTCCTGATCAACCTTACATTAATATCTATTCATACTTGAATAATTGCTTATAAGAGTGCATAGATAATATAAACACATACAGCATAATGTTAACTCCATTTTTTAATAATGTTGAAGTATTGTGAGCGTGTCCTTCCAATAAGTGTGTATAGATAATATAAGCCCATAAGGTGTAACGTTAACTACTTTTAAATATACACAGAACTTTGAATATAAAGTTCTGTGTAATATTCTATTAATTTATAATACCTCATTCATTTTTTCTCTCGCAGTTATCCCTGCGCTCAGGAGGCACCCTTGTACAATCGGTATAAAGAGTTTCTTCCTTTATTAATAAACTATGAGAATTTGACTCTAGAACAATACCTTGGCTTGTCAATATTTCATAATTAGTTGTACTTTGAGTTACGCTCTGTGCAGATGTAGCTACTGGCAGAACTATTACAATACTACTTAAAGCTAATTGAATAATCTTCATCATTGATTCCTGGTTTGCAGCATGACATATGTACGGTATAGTTGAGCGTATGTCTGGGTGTGGGCGATATATCGATAAATTTGTATTTAAAGGTAAGAGCAATATTGATAATTAAGGTGTACTTACTTTTATTTTCAAGTTTGTACACGTTATAGTTGTCCTTTCAATAAGCAAACATAGCAATTGGAAGAATACAGTTAATTGATTAATTTCCTTGAAAGCTTAGAGTCAATTGCTGTGATATGGGCAAGTGTCGGTTTAGTAGCCATGTCCTATACTCTCTATGATGGATTGTCAAAAAACGAGAATTTCTATGGCTGACGCAAATGGGCAGGCAGATGACTCTGGTGATGAAATACTACAATGGGTTACATTTAATCTTGCAGGAGAAACCTACGGGGTTAATGTTATGCAAGTGCAAGAGGTTTTGCGATTAACTGATGTTGCGCCAGTGCCTGGAGCACCTGATGAGGTTATGGGCATAATAAATCTTAGAGGAAATGTTGTAACTGTTATTGATACTAGAATTAAAATGGGTCTTGAGGCTACATCAGATCATGAGCAGTCACGAATAGTAATTGTTGAATGTAACGATCAAACATTTGGTTTGTTTGTTGATGCTGTAACTGAGGTCGTATATTTATCTCGTGCTGAAATGGAGCCTCCGCCACCAGTTGGAGGGAAAGATCCAAATTGCTATATCTGTGGAGTAAGTAATAAATCTGGAAGACTGGTTATATTTTTAGATCTTGAAACAATATTTGAAACGAGCAAAGTTAAACCAAATGAGTGATGAATAATGAGTAGTATACTTTTTTATGGTTTGCTATCTAGTTTACTATTAATCTTTAGCTTCGGATTTCTCTTTTTTAAAAGAAAAGTTATCTACCTTGAGGAAAAAATTGTTAATTATAAAGATGGTATACAAAAACAAGCAAAGCTAAATAATTTGTATGCTGAAGAAATTAATAATTTAGGCAAACATTTAGCAAAACTTGAAGGATTTGCATCTTCATGTGATGACAAAATTCATAAAATGAAGGTGAGGCAGCCGGCTCTAGACAATTACCAGCAAGCCACAATGATATTTCAAAAAGGAGGCACACTAGATGAAGTGCTGCGTTCATGTTCAATTTCAGTGGCTGAGGCTAAATTTGTTCAAAGCCTAGTACAAAAAGAGTCTCAACTATAGCATAATGATGTTATTGAAGGTTGATAGGGATAACTGGCAATGCCTAAATGTAAGAAAGCATGTAGTGACGATTTTGTTGATGGTATGGCTTTATTAGTAATTATTGCTGTTGTAGTGACTACGATTTCGTATTTTTTACTAAACATTTAGTTAAAGAACAGAAATTAATACGTTGTTAGTTACCAATCCTACATGTGAGCAAGTAGCAACAAAGATTTAATTTCAGAGACTCTAAGTAAAAAAGTTGCCAAAACACTAAAAAATAACATTACCCATAGCAAACCTTTTGCATAAGATAGAGTTGCAATCTTATTTCCATTCGTAAGGTCAATATGAGTATTCGTATATCTTCCCTCAAGGTACATAAGCAAGCAAACTGAAAACAAAATTGTAATTGAAATAATTGCAGTAGGAGATTGCCAAGCTACCCAAATACTTAATGAACTGATGAAATATAATAAAATACAGCTATAAATATTTCCTTTCTTTGCAGAATAAACAGCAACAACACCAATGCTTAGAGATAAAAACTCTAAAGCTACCAGTAATTCTGGCCCATATTCATAAAAAGTATTTAAAAGGCTCAATTCATCCATAAACTAAATCCTGCTATATAACCATCGTATATTCTAACTATAACAAGATCAAGCTAGGGAATTAAGTTGACAATAATTAAACGCATAGTTAGCCTTGGCTAAAACAAGGTTTTAATTAGAGAGGATTTCATGGAAACTGTTCAAACTTTCATCATTGCTAGTGGTGTGCTGGCAATGCTGTATGGATTTATCACGATCAAGCAGATCATATCTATTCCTGTCACGGATAAAAAAATGGCAGAGATAGCTGATGCAATACAAGAGGGGGCAAATGCTTACCTAAACAGGCAGTATAAAACAATAGCAGTGGTTGGCTTAGTTATAACCTATTTGCTATTTCAATTCATTGACACCTATGCAGCAGTAGGATTTATCATTGGTGCATTACTATCCAGTCTGGCTGGTTATATTGGTATGGGAGTTTCTGTTCGAGCTAATGTTAGAACAGCTGAAGCTGCAAAGGAAGGATTAGCTCCAGCTTTAAAAGTTGCATTTAGATCCGGCGCCGTTACCGGAATGCTAGTTGTTGGACTTGGATTGCTTGGAATAACAATTTATTATTTTGCATTAAAATACTGGGGGGTCTCAGAACGTGGAATTATAGAAGCTTTGATATCTTTAAGTTTTGGAGCTTCATTAATATCAATATTTGCACGTTTAGGCGGTGGTATCTTTACTAAAGGTGCTGATGTTGGTGCTGATTTAGTAGGAAAGCTTGAATTAGGAATTCCTGAAGATGATCCACGCAATCCTGCTGTAATTGCAGATAATGTTGGAGACAACGTTGGAGATTGCGCTGGTATGGCTGCAGACTTATTTGAGACATATGTAGTTACCTTAGTTGCCACTATGGTTCTAGGTGGATTATTTGCAACTCCAGATATGAAAGAAGCTTTAATGTTATATCCATTACTAATTGGTGCTGTATGTATTATTGGTTCAGTTATTGGTACATGTTTTGTACGACTTGGTGCTAGTAATAACATAATGAATGCATTGTACAAAGGGTTAGCTGTAACATCAGTTATTTCTGCAGTGCTTATTTACTATGTAACAGATTATTCATTTGGAATGGATGGGAACTTATTAATTAGTGGGGAAACCTTTCCTGTTAAAAATCTAATGTGTTGTGCGATCACTGGACTGGTTGTAACAGGATTATTGGTTTGGGTAACTGAATACTATACATCCACTTCATTTCGTCCTGTCAAAAGTATTGCTCAGGCATCAACTACAGGTCATGGTACTAATGTGATCCAAGGATTAGCCATATCATTAGAAGCTACTGCATTGCCGGTAATTGTTATCTGCTTTGCAATTTTATATGCATATAATCAGTGTGGTTTATACGGGATAGCAATTGCTGCAAGCAGTATGTTGGCTTTAGCGGGTATGATTGTAGCTTTAGATGCATATGGTCCAGTAACGGATAATGCTGGTGGTATTGCAGAAATGTCACACCAAGATGCAAGTGTCCGCAAAACAACTGATGCATTGGATGCGGTTGGAAATACAACAAAAGCTGTAACTAAAGGCTATGCCATTGGCTCAGCTGCATTAGCATCATTAGTATTGTTTGCTGCATATACTGAAGATTTGAGACATTACTTTCCAAATGTAAATGTTGATTTCAGTTTGCAAAACCCATACGTTATTGTTGGTTTGTTTATCGGCGGGTTATTACCTTATTTGTTTTCTGCTATGGCAATGATGGCTGTAGGCAGAGCGGGTGGTCAAGTAGTGAATGAAGTGCGTCGTCAATTCAAGAGTATAAAAGGCATTATGGAAGGTAAAGCTAAACCTGAATATGGTGCTGCTGTTGATCTTTTAACCAAGGTCGCAATTAAAGAAATGTTCTTGCCATCACTATTACCGGTCTTATCACCGATTATAGTTTTTATGGCTGTTAAATCTGTATCTGGCTATTCAGCTGCATTTAGTACTCTTGGTGCAATATTAATGGGAAGTATTGTTACCGGAGTTTTTGTGGCTATATCAATGACTTCTGGGGGTGGTGCATGGGATAATGCAAAAAAATATATTGAAGATGACCACCATGGAGGTAAAGGATCTGAAGCACATAAAGCTGCCATTACCGGTGATACAGTTGGTGATCCGTACAAAGATACAGCAGGTCCGGCTGTAAACCCATTAGTTAAGATTGTGAACATTGTAGCTTTGTTGTTATTAGCAGTAACAGCTAGGCTTACAACTTGTGCATAAACTTAAGATTTGAGTTGATTAGTAAATGGGGGCTTAGCCCCCATTTTTTTAAAGAGAAATCAGAGAACTTTTTCCTAGGTTTATTACAAGCTGGCCCCAACTTCCCATCTAATGATGAGGTTGAGGAAAAATTATAAGTGAATGCTAGCCATAGGCGTGCATAGGAATTATTTCAGGAGCTTATAATGCCAAAAACATTAGGCCTAAGGCATGTCGCCTTACAAGTAAACAATCTTAAATTATGCGTTGAGTTTTATACAGAAATAATAGGAATGAGACTCGAGCTTCAAACAGAAGGATATGCATACTTAACCACCGGTGATGATAATATTTCACTACGTCAACTACTCGTCCCTAAAGGGAACGAGCTTGTATAAAGCTCTTGTTGACCAGACCACAAACGGAGGATTAATATTGTTTGTAAACGATAATTTGGATGTAGATACCTTGGGATGCCCCCTCAGTCCCTTGCTCTATCGTGGCACTGTAAACAGTCTTATTGAGTTATGGACAGTCAACCACATTAATGAAAAATCCGATGTGTGATTCAAAATTGATGCGCTTAATATATTGGTTATATTTATCTTCATTATAAGGGGCTTCGACCCAAGGATAATGCAGATCAATACTATCTTTAACGGAATATAGAAATTCATCCATATCGCTAATTTTGGGGATGGACAAATATGTGTTGTCTCCCTTAGGTAAATTATGAGAAATACTCAAAGTGTTTTCCTTTATTTATATTCGTTTTTCTCTTTTTACTACAATTTCCTTTATTAACAAAGAGATTTTTTCTGCCGATAGTTCATGGTCATCTATAATCAGATCATATTTAAAACCTTCATGAACAGAGGTGAAATGACTTCTTGCATGTCCAACAGGAGATGTTGCTCGTTTTGACTCTCTTGCTTCGATTATTTCTAGAGGATATTTAATTCCAATATAATATACTTGTACACCACTTAATGCTTTCTCTAGCTCTCGTGGCCAATCTTTTTCGTAAGAAATGTAATCTACAACAACATTATTGCCTTGCTTAGCATATGCAGCAATAGAGTAATGCATGCCACTTATTACTTTCCTACCTATTGGACCAATATATAATTTAATGGAATTTTGCCCATCAATTTTTTCTACTTCAATATATCGGATGTCTTTTTCTGCAAAACTACCTTTGGGATGCACTCCTTTCAATCCATAATAATCTGGTAAAGGATTGTCAAATAACGAATCAATTCCCAGTGCCAAGTAGGGCTCATCAAAATTTTCCTGAATTTTCTTTTGAATTGAACTTTTACCAGAAGCAGAAGGGCCATTTATAACGATCACAATTCCAGGAATTATTTGCTCTTCAGCAGCATAGATGTGTGGACTTAATAATGATATACAAATGAATATTATTATTTTTAGACTCTTCAGATTATCCTCCTTACAAAATATAGTTTAGTTTCAATAGGCGACGCTTATCCTTAAAATCTATTATATCATTATTTACATCACGGGCACATTAAGGTAACAATTAATCTAATATTATTTCTATGCTGATATATCAAGGCATTTCAAGCTTTTACACAAAGTTAATATATGCATCAACGATCAACAATATAACTTAGAATAAGCAATATCATCTTAGGATGATAGATTTAGATTTTATAATTACTTGCCTTTAAAACTGAAGATATTGTATCCTTGATATATGAATAGTTAGTTAATTATTTCAATCGAGATGCAACAGAGGTCTTATCCATTCTAAATGGTTAATATGAGAGATTATTTTAAATTTAAAAAGGTAGGTTTGTTTTGAAGGTTATAATTGTAATAATTTTCCTTGTTCTATTTGGCTTAATTTTCAAGCTATATAAACAAAATAGCATACCGCAAAGCATGGGATTGATTGAAGGCAAGTTATCAGGATGCCCAGGAAAACCAAATTGTGTATCAACTTCAGCCGCAATACCGAATTTCAAAATTGTGCCCCTTAGTTTTAATTTAAGTTATAGTCTTGAAAAAGTTCTTACTGCAGTGAAGCAAGCTGTATATAGTACAAAGAATATGGAAATTGATAGTATTGATAATGGCTATATCAAAGTTATTGCAAAAACTAAGTTAGGGTTTATTGATGATGTTGAAATATATATAGATATGGAAGATGGGATGATTCAGTATAGGTCTGCTTCAAGAGCTGGGCATGGAGATTTTAATAAAAATAGAGAACGATATATAATCTTTAGAGATAATCTGTTGTTGATTCTTAAAAAATCTTAAAATAATAGTGATTTAGATATTAAATAAGGAATTTAAAATGACGTATGCTTACTGGTGTGTGCTAATTGCTATAATTATGCCTTATGTCTTCACTATTACAGCAAAAGCAGGAGCAAGAAATTTTGATAATAATAATCCTAGAGCTTTTTTAGAAAATTTACAGGGATGGCGTAGGCGAGCTCATTGGGCACAACAAAATGCCTTTGAGGCTTTTGCACCTTTTGGGGTAGCTGTAATTATAGCCCATCAACATTTGGTTGCTCAAGATTTACTAAATAAAATAGCTATAAGTTTTGTGATCTGTAGATTGTTGCATGGTATCTTTTATATTAGTGATAAATCTTGTTTACGTAGTCTATCTTGGCTGGGTGGTATGATCTGTGTGGTATCTTTATTTATACTAAGCTCACTATAATTACCATGAACTTATCTGGAAAATTGCTTGTTTTACAGTAGTGCTGAGATTATGGTTTTCAGAGCATTATAGCCGAAACGCGCACCATAACTGATTAGCAATATTCCTGAAAAAATTGATATGTAGCTTATAACTTTTTTATTTAATAAGTGTTTGCTGGTGGCCACAATACTAGATAGTGTGAAACTCCAGAGCAGCACTCCTGCTAGTATTAATAAATTGGGTAGAAAGCTTTTATCATCACTTGAGGCCATAGATGCTGCAAAAATTCCAACCCAAAATACTAAACTCATTGGGTTTATAAGGGCAAGACTAAATCCTAAAAGAATGCTTGAAAACACTCCTTTCTTATCACTAGCTTTAGATAAAGAGTTCAACTTATTTCTATTTTTAATACTGCCAATTCCAATATAAAAAAGAAGACTTGCTCCAACTAAACCAAGGACACTTATTATTATAGGGTTAGAAGCTATTGTGTTTAATCCAAAATATGCACTGATCAGGAAAATACCATCACCCATTGTTGCACCAACACAAATCATGAATGCAGCAATAAATCCATGTGCTAGCCCTCGACGGATAACTTCGACACTTACAGGACCAATTGGCGCTGCTAGTGATACACCTAATAGAATTTTTTCAAGGATCATAATTTACTCAATTATTACATTTAAATAACTATACTTGCGTGGCATGATAGCATCTATATTAACCATAAAGGAGTGCAACTACACTTATTTTGTATAAAATAGGTATGATTTAAAACTTACTTTTATTAAGCAGGATTATTTGTCTTTAGGAGAAACAACATTTTTTAAAAGTAAGCAGATTTATAGCTTTGATGGAGGGGCATCATTGGTCCTTGGGTTTTTATTGCCTGACTGCGTCCTGTAAGTATCTTTAAAAGTAACTGGCTTAGTTTTGCCATCGACATTGCTTCCCGAAGTGAAAACAGTTTTTTGAGGAGAAGAGAACAAGCTTAAGAATATACCACCAGTAATAATATCAAGAAAGGCTTTAACCGCATGGATGCATTTGTTTATAAATTTATTAATGCTAGGATATCTGTTAAGTTCTTTGTTGTGAAAATCATATATATCAGCTGCAGATTGGCCAAGATCAAACAGTGAATCTATTACTACTTGGTAGTCTTTTCTTCTTGTTGCACAACCGCTAATTTCATTGAATGTAGCATGGAGAGTATCTTTAAAACCAAAAAAATCATTTATTAAATCTTCAGTGCAATGAAGAATGTTATCCTTGTTAAGAAAGGTGTTAATAGAATTTCCAGCTCCATGGATTTGCTCACTTAGTGATAGTAATATTTTTTGCAGCTCTTGTTCAAATTGTTCTTCTATACTTTGAGGTGCCATTCCTTGTTGTTTGACATTTTCTTCATGTTTTCGTTTTCTATGCTCTTCTTTTTTATATCTTTTATTATCTTCATGTTTATGTTGTCTGTATTTTTTTTGTTCTTTATTTTTTCTTTTATCATGCTCTTCTTGTGAGACATCCTGAGGGGTGAAAGCGGGTTTGGCTTTATCAACATTTAATGCTCGGTCATAATTTTTTCTGGAGTCATCGTCTAGTAAGATCTCCTTGGCGTTATTTGCTTTTTTAAAAAAATCTTCTGCTTCAGATCGTTGTTTGGGCTCTGTTAATTTAATAGTTCTATCTGGGTGACACTTGAGAGCTATTTTTTTATACGCTTTAGCTATATCTGTAGGGGATGCTGTTTCACTTATCCCAAGAACTACATAAGCACTTTTATTATCAGATAAAAATTCATCAAAATGGTTTACAGGCATCATTTAACCCATTAAAAAATTATGTATGTATAAAGTTAGTTCATAGTATTGGAAATTTGTAAGGAGCTACAGTTATAACTATAAAATCATCTTATGTAGATTTTCATCTGCTATTTTAAATTGTTAAATCTAGATAATTCCTTTTTGTTTGTGGTAGGTCTGAAAAAAAACAACCACAAATCTTAAATAGATTTCTATAATTAGTATAATCGATGATGAAAAAGTGGAGATAATTATGCCAATGCCAGGCGATGATTTAGATTTTGTGGATGTTGAAGGAGCAATGGTTTCAATCTCTGATGCTGTAGGGCATTTGGGCTCATCCTTAAATGGAACTGCTTTTAGTCAAGAAATGGCCGAACTACCAAGTCCGGTATCAGTTGAAGACTTTAATACAACATTTGCCCCAAAGTTATTACAGCATTTATCAGACTTTGAATCTGGATTACATGGTGGGAGTGGTGTTTCTGCCTTAGAGGGAATAACCAGTGATGTAACCCCAGATGGAGTTATGCGCTCATTATTTGAATTCGGCAATACAATGTTAAATGTTGCCAACATTAGTGGTGATAGTGATATTGGACAGAAATGTGCACCTATTTTAGAGAATATCCAAAGTATAGGAAAAGCAGGATTGGGTGTTTTTAGCCAGGCATATCATGTAGTTGAGCCATTACAAAAAGCTATTGAGCAGCAAGTCGTTAGAATGGCGGTAACAGAAGCATTACCTATGGCAGCAGGTATGGTAGATGATGTATTAGAAAGCCAGGGGATCCCTACTGGTGGAATGGTAAAACAGCTGTCTTCTGCCGTGAGTCCTCTAGTGCAAAATTTATCTTCTGAAGCAGTTGGTTCTTTTCATGACGTGGGAGTTAAGGCTCTTGATGGGGCTGCTTCTAAAGCTCAATCTAAAGGAGGTGCTTCAGCCCCAACTATGCCATCTATAATGGATAAAGCTATAGAATATGGTGGTCCATCGAGTGATATTTTAGGTCAAGGAGTCAAGGAGGCAGCTCCTTTAGTTATGTCTGGAGCTGATGCTGCATTTGGTAGTCATGGGCTTAACGACACAGTCAAGCAGAGTTTGGATGGTTTGGTTCAAGGGCTGGGAGGAACTGACCTTGGGAATACTGTTGGCGACATTAGCCAAGGAATTAATCAGCACACTAGCCCAGAAGAACTAGGGCAAGCTCTTAACGGGGTTAATGGGGCTTTAGTGCAGCACAACTCAACATTTGAAAAACAAGTAGGTGAAGTCTTTAGTCCAACAAATCCGGTTGATGCCCCTCATCAACTTGATATGTTTAAAGGGTTACAGTCTGTAAATCCTGGCGTTGTGCCACAAGCAGGTCAAGTTGTAGAAGCTTTCCAAAATTATGTAGGAAATTATCAAATGTTAATGAGTAAGGTAAAAGATGCAGAGACCCTTCCTGAAATGTTTAAACTTGGTGTGCTATCAACAACATTTTTAAGTGCACAAGCATTAGAAGATGAGAGGCGCTTAGTTGCTCCTGTATTACAGGTAGTAGCCCCAATATGTGTTACTGCGGGTATTCAGATAGGATTACCACTAGCTACTGCAGCATTAGGTGGTACTGATGGAGGGGTTTTAACAGCATTGAGCCCAATTTTAGCTGCAACTGGTGGACCAGCATCAAAAATGCTAGTAAGTGCTGCAGATAACGCTTCTAAGTTTGCTTTGGATAAGGTGATAAATGCAACCGGCGGGCAACTAGGTATGGATGGTTCAAATGCTGCGCCTAAACCACCGACACCAGATGATCCTAATGCTGCGCCTAAACCACCGACTCCAGCTGAATTTAATGAATTTTTAGCTGATAATAAAAGTGCTTATGCAGTTCTAGATGTTAGTGATACAGCGTCCTCTACAGAGATAAATAAAGCATATAAGACAATAGCTTTAGCTAATCATCCAGATAAAACTAATAAATTACAAGAGTCTGAACAGTCTGAAGCAACAGATTTTTTTAAAAAAGCCACTGCTGCCAAAGATATTTTAATTGACGATGAATCTAGAAAAAAATATGACGGAGCATTAAAAACTGACAGACCCACGCCTGTTTCACCACCTCGACCTGGTGCCGATCCCTTTTCAATGAAGCCTCATTAGTTATTAACCAAGATATAATAACCTTGATAAGGTGAAAGTGTGGTTTCAGGTTAAATAAGCAATGAATACTTTTGAGACTTATAGCTTATTTATGTGAAATGTCTGATATTTTTAAATGCATTTATGAGCATGTCGACAATAAATGTAAAATATTTTTTGAGTGGTGAAAATGCCTTTCTTCTCGATTCAATATAACACTATCAAAATATTTCATTTCATCATTTATAAAAGCAAGTATAAATACATCAAAAGTATATTGTTAATATTGTTTTAAGTATGAAATTATAAAAAGATATTTCAACTATTTATTCATATAAAAATAAATGATACGTTTGCTTGTGGTTATGAAGACAGCAAGTAAGTTTCTGAAATAATGAGTATGCGCTGCTTGGAATTATGCCGATATATACTGATGTTTTATAATTTGGTGGGCAGTGCTGATGTTGCTATGCTAGTTTGAAAATGTAATATAAAAATTATATTTAGGAGATGGGAATGTCTGAGTTCACATTTAATGATAGAGTGCTTAATAATATTCCTCTTACTGAATTTGTCCAGAT
>JABJGS010000023.1 GCA_018703155.1 Francisellaceae bacterium | reverse complement strand
GCCATTAAAATTATAGATTTCATAAATTGCTTGCCTTTAAAACTTATCATATTATATCCTTCTTATATGAATAGTTAGTTAAGCATTATAACATTTTATGCATAGATGCGACAAAACCGGGAGATTTAATCACCTTATATACTGCATATGATATACTCTACTGAGTCTTGGCAGAACCAATGGGTCTTCACATTTTAGGTGCAGATACTACAGAAGCTGCTGGCATTATCATCATGATTATAAAAACTTGCAATTAGAGAGATTTCTTTAAAATAAATCTGTAATTACACCTTGATGTTTTCTATAGAAAATAGTAGTTTACAAACTGATAATTAGGAAGGTTACTGGGTCACAATTCATGAAAAAAGATGGTTTACTTTGTCGTTTAGACAATGATGAGAATATAATGGGCGGTACAGGAGTTGATAATTCCTTAAGTGAAGTAGAATCTAGAGCTCCTTATATTGGCCTGATTACAGGAATAGGCATTAAGGCTATGGGCTGCTTACTTGAAGATGGAACACTTTTAACAACATTACACACAATTTGTGATATAAAACAAAAGAAATACTTGAATTTTGGTGATATGAAAGTTTTTTTTGTAAAAGGAAAAGATGTTTTTTGCTACAGCATTGATAGTATATATCACGATGGAATGTGTGCTCTTAATAAGTATGGTGATGGTGCAATTACGTTTGACTATGCCAGAGTTAAGCTTTCAGGAAATCCTGTCAAGGATCTTGGAGGTAGTTTTTCTATCAAAAATTCCAATTTGTTTGAGGGACTTCTTTCAAGCGAACCATTAATGACTATTGCAATTTCATCTCCTATTTTTCACATGGATAATAATGGCAGGCTGGCATCAAAAAGAATTGTTTCTGTATCCCAAAATGAATCTTTTAATTCTACATGCTATATGTTTCGTCAGTCAGGGTGGCATAGAACAATACCAGGATTCTCAGGTCAACCAATTTTTACTTATGGAGCTCCTAATGAATACAACTCTCCTTGCCCGAGTATATATGCAATTCATGTTGGAAGAGAAAATATTAGTGACGAGCGTTTTGGTTTTAAAATATCAGAATATCTCCTAACAGAGCGCTCAGTTAGATTAGGATCTTTTTTGAAAGATACGGAATCCCCCCCCAAACCATATTCAGCAATGTCCTTGTATGCTCCAGAGGCTAATAAAAACAGTGCAGCTAAATTACAGAAAAAACGACAAAATCTTTCAATAAGTAAAGCGGTAGAAAGAACTAAAGCAAGGTTTCTGAAGCATGGGATAACAGAATCCACCTATCAGCATGTTGGAACAAGAGAGTTAGCAGATCATTTTGCTAAACTTGGAAGTTGTGTTTTTGATAGCAGTAAAGTCATACATACTGATACAAATAAGATAGTATATACAAACCCAACAACCGGTTGGAATATTTGCTACGATAAATATGGAAAATATAGCACGGTTCATGATGAACATGATAATTATGTTGAACTGGACGGAATCAGAGATAAATCAGGCAAGAAAGCAGAGTGTCATTTTTTCAATAAATAATTAAGGATGGAAGTATGCTTTTTAGGTTGATAAGTTTTAGGTTAGTAAGTTTTATATTTGTTATTTCTTGGTCATGCATGGTTTTTGCAAAAAATGAAATAAAGGATATTTCATCTGTTTCAGAGTTACCTATGGCAAAATCAACCATTCAAGATCTGTGGGTTTTTGACTTGGATAACACAATCTTTAAAACAGCACAGACCTTAGGTAGTGATCAGTGGTTTAGAGGATATTGGAAAAACTTAAAAAACAAAGGGTTAAATGAAAGTGAAATCATTTCAAATCTTGTTCCTTTATACAATAAAATACAACATGTTACAGACGTTGTGTTGGTTGAAAAAGAAATTGCAAAGATAATAAGAGATTTAAGAAAGAATAATATAAAAGTTATTGCGTTGACAAGCAGAGGCTATGAGGTCGTTTCAGCAACTAATAGGCATTTAAATGATGTTGGAATATCTTTTGATGAAAGAAATGATTCTAGATATATGCATGAAGTACTTGGCGAACATGTTCTGTACAATAAAGGCATAATATTTGCAAATGGAAGAGACAAAGGAAAGTGCCTGGAATTTTTCTTAAACAAAAAAAATATAAAACCAAAAAGAATAATTTTTGTTGATGACCACCTTAAGAATGTTGAGAGCATTAGTAAAATAACAATGGAAATGGAGTATGATTTTGAAGGATATCGATATGGATATTTGGATAATGAGGTTGCTGATCTGGATATGAGTATAGCTACAGAACAGCTTTCATCCATTAAAATACCATCAGATAATGATGTTAAAAAAAAACAAGTTAAACATTGAAAACTTGCATACTTTGAGAATCAACCGAAAATCAGTTAAATGATCAGCTCGTCTTTTCGTAGGTTTTGTCGCATCTGCACATAAAATGTTATAATGATTAACTAACTATGGTTCTGTCGCAAAGATCAAAATAACCTAAATTTTTTATGGGCGTAAAACCCCATGCATAATTAAGCAGCCAAAGCATAAAAATGTTCAAATACAGTTTGATTTGCAGCATTAACATGTTGCCCTTTCCTTAACATATGAT
>JABJGS010000030.1 GCA_018703155.1 Francisellaceae bacterium | reverse complement strand
TGAAATACTCAAGCTTATCATTGAAAGTGTACCGGATGCTACGTCAAGAAGTCCGTTTGTAAATAAGCAGTCAGGTAATGGCATGACACCTTTATATTTGGCATGCCAAAATGGCAAAAAAGATATTGCTGAATACCTTTTATCTATTGGTGCCGACTGTTTTATTCAGGATGACTTTGGGTATGGCCCCATGCATGTTGCAGCAAAAAACGGCAGACTGGAAATGCTTAAGGCTATGTTAGCAATCTCTACTGGTAATGCTATGCAGCCTCGCCTTGTTAATTGTCTGGGTGCTGGCGAGGCAACCCCTTTGTGGATTGCCTGTCAATATGGTCATTTAAATGTAGTACAGTTTTTACTTTCTTGTCGCGAGGTTTCGCTGCATCCTTTAATAAGGCTTAATGAAGAGCTTGTTGCGCTTGCATCTGAATATAACATTGAAGTGGCAGAAAGAATGAAAGACAAACTTCAAGATGAGTCAGGTCTTATTCAATATAGGGAGAAGACACAAATATCTCTTCTTGATATCGCATCTATAATGGGGCACACAGAAATAACAAGTGCATTAAATGTTTACATGAGTGAAAATCCTGACAAAGGCAGGTTGCAGGTGGTTAGGAGCGATTGGGAGATGCATCTTCTCAAAGATTTTAGTGGTATGATGTATTCTTCGAGACTTCACAAAACATTCCAAGATGCATATGAGGAAGGACAAAAAGAATTACAAAAAGAAAGTAAAGAGCGTGCAGGATATGGTAAGGGTGCAATTGTTGTACACAGTCCAGCCAAACCTAATAGTTCCCTCATGTAGATATCGATACACAAGGAAACAATCATTCATAATATTATTTTATTAAAAGTAGAGAACAATAATGCCATATATATCAGCTGACGAATTAACTAATCCCATACTAAAAAAAATAGCAGCAGGAGATGAATCAGTTTTTGTGGATGCAAAGGATAATGAGTTTAATATAGATGAGGTCAATTGTTCCCATAGTTGGAGCTCTATTTCTTTGGCCTGCAACAATGGTCACATTAGTATTGTAAATAGATTGCTTGAAATGCCGTCCATTGTAGATAATGAAACAGTTAATAACCGTGCCTTATACTTGGCAGCTGAAAATGGTCACCTTAGTATCGTTAATCGATTGCTTGAAATATCAAAGATTTTAGCTCATGCTACAGCTACTGGTCAGCATGCTTTATGCTCGGCAGCAAAAAATGGTCACCTTAGTATTGTAAATAGATTGCTTGAAATACCAGCGATACGATCTAGAGCCACTTTTATGTGCAATCGTCCCTTGCATAGTGCTGTACAGAATGGTCATCTCGACATTGTAAACAGATTTCTGGAAATACCACAAATTTTAGCTAATGCTGCGTTTGTGAGTAATTATAGCTTCCTCTCCGCCGCAGAAAGGGGGCATGTAAAGGTAGTACATAGACTGCTTGAAATACCTGCTATTGCAGAAAATCTTTCATATAATGATAACTATGCTTTACGTATGGCTGCAGAAAATGGCCATACAGAAATAGCTTATATTCTAGCAAATCTTCAATGGCCAAGAGGGGTGGTTGATATGCCAGCTCATCTACATAATCCATGTCTTTCAGAAATATATCAGGGAGCGGTTATCGCTTCCGGTAGAAAAGAGTTTGAGAGCATGGTCAAATGCTGGATGCTAGGTAATCCTGCAAGCAGTACCAGTAATATTCATTACCCTAGTCACGATTCATTCTTGAAAGACTTTGTTCGTATTGATAAATATAATGCACCAAGAGCTATTATGCAGTATGCAGAATGTAGAGATGTAATTAAGGAAGCTCAAGATGAGAATGGAGCTGACCATGGAATGAACACTTTGTTGTATTCATCACGTCTTCATAAAACATTTCAAGCTGCATATAAGAAAGGACAAAAAGAATCTTCGGGATATGGCGAGGGTGCGATGGTTGTATACAGCTCAAATAAGCTCAGCAGACCAGACATCTAAAGTCAGAAGAAAGTAACATATCTTAAAGTGATATCGATGCTTCTTGTGTTTCTCTTTGTATTGTTTTGATGTCAACCTCTTGTTGTTTATCCATCTCGATGGTTTTGTCTCTGACTATAGCGTTGGGGTCTATGCTAATATCTTTGCCTTTTGCGATGTTCACTTGTAAGTCTTTAGTGTTAACTAGGGAGAGCTTCCAGTAAGCATGTATAGAGTTTTTCATATATGCCACCTGGAAGGACACGCTCTATTCACCACAGTGTTTATTGTATACGCACTTGGAGACTAATGTTGAGGAGCAGACCAGAAGGTCTGCCCCGTTTTAAGAAACCAAGGTTGTGCCTTTAGGGTGTCCTCCCAATGATTATTTATGGATATAATTTTTCTATACACATCATCTGTACTGGACACTGTTTGCTTACTGGAAGCTCACACTAGAGCTAATTATTGATTGGAAGTTTAAGCTGCTTAGTATCCACTATGAGTTTTCATGAACTCAATCTCATCTGTTGAGGATTCTCTGTTTAAGATCTCATTCCTGTGTGGGAAACGGCCAAATCTTTTAATAATCTCCATATGATCTTTTGCATATTTAACAGCATAATCAGATCCTAGAGTTTTAAATAATTTAACACATAGTTCTTGCTCACTAAGGGATTCACTATGCATAAGAGGCATGTACATAAATTGACGATGACTCATTGTGGATAATTTCATATCAAAACCCTTATCTATAGCATGCTTAGTAAGGTTTAAGGCTTTGTCATCATAAGAGTACATTTTTGGGGTGTCTCTAAACATATTTCTTGGAAACTGATCGAATAGAATAATTAGAGCAAGACAATCGTTTGCTTCATTTTCCCAGTGTTCTAATTCTCCATTTGCTCCTTTTTGAAGTAAATCTGAGAAATTATTTAAAATGTTTTCATCAAATTCAGTGTTTTTTCTAAACCAATCAGCTTCATTTGCAAACCAAAAATTCAATAAAGTGTCACTATTTATTTCAGGAGATGTAGTCTTCACAATTAAATATCCAACAATTTTATATATTTATAGATGCCCAATTTATGTGTTATTTCCATGTTTAATTCCTTCATGTGATTTTCTCAAAACTACGTATAAACCATCCAAGCACCCCAAGGTGAAACTTTCACACCGAATTTATGGTTCGGCTAACAACATAACTCCAATATTAATTAAAACAAGGAGTTAACGTTACACTTTATGGGCTTATATTATCTATACACGCTATTATTTATATTTCTAGTCGTTAATCCTGTAAGCGTTATTATAATAAGACCTATAAAGGCAAACCAAGTAAAAGGAACAGGGTTTGGTAAAAGATATATTAAAAAACCACTCAGTAACATTAAAATTCCTGACACCTTAAACAAGTTTCCATCTTGAACCTTTTTGTTGATATGAAAAAACATGGCTAGAGTAATTGAGCTAAAAAATACAGCCCCTAATATATCTGTTAGGGTATGATAACCAAAGTGGATCAGTGATAAAGCCACCCCAATTAAACCAACAGCCGTTATGCCGACAAAGATTCTATGCTTATTCTCCAATGCTAAATAGCCCCAAAAAACTATCGCTGAGGCCATATGTCCACTTGGAAATGACCAGCCTGTGCCAATATGAGTAGGTAATGGAATTTGCCATATTGATTTTAAATATGTGTTGAAGACCATCATAAATAGTAATATGACCGTTGCATTTATATAGATCCTCCTGCTGATAAAATGGTAACCAACGGCTACCGTTGGAATAAGGATAATTTCCGTGGTAAAGGCCAAGTGTCCCCTTGCGAGGATATCGAGGAGATTGCTGTCTGACATTATGTATACCTTTAAAGTAGTTTAACCAGATTGCGTCAAGTGAACAGGAATATAATATCATGATCAACAGGAACACACAGATGGTGTAGCAGCACTTATTAACCTATTTATTTAGGATTCTGCTGAAATGTATCTGTCGATTAAACCTACTTTTCGCAGTTGAGACCTCTTCTAATGCCATTTCCCAGGTTTTTAATCAGGAAAGTAACCAAGGGGTTGACATGTTAGTTGGTTGACTGTATGGTGGTTCCTAATGATAGGGGGTTGTAATGAATAATAATAAAAATACAAATATGAAAGACGCTCCAGCTAGCAAATGTAAAAAAGATAATTCTTCTAAATTTGCTCTAAATGTCATGAACTTATTTGATGAAGTTCTACAAGCTATAGATGGTGTAGGGGCAATTATCAACCTGTTTATTTAAGACCTCATACACATATGAGCACCATTATGACTTTAACTCCATTATTTAGGTTATTCCAATAGGAAAACTTAGCAATCGAAAGGACGCAGTGTATTTGTTTCTTTGTATTTGTTTCTTTGTATTTGTTTTTTTTATCATTAGATCGATTTTTTATTGCCTGCAATAGTAGTTTTTATTTCACTCTTTGGCTTTGACTCTGGATCTGCAGCAGCACATTTAATTTCTAAAGTAGTGTCATTAACCTTATCATATTCACTTATTATTATTGCTTCATTAGTTTTTGTTGTTGCAGATATAGTGGTATCGCTCCTCTCTTGTTTTAATAGAGTACCCTCTGTGCTTAACTGCGTAACGTCTTTTAATTGCGGCACGCTCATACTGCTACTTTCAACAGGCATATCTAATTCTGTTGATTTTAATGGTTCAGTCTGTAGTGGTGGGAATAGTGCATCTCTTCTCCAATTGTGCTGAAGGGCGACGGCTTGTATTATTTCAGCCTTTAATTCATCTCCATTCTCACTATCTGTCATCACAACTAACCCTTGACCAGTAGAAGGAATTATTGTTAGATGAGTTCTAAAGCCAGCGTTACACCCAGTGTGCTCAAATGCAATGACCTGGGAAGGATCCCCCCTTTCTGTCACAATAGCCATACCCAATCCCATATGCAATTGCTCATCCATTATATTGGTTTGGGGAGTTAGCATCTGTTGCACCAAATCTAATGTTAAAACTTTAGAATCCCCTTTATTTAACCCTTGTATTAAATCCCTAAGGATAACAACCATTTCTGTTGGGGTAGAATAAAGACCAGCAGCAGCTTGTTCAGGATAAACATTTCTTTGATTCTGTAATGAACCTCCATCTTCATTGTGGCCAACAGCAATATTGCTCCCAGATGGAATGTTAAAAGTACTTTGCATCGAATACTCTTCTGTTGATAATTTGTCAAATACATATTTCTTCATAAGCTCATGAAAAGGCATACCTTCTAATTGCTCAACAAGGAATTGAGCTACCGTTATGCCTCCACCAGTGGACTTGGCTCCCTGGACGATTTTTCTAGTTTTTTTATATGAGGGATGCTGCCATCATGACCATAAATGTAATGCTGCCCTTCACATCTTAAAATAATAGGAACTTGATCGTCTCCTATTTTAGATAACAATATATCCACATTTAAATCTTCTTCAGATACCTGCATAAACCATGCATGGCTAATTATTGCTCCCTCCAAAACCTCCTTTGTTGTTATTTCCCTATTTTCTGGATAGCCACGAAAACCATGAACATTTAAACCTGCAGTATGACTTAACAATTGCCTTATTGTTATCCCATCACCTTCAAAGCCATCAAGCTCTAAACCATGATCTGCTAATTTTGGCCTTATATCATCATCCAGACCAATTCCGTGATTATGAACACAAGCCAAAATGCCCATCGCTGCTATGGGTTTGCTCATGGATGCTGCTTGAAACAATGTATCTTTTGTTATATTTTCTTCAATAACGGTACTATAACAAAATGGGGTAACCTCTCCACTCTGATCAATCACAGCCATACTTACGCCAGGAACTTTTAGTTCATTCATTCTATCTATAAGCGTTTGGTTCTCAGCTGCATTTGAGTTGGAAAATGATAATGGCATTAGGTCTGTTACTTTTCAACTTACTCTATATTAAGTATAGGGTAAGCTTTCTAGTCTTTCATTGCACCCAAGAAATTCTCCAATAATCCCTACAACTTCTGTAATTGGGTACTCATATTTTTTGTTATTTGTGTTGAATTGACATGAGTATAATTCTGTTTTTATTAACTGCAATGCTTTGAACGATGGCAGGTACTTTAAGTAATCTATTAACAACATCAAGATGACCATTTTTTTGCTGCCAAGAACAAGGAGAATCTATTATAAGTTGTAACATTGTTGTAATGTCTAAATCAGATAAAATAACGATTACTTAGAACCTGATATATGAAAAAATCTCACTCTATAGTAAATCTTGATGGTATAGAGTGAGATATCATTATATTCATTATGAAGATTCAGAGGCAAGTCTAGCTTTCAACACCAATAGAATCCAAATATTTTTCAGCATCTAGTGCAGCCATACATCCTGTACCTGCAGATGTAATAGCTTGGCGATAGATTTTATCGGTTACATCACCGGCGGCAAATATTCCTTTAACACTTGTTTGGGTAGCATTACCATCTAATCCACTTTGGACTTTAATATAGCTCTGTGCCATATCCAATTGTCCTTCAAATATGCTGGTATTAGGGGAATGGCCAATGGCAATGAACATCCCATGGATATCTAGGTCTTTAGTTGAACTGTCTTTGACATTTTTAATTCTTGCACCTGTAACACCAGAGTTATCACCTAAGACTTCATCAAGAACATGATCCCACATTATAGTGACGTTACCTGACTTTGATTTTTCAATTAGTTTATTAGATAAAATCTTTTCAGATCGAAAAGCATCACGTCGATGAATAACGGTCACATGTGAGGCAATATTAGATAAGTATAGAGCTTCCTCAACAGCAGTATTACCACCACCAACAACAGCTACTGGTTTATCTCTATAAAAAAAACCATCACAAGTTGCACAAGCAGATACGCCACGGTTTTTAAACTTTTCTTCAGATTCCATGCCTAAATATTTGGCCGATGCTCCAGTTGCAATGATAATTGCGTCCGCAGTATAGGTTTTATCGTCACCGGTGAGAGTGAAAGGTCGGTTGTTAAAATCCACTTTACTAATATGATCGTAGACAACATCAGTACCAAATTTTTGAACGTGTTTTTCCATACGCTCCATTAAGGCAGGACCTTGTAAGCCTTCGATATCACCAGGCCAATTGTCAACATCTGTTGTGGTAGTTAGTTGGCCACCCTTTTCAAGTCCAGTAATGATTATTGGCTTAAGGTTTGCACGAGCAGCATATAAGGCTGCGGTGTAACCAGCAGGGCCTGAGCCAATTATGATAAGTTTGTGATGGTTAGTTGTCATAATATCTCCTGATACACATTTTATACGTTAATTACTAAGCGGTGATTGTAAGTCAGCTATGTATTACCTGCAAGTTTTCAAGGCTCAATAAACTTTGTTGACCAAACACCATTGTTGGATAAATCAACAATCTCATACGCCGAGTGCTGAGTAAAGTTAACTGTATTAGCTTCGCTGAATTCTACATGAATTGGGTTAAATCTGTACCCGATAAACTCTTTGGGCATTCTGAAAGTGCACATCAGGCGATGTGACGCACGACACATTGCAAAGGAAATGCTTTATCCTAGGTGGTAAAATAGTCAGCATTATGGATATGATTTAAAAGTGATATAATGTTATCATACAGTACGTTATACAGTGATACTGAAATTAAGGACACCACATTGACTGCTAAGCAAAGGAAGAAACTTAAGTCTACCAGTAAGAGTGAGGGTGAAAAGAAAACCATCCTTAATAATACCCCAGGTCTGAGGCTTAAAGAGGGCATATTTCTTACTATAAGTACCTTGGCATTATTTATATTTATTTCTCTAGCTACACATAGCAATCAAGATCCTGGATGGTCAAAAATTTCATCATCAACGCAAATTGTGAATATCGCAGGTAAATGGGGTGCATGGATATCAGATTTCACATTGTACTTCTTTGGTTATGTTGCCTTTTTGATACCTATCGGTGTATTGCTAGTTTCTTCAAAATTGCTAAAGACATCTGTGCAGGAACATAAAGCTTCAACCAAATATCTTTGGATATTGAACATTTTGGGATTATTGCTAACTACTGTCGGGATCTGTGGGGTTGCAGATATGCACCTGCCACACAATATAAACTTATTGCCATCATCACAAGGGGGTGTGATTGGCTCATATATAGCTATCTCAATTGCAACTATCTTGAATAGAACAGGAGCAGAATTAGTATTCATAGCCTTCATTTTAATTGGTTTAACTCTATCTTTTGGTGTGTCATGGATCCTACTGTGTGAGCAAGTAGGAAAAACTGCAATTGTTGCCATGATAAAACTATATGAGTATGGAATAATCTCAGGCAAATATATTCGAGATAAATGGTTTATCTCCAAAGATACATTCATTGACAACTTTAAGAAAAAGAACTTAAAAGCATTCTTAGTCCCAGTACTTGAATCTAAGGAAGTGAAAACGTTATCACCTAAAAAAGATCCAATCATTATCGATGCCATTCCAATTTCAGAGGCAAAAATAATTACAGTTACAAAATCTGTTAAAACATTAATTAAATCAATCAGTAAGCCAATCAGTAGACCAATGAATACTGAAAATCTAGGTGTACCAGATGTAGACCTACTTAAAGATGATAGTATGCCATGCAATGAGGCTAACTACTCGGAGGAAGATCTGCAAACATTGGCTTTAAATCTTGAGCGACAACTGAAAGATTTCAATATCGATGCTAAGGTTGAAGGGATTTTGCCTGGGCCAATTATTACTAGGTTTGAATTAAGCCTGGGCGCAGGAACTAAGGTTAGTAAGATTACAGCCCTATCTAAAGATTTAGCAAGAGCTCTACTAGTTACTTCTGTACGTATAGTGGAAGTGATCCCAGGTAAATCATGTATTGGTATAGAAGTTCCTAATAAAGAGCGCGAAGTAGTTCAATTCATAGATGTGATAAAGTCATCGCAATATCAAGATTCTAGTGCACAAATACCACTAGCATTAGGTAAAGATATCTCCGGTATACCAATTATTGCAGATTTAGCACGAATGCCCCATTTATTGGTTGCAGGGACTACAGGCTCAGGTAAGTCTGTAGGTGTAAATGCTATGATATTAAGCATGCTCTACAAGTTAAAAGTTGAAGATTTAAGGATGCTGTTAATCGACCCTAAGATGCTAGAGCTATCTGTATACGAAGGGATACCACATCTACTTACACCTGTTATTACGGATATGAGTGAAGCTGCCAATGGGCTTAGATGGTGTGTTGCAGAAATGGAGCGGCGTTATGAGCTTTTAGCTGGTGTGGGGGTGAGAAATCTCAAGAGTTATAATGAAAAGGTAGAAGCTGCAATAGCTAATAACAAACCTATGTTTGATCCAACATTTAAAGGTGATCCAAGTGAGACACCAATTTTAGAAAAATTACCACATATAGTGGTTGTTATTGATGAATTTGCTGACATGATCATGGTCGTTGGCAAAAAAGTGGAAGAACTAATAGCAAGAATAGCTCAGAAGGCAAGAGCTGCTGGTATACACATGATCCTTGCAACTCAAAGGCCATCGGTAGATGTAATTACCGGGTTAATTAAAGCTAATGTACCTACTAGGATCTCATTCCAAGTATCATCAAAAATTGATTCAAGAACTATTTTAGACCAACAAGGAGCAGAACAACTCCTTGGACACGGGGATATGCTTTACCTAGCTCCAGGCACTGGGATCCCAACAAGGGTACATGGACCATTTGTTTCAGATTCAACCGTTCATAGTGTAGTGAAGTACTTTAAAGATAATGTTGAGTCTCCAGGACATAGTATCGATCTTAATCCTACTAATTTTGAGCATGGAGGAGGCTTTGCTAGAGACGATGATGAAGATGATATGTATAGCCAAGCCATTAACATAGTACTGGAAACTGGTAAGACATCTAGCTCATACCTGCAAAGACGGCTCAAAATAGGGTATAATCGTGCAGCAAGGATTGTTGAGTCTATGGAGTCAAATGGCGTCCTTGGACCAATGCAGTCCAATGGTGTTCGTGAAATACTATTAAACCGAGAGTAAATATGCGCGTAATAACACTAATGATATCAATGCTGCTAGGCTCTAACGCTCTGGCTACCGACTTGACGGCTATGGATAAGTTTTTAATTACAACTAACTCATTTGAAAGTGGTTTTGTCCAGGAAGTAAAAGATGAAACTGGAGCATTACTTCAAAAAAGTACAGGGAGATTCGTTAGCCGCAAACCAGATAACTACCTTTGGGTTACAACGACACCTTCTTATACAGAATTAGTCTCTAATGGAAAAAAAGTCTGGTTTTTTGATAAAGAGCTTGAGCAAGTTACTGTTCAGAATGTTAAAAATTCACAAGTAGCACCAATAGTGTTACTGGCACATAATACAAAAGCTTTGTTAGAACAGTTTGAAATAACACAAGCCAAACCCTGTGATGACAAAAGTATTTGCTATCTGTTAAAACCAAAAGATGATGACGCAGATTTTAGCTCAGTTGTACTTGAGTTGAATAAAGAAAGTATGGCTGCACATTATGATGGTAAAATTAGAAAAATAACTTTAAAAGATCAGTTACTTAATACCACAACGATAGAATTTATAAAACCATTAGCAAATACCAAAATTTCAGATAAAACCTTTAACTTCATAGTGCCTAAGGGCGTTGATGTGGTTGAAAATCCTTAATGTACCGGAACCTAACATGATTGATGTAAAATTACTTAGAAAAAACCCACAAGAGATAGCCGATAATTTAGCTCAACGAGGATTTGAATTAGACGTAAAACTAATTAATCAGCTTGAACAACAACGCAAAGAACTTCAAGTTAAACAAGAACAGCTACAAGCAAGTAGAAACCAAAAATCTAAATTAATAGGTAAAGCTAAAGCTCAAGGTGAAGATGCTAGCATTATCCTAAAAGAAGTTACGATTATTAAATCCGAATTGGAGGGTATTGAAACCCAGTTTAATAACATAGCAGCAGATTTGCATGACTACTTGTTAACTGTTCCAAATTTAGTACATGAGTCTGTACCGCAAGGAAAAAATGAAACAGATAATGTTGAGGTTGGTAAATTTTTAGTTCCCAAGACATTTGATTTTCCTCCTAAAGAGCATAGTGAACTAGGAGCATTACATGATGGAATGGACTTTGATGCTGGTGCCAAGCTATCTGGTTCAAGATTTGTAGTACTCAAAAATGAAATTGCACATTTACATAGAGCATTAGCTAACTTCATGTTGGACTTACATACTAAGGAGCATGGATACAGTGAGATTAATGCGCCATTGCTAGTGGATGAAAAAATGATGGAGGGTACCGGCCAGTTCCCTAAGTTTAAAGAAGATCAGTATCATGCTGAAGATACCGGGCTTTGGCTTATTCCAACATCTGAAGTAACACTAACAAATTTAGTTAGAGACACTCTTCTCAGTGAGGCTGAGTTACCTAAAAAGTTTGTTAGTCACTCTTTATGTTTTCGCAAAGAAGCTGGTAGTTACGGCAAAGATACTAAAGGGATGATAAGGTTGCATCAATTTGAGAAAGTTGAACTTGTGCAAGTTGTTCGCAAAGAAGATTCTTATCAAGCGTTAGAAGAGCTGTGCTCTAATGCACGAGCAGTATTAGACAAGCTTGAATTGCCATATAGAGTCGTATCTCTATGTGGGGGTGATATTGGCTTTAGTGCCGCAAAAACTTATGATTTAGATGTTTGGCTACCAAGCCAAGAATGCTATAGGGAAATATCATCATGCAGTAATACAGAGGCTTTCCAGGCATCTAGAATGCAGGCTAGATATAAGGACCAAACTGGAAGAAAGCACCCTGTGCATACGTTAAATGGCTCAGGTCTTGCCATAGGAAGAACCTTGGTCGCAGTATTGGAGAATTATCAGTTAGAAGATGGTTCAATTGAGATACCAAGAGTACTTGTTCCATATATGGGTAAAGATAGATTAAATTTGAAAAAATCTTAATACCTACAGCAAATTACTAGATTTATTTCAGAAAAATATTCTAGATAAGTCTAAGTTCATTATACGGGGAAATAATAAGCGTTGACCTATTATGAGCACAGATTGGCAGGCAAAATATAAAGCAGAAGTTGATAAAAGAGTTAAATCTCATGAGCTTTGGAAAGAGCAGTATCAAAATATCTCGGAGATACTCAGCCTTACCCAAAAAGAAAATGAGATCCTAAAGAAAAAAGTGCATGGCGACAACTTTTTAATAATTGATATATTATCTAGATTGGTTAGCGTTATTGAACTTGAGGCTGGTTACCCCAACGGATATTCGTTGCAGATTGCAGATCATGCTTTGATCTTAGCCTATAGTTTAGGCTTCAATCGAAAAGAGGCTTACGACATATATATTGCGGCAATGATGCATAATGTTGCGGTGCTTATTAGTAGTAGAAGCGTTGCTAATAGGATCATAGATGAGTTAAGTAAGGAAGATAAAGATGTTGTTCATGCTGCGCCAACCGTAGCTGCAAACATTTTGAATAGCTTACCTACCTTAGAAGCAAGTGCTACTTTGGTGCTTAGTTGCCGTGAAAAAATTGATGGAAGTGGTTATCCCAATAGGTCTTTGGGAGCTAAAATTCCACGTGGAAGTCAATTAATTTCAATAGTTTTAGATTATTATGAAATTCTTTTTGGTTACTACCGACTTGAGAAAGTGCCACCTGAGCAGGCTGCAAATCATATGCGTAAAGGTCGTGATTCTGCTTATGATCGCTCAATATTAGATAAATTTTTAGTTATAATGGCATGTGAATATAATCAGGCATCTAGGTTGGAGGTTAAGTGTAGGGCTAATATGCTAAAGCCTGACATGGTCTTATCAAGATCTCTAACAAGTGTAGGGGGCTCTGTTTTATTGCCACAAGAACATTTGCTAACTAAAGAAAATATTGAAAATCTACAAAAAATTGAAGAAGAGTCTGTCGATAGTTTTCTTATTTTTATAAAAAAAGATAAGTTGTAGGCCTGACAGAGCAGACCTACAAAATCATTAAAATTCTAAGGTTTTAGTGTTTTTTTAATATTAGAACTTTCTTCCAGATTATCTTCTTTCACCCTTGTAGATTGGTGAGATTGTGCAACTACAGCTGCTGCTATGAATGCGCTAAGTAATGGTGTTCCAGGACGGGCATAATATTCATCTTCAGAATCATCTCTATCATCTTCATGAGCCTCGCGGCATACATCAAGACCGAAACGACATTCATCAAGACCTTCTTGCATTATTTCGCGAACACTTGCATTATGAGGTGTTCTTCTAAATACAATGTCAACTGTGCCCGGAGCAATATTTTCAGCTTGGGGCTTATATTGTTTCCTTCTATATTCTACTTCATCATCATCAGTTATTCTTTCTGAATAAAATCTGTAGACAGGCTTGTGTTGTCCTTTATTGTTATTGGGATTGGCATATGATTTTCCAGTCTTCTTGTGTTTCGATGCGTTCCTTGGCATTATTTCCTCACAATTAGGTATTATTATTTATTATATATTATATGCTCAGAATATGATCCTGTCTTGATAATAATCACAAATAGTCAAATTAAGAAAGCTTCACAAATAAATTTTTTCACTGGAGCCATAAGTATAGGCATAACGTTAAAAACTGTATAGCAAAAAAAAAATAAACACGGAAATCAAAAAAAAACCTGGAAAATTTTGAAATAACCGTGATAGCATCAAAAGACCCAGGGAAGGGCGGTGTTTTTGGAGGGCGTTATGCCAAAGAAAAGAAAGGATTCAGAATTAACAGGAAAAGCAGCAAGCAGTGATATATTAGATGGGGGTACGATAGGCTTAGAAAGTAACATAGCAGATGAGGCAGAGAGGTTTGATTTATCGCGAGAAGACTATGAGAAATTACATAGCGATGCATATTGGCGAACATTAAATAATCCAAATAAAACTTCTAGTGCATTAGTTCTAACAGATCCCAGAGGCAAAAGAGTTGCCAGACAATATTTCCCACCAGCAGAAGATGATACCGGAAGTGTTCCTGGAGATGATTCTTCATCTAAAGCAATTGATGCAGATGAGAGTACAAGACCAAGGAAAACTGTGGTTTCTGCGTTTAGACCAATTCAACAAATAACAGAAATTGAGCCTTTCGATGGTGTGATTAGGTATAGAGCAACTACTCCTGGCGGCACAGATCTTATTGGAAGAAGAAAGTTACCAATGACTATAACTGATGGAGATTCTAGTTATCGTGCAGATTTAGTTAGTTTTTCTCCGACTCCTGCAAATGGGAGAGTTTGGTGGGGAGGTCCAGGAGAGCCAGAACAATTGGTTCGAGAAGGTTTGAAGGGTGGTGCTCTAAAAGAGGTTGAAGATGAAATTCGTGAAGCTGGAGCCCATGTTAAATGTGGCGTTGAAATGGATGTAGAGTTGCCAGGAGTAGCTTTTAGAAAAGGTATTAAATCTAGAAAACCTGATCAAAACACCGTTATGCATGGAAGTGCAAAAGATGCTTACGATGCTTTTTATCAGCAATTTGAGGATATATTAGATGAAAATCTTTTAGAAAAAATGAAACGTAGTATTGATGCTCCACTGCGGGGAATGTTTGATAGTAATCATCGCCCAGAATGGTTGCATGGATATGGCTTTGGTCTAACTCCAGAGAAATTACAGCCACAAACAGAGCATAATTTAGGTGCTGCACCGAAGTGGTGTAACACAGAAATGATGATAGCAGAATATATAGGACAATTTTTAGCCCAGGTAGCTGATGAAAAAGGTATGGAAACTGTTAGTCTTAAAATACTGCCAGTTTTCAAGATGTTTTTTGATAGTGATATTATACGACACATTGAGTATCACATGAGAATAACAATGGGAGAACGAACTATTTCTATTGACCAGGAGATTAATCCCTTTGCTAATGCTTTATTTAGGAAAAAAGTTGATGTTGCTCTTGGAACAGTAAATGTCATTGCATTGTTAAACGGTGATGCCCCTGATGCTGAATTGAAAGTATCTTTTGATAGCAAAAGGCAAAGGTCTTTTGCAGCTGAATCTAAGGCTGAATCTGGAGTTGGATCATCTAGTGAACGTCGTAGAGATGCGGATGATGATGGAGATGGAGCAAGATCCGCTTCACCACTAAGAGCTTTTGCTTCACATACAGCAGCTCAGACTAAAGCAACATCATCTAGTTCTTCTTCAGTGCACAGAGGGAAGCGTTCTTTGGAAGAGGATAATTTTGATATCGAAGATGTTTCAGAGCCAAAAGTTAAGAAATCTAGACGATCTACTAGGTTATCTAGGGGGGGATTATGAGAATTAAGATTATTGTTTGCATGGTTTTGTTTATATTTAATTTATCAGCTGCAGCAGTGGTTAAAGATATCAGTAGTGTTGATGAAATAAATATTAACAACCCTTCTCAAAATGATTTAATTGTGTTTGATTTGGATAATACAATTATTCAAGCGAAACAAAGTTTGGCAAGTGATCAATGGTTTAGGGGTTATTGGAGTCGTCTTAAGAGTCAAGGATTATCAGATGACAAAATTCTAGAAGAAATAATTCCGGTTTACAATGCAGCACAAAATGTAACAGACGTACAAATTGTTGAAGATAGCGTTGTGGGATTAATTAATAACTTTAAAACTTCAGGTGCACATGTTATTGGTTTGACAGCCAGGAATCATGAGCTTATAACACCAACCTCAAGGCACTTGAAGAGTGTGGATGTAACTTTTGAGAGCTCAGAAAAATATAGCCATTTAATTAATGATGTGCCTGTATTTATAAGTAATGGAGTAATTTATGCCAATGGTCAAAATAAAGGTGACTGTTTGCAAGAATACATTAGTAAACATAATATGCATCCACAAAGAATAGTATTTATAGATGATAGCCTTAACAATGTTATCAATGTTAAAACTTTTGCGGATAAAAACAATATAGATTTTATTGGTTATAGATATGGATATCTAGATCAAAAAGTAATGCAGTTTGATATGAACATTGCAGATGTTCAACTTGAGAAGTTGAAAATCATCAGTGATGAACATGCACGCCAACATTTCTCATAGTCAAATATAAGATTAGTGTAGACAAGGGAGAGTACATGAAAGATTCAAAATATTTTAAAAATCCTGCCAAGAACAAGGAGTTTTCTGATGCTATGGAGGCGCAAATTGCAAAAACAGCAAAAGGTCCATTACCGCTAGAGAGAATGCCTGGGTTTTCTGATTCAGAAGATGATGGCCATGAAAGTGAAGACTTATTAGCTGGGAGTGGAAGTGATGATGATGAAGATGAAGTAGAGCTACGGGGTTCAGCTAAAAAATCATCAACAGAATTGGATGATGATGGCTCTGAGACGGAATTAGACGATGATAGTACTCAAAGTGAAGATTTATTGAGAAATGAAGGTGAGGGACTAGGCCTCAAAGTGGGTGATAGCGTAAGTCGAGGATCAAGCTTTGATACCTCGACGTCGGCGGATTCTGGAGATATGGGAAGGACAAGTATGCCAAAAGGTGGAGTTGAAGATTCTGAATATGCAAAAGGTAGTGAAAAGAAAAATTCAATTGTACAAATATTTAATACAGCGTCAGAATTTGATTATGACAATCCACACTTAAAATCAAGTTCCACTTCATGGACAGGTTCTGGAACAGTAATAAAATTTGAAGATAAACTAATGATTTTGACAAATGCTCATGTCACAGATAATTACCGTAGACTTCAGGTTAGAAAGTCTACAGGCGCAAAAAAATACACTGCAAGAGCAATAAATATTTGTTCTGAGGCTGATTTAGCATTACTTGAAATAGTGCAAAACCCCGAAGAATTCTTTGGCGGAATTAAGCCTATTGAATTGGCTCAAGACTTAGATGTTGTTGCTGCAGGCAAAAAAGTTTCAGTTAAAGGTTTCCCAATGGGGGGGAATGAACTATCAGAGACCTTTGGTCGAGTTAGTAGGGTCGAAGTTTCAACATATGTTCATCGTATGCAAGAGTTATTACAAATTCAAGTTGATGCAGCAATAAATGCTGGAAATAGCGGAGGCCCTGTTTTTCATAAAGATAAATTAGCTGGTGTTGCATTCCAAGGTATAGCATTTGCTGATGGGTTGGGGTATATCATACCAAACTGTATTGTGAAAAAATTCTTAAGAGATTCATTAAAACAAGATCCTAGGTTGAGAGGGTTTCCTGAGTTACCTTTTGATACACAGGATTTAGATAATGAAGATCAGAGAGAAGTTATGGGAATGAGCTCTGAACAAAGTGGTATATTAGTTTTAAAAGTGCCGACATTGTTTAATGCCGGTGCAGGTGTGAAGTCAGGTGATGTTTTAATGGAAATAAATGGTAAGAGAATCAATAATGATGCGACCATTGATTACCCATGGCTGAACCATGTTGACTGGACTCATGAGGCTGCCATGTCTGACATAGGAGCAAATCTACCTGCAAAAGTACTAAGAGATGGTCAGGTTTTGGACATAAATATTACAGTTGAAAGTCAATTCTCACAATCCTTAATGGCGAGGCCTATTAGATATAACCGTGGACCAACATACCTAATAGAGTCTGGTTTTACATTTTGTCCAGTATCCCAAAATAACATAGAAAATTTAAATGAAGATCAATTATTTAGAGGTAAAAAAATTGATTTGGCGGCAAGAGTCGTTGAGACCGATGAAATTATATTTATAAATAATGTCTTCAGTTCAGATCTTACTAATTCTTTCGATAGATTCGAAGGGCTTGCACTCAATAGAGTAAACGATATTGAAGTGAAAAACATGGTGCATTTAAAAGAAATATTTGAGGATATAGATATTGGTAGTGTTATCAAATATGAGTTATGCAATGGGGCTGTTGTTCATATTAAAAAATTTACAGCAGAGCAAGATCAAGAGCTTGCAGAACAGAATGATCTAGAGGGCGTCACGAAAACTTCATCAGATTTAAATTCAGACATGATTGCACATTACTTTGTTCGGCATGTAGATGTTCGCTCTAGAGTTAGAGCTGATGGCTCAGTTATTATTGCTGCTGATTATGAGGCAAATAAAGATACGGTTCTTGATTTAAGCGTTTCTGTTGCAGCTAAAACAGCATTAGGGACTACTGGTCATGGTACTATAGCACCAACGCATAGAGCACCGAAATCGAGACCTAGCTCTAGCTCTAGCTCTGGCGCGAGACTAAGTCTAGTAAGAACAGATAGGCATGCACCAAAGAGTCGAAGAGCTTCTAAACGTAGAGTTGTTGAAAGTGATTCAGATGGTGATGATGAGTTAGAAGTTGCAGTGGTATCTAGACCCAGCAAAGCTAAAGCTAAAGTTAGAGCTGAGGCATCAACTAGTTCTAGAAGAGCTAGATCCGACTCAGAAGCTGATGATAGTGATGAAATGAGCGATGGAATGAGAGATTTCATTGTTGACGATGAAAAGGAATTCACTGGGCTTGCGAATATGAAGGGTGGCAGGGAAGCGATGGAGGCTGTAAACATGTTGTCGTTGTCACATCGCCAGGCTTTTCAAAGCAGGCTTGGGGAGCTTGCCGAAGATGATTCTTCTGAAGATGAAGATTTTGTCCCTGATGAACCCAAAGCTGGTAATAAAAGAGCTGGTTCTGGCGCAGGCAGAAATAGTAAAAGAAGGAAAAATAAGTATTAGTAGAGACTTGTGATATTTCGCCCTTTGAATCTCAGGGGGCGAATCTCATTATTAAGATTAAAATTATACTGTAGAAAAAAACACATATTCTTTTTCAAGAGCATCCTTGATAACTTCTGCTGATTTAAAACTATGACCTTCGTCTGGGTATTCTATATACTCACAGTTTATACCATTATCTTTAAGGGCGTTAAACATCACTTCACTTTGCTCGGGAAGAACCACTGTATCTTTTAAGCCTTGAAAAAATATAACTTCGGTTGAAATATTGGCAACCTTTGATATAGGGGAGAGTACATAGAGTTCGTTCTTTGTTAGGTGCTTGCCAACAAGAGAATTTATATAACTATTTTCTAGTGAATTTGTTTCTGAGTTGGTAAGACTCTCTAAATCAGTAACGCTATAATAACAAGATGCTTTTTTAATAATATTGCTAGTGCCTAAGATGTTTAAAACAGTAAATCCACCAGCGCTGCTTCCTCTGGCAAATACTTGCTGTAAGTTAATAGGTTTTTCTTTGAAGATATATTCTATTGCGGTTATACAATCTAACACATCTTTACGGCCCCAATTACCATATAAAAGATCACGATATTCTCTGCCAAATCCACTGCTGCCACCATAATTAACATCTAATACTGCAAAGTTTCTACTAGTCCAAAACTGAATTTTAGGATCAATGCCTGGATATGACATTGATGTTGGTCCACCATGAATTTTTAATAGTAAAGGGCAGCTACTATCGGCCTCATTTGTTGGTGGGTAGTACAAACAGTTTATATTACCGGTATTGTTTGGAATATTTATAATTTCAGGGATAGATATATGTGATTGTGGTATTTGCAAGTCTAATTTTTCAACTGCTTGTTGTGACATCGTAGAAAGGTTATATAAGTAAATACAAGGTAATTTATTGGTCGTGAAAATTAAATAGGAAAAATATGAGTTAACGATATTTGAGAGCTCCCCAATATAACCAGGCTCTGTTGGAATTTTTGTTATCTGTAAATCATTTAAGTTAATAGTTATTAATTGGCAGTAACCGTCTACAAGATAATTTGCAATGATATAGTCATTGGTAATTGAGTAATTATATTTTCCTTGTACCCATGCAGGTTTACTAAAATCATTTGGGAGTGAGCAAATGTTAGTTAAATTATTATCAGCCTCGACTCTATATATATTCCACCAATTATTGCTATCATTAATGCAATATAATTCTCCATCCTGTCCCCATTGAGGTTCGCAGTAGGATACATTACTAGAATCGCCTATACAGGTTATTTTTGAAATGTCGATACCATTTAAAATAGCTTTATATAAATTTGTTGATTCCCATGGCATGCTATTGCCACAGACCCAGGCAATGGATCCTTTTGTTGTATCAATTGCGACATCAGAAATATATTTATATCCAGAAAATAATTCAATAACTGCTTTTTTCTCGAAAGAATAGATGGATATTGCGCATGTGTTTTTTTCAGCAATCTCATCTTTCAAAAAAATAATTCCTGCGCTTGTGTAAGTAGGACAGCAATATATACCATTATCAACAATAATTTCTTTATCTTCAGTAACCAAATCACAACTCAAAATAAAGCCAGAATCAGAACAAATATAATAGCAAGTATTTTCATGTATGTGATAACTACGGCCACCGTACTCATACATATGAGAGCCTGGGCGAATAGATTCAAAGAAACGAAGTTTGTTATTTTCACAAGAAGTTAATATGAGTTTGCCAGAAGTGGGGCTGGTGCGAAGAAAGTACTGAGTACCATCATTATCGACAGATAAATCACAATAAGTGATTAAGCTTTTAGTGATTTTATCTGCGTTCCAATAAGTCACAGTTTATTCTTCCTTTATAAATATTTTGATGCTTAAAAATGATAAAGTACTGGGAATAATAATAGCTAGAGAAAGAGATAAAACCCCATCATCTGATATCAGTGATGTGCTGTAACTACCTAAAAATCCGCCAAGCATTTGCACTGTACTAAATAGAGCGACAGCAACACCAAGAGCATTTTTATGCACCTTTTCCAGGCAAATTGCTAATGAATTTGAGAAAGTAAATCCACATCCTATGAAAATCAAAAAACATGGTAAGACAACGAATAAAGGTGATAGTTGTGTTATGAAAAATACAACTGCTAGTAGTAATAATCCACATGATAAATTAGTCAAAGCTCCAATCTTGATCATCTTATTTAGACTGAAATATTTAATTAAGGTTTTATTTATGAATGCGCCAGCCATAATCATGATCCCATTGGCACCCATCATCCATGAATATTCAATATAGCTTGCTCCTGCTTGATTTTGAATAATAAAAGGGCTGGAGGATATATAAAAATATACAGAAAACATTACGGCAGATGAGCATATGGTGCCAGCAATGTATGTTGTCTCAGACAGTATTTTAATAATATTAGTTTTTATAATCTTAAGGTCAGTTGCATTATTGGCCTTAAAATTATTGGTTTCTGGTAGTTTGAATATTACTAAACCAATTAGGCAGATGCTATATAGCAATAAAAATTGAAAAATTCCTCGCCATGAATAGATATACTGAATATAGGCGCCTATTATTGGAGCAGTAGAAAGGACAATTGGCGCTGCCATTGCCATATATGAACCATAAGTTGCTAGTTTTTTTCCAGAATATAAGTCAGGTAAGATAGAGCGGGGTACTGCGATGCAGCTTCCTAAGCCAAGTCCTTGCAACAATCTTCCAAAGTTAAACATATCGGCAGACTCAGCAAAAACCAATGTTGACGTGCCAATAAGACTTGCAACTAGACCTGTAATCAGACCAACTTTGCGACCATATTTATCTGAAATAGCACCATAGAATATTTGGCTAATCGATGCCCCAAGAATAAATAGTGAGATACTAAGCTGCATAGAGTCTTCTGATACTTTAAAGTAGTTGCACAACTCAGGCATTGCGGGTAAATATATATCCGTAGCAAGATAGATAACAGTGGAGAGCAGGATAATTAAAATAAACATTTACAGGGCCATTCTAGATAAAATGCTGTGTTAGTATATAGTGGTTTCCATTAGGCATCAATTTTCAGAGTATTCTTATTTCTTTCTAGAAGCACCTTGCTTGTGTCGTGACTCTTTGTCTTTAGTATCTGACGGGGTAGGAGTATCATCTTCTGGTCCGTTGAGTTTATTTGCAATATGATTGTTGCTATTTTTTAAGAGGTGATCGTGTTTTTTTGCAGGGGGCGCTTGGTAGTATAGGTTTATTTTCTTCAAAATATTCAACAACCTTGCTCATGGCATGTATTGTTGTATTTGAAAGACTTCTTTTTTCTGTTTCTAGTCCGGTATTCATTGTAGAGACACGTTCAATACCCAGGGAGTTGACTTGTTCTTGTGATCTTAGCTTTAGATCATGTTCATGCAACAATGCAGTCTCTTCACCGAAATGCCTGGAATCTGGATTAGTATTTTTTTCATCAATTAAAATGTTTCTACGATTTTCAATAGATCGTGTTTTTATAATGTTTGCAATTTTGAATATTGCTCCAATAGCTACAGTAAAAACAGATAGGGCTGCAATAGGTATTGCTGCTGGTGGAAATATTAATGCTGCAATACATGAAGCAGTTAGAAGTAAGGTTGATGCTGCAGAAAATTTTGAATATCGGACCTGGTGATTATGAGCTTTCACAACATCATCCTTTAACTCATCAAATGGTTCATTTTCCTTGAGGGTTAACTTTCTAACTTCTTCTCCTTGGCTCCAAAAAACATTACTAAATGTTATCATTGCTGCAGCGACAACCCCCATAGCAAGACCCAACGGCGGAAAGATAAATCCAAGGCCAATTGCTACAGTTGCAATAACGCCAAAAACACCAGCAATCATTTCATGCTCTGTCATTTTTCCATATGCTGATGATAGTAGTTGGCTTTTAAATAGTGAGTTCTCCCAGCCTACTTTTGATTCACATTTGGTTAGTGCTATCCATGAAAGGTTGGCAATTATGCCAAATGAAACCTCTAATGGTTTTGCAAAAAACCCTAACACAGGAATCTTGCTTAATAATGAGAATGCTGTTGATAGAAAAAACGATACACTGCAAAGAATAAAATTAATCCAATATGCTGTTGTCCAAAACCCTTGTTCAAGACTCCAGTCATTATCTTCACCTTCTTTTTCTAATTTTTCATTATCCTTTGACACAAGCTGCCCTAATACTTAAAATTAAGAGTGTACATGCATTACAGGTATTAATACCTATATGATTAAGTCTAGTTTTTTTCAGGTTGGAATGGTTGCCCTTGGAGGTGCATTTGGGGCAATTCTTAGAGACGTTGTGGCAAACACCAGTATGACTAGATTTATGGGGTTGCCCATAGGACTGTTAATTGTAAATACGTTTGGTTGCCTATTAGCTGGAGTATTGCAAGTTGTTATTGTTAAGTATCAGTTAGGCTCATACTGGCATAGCTTTCTTTTTACTGGTCTCATTTCAAGCTTCACGACATTTTCTGCTCTAATATTACAATTTGACCAAATTCTAAAAGAGAATATTCTTCATATGATTGCTGCTGCTATCTTATCTATTGTTTTAGGGATCCTTGCATATAGAGTAGGTGGTTTATTAGTTTAATCAAAAAAAATATACTTAATTAAATACATGATATATTCATTTTACATCCAAAAAACTTTAACTGAACCTTGGGTGATTTATTTCAAATATTAAATTAGATTACCGATATCAACTTGAGTTGAAAGATTTCAACCATAACAGTTAAGAGCCCATATGTAATCGAAGGAATTTCAACAAATCTGCTAATATATAGTTTGAAATAATTGACCTTCTTACTTTGCTATTTGGTTGAAGCCTGGATGGTATCTGATGCATTGTATGTTTTCCAGTTTCCAAATAGAAGCAATACATTATTTCTTTTGTATGATCATTTTTTGTATGGTGAACGATAGAAATGCTAATATTTGATTCAAACCTAGATTTTGAATTTTTTGCAATAAAAATAGCAGCGTCTTTTAGAGATGAAACTTTGTCAAGCCTGAATCGTTTTATTAAAGCATCATGAGAAAGTGTCATATCGGCTATAACTACATTTTCCTCTGAAGGTATTGACGATATTTTATATCCAATAGGAAGGTTGATCAAATCTTGAGTTAAAGAGATGGTTGTTTGATGTTTTAAACATATTTCACTGATAAGTTCAGGTAGATCATATGAGTGGTCGGAAAAAAAGTTATCTTGATGTTGTGAGATTAAATATTTGGCGGCATCATCCAAGCAATGAATTTCAAATTTGCTTGGAGTTGACTTTAATCTTAGGTGAATAGTGAGGATGCCATAGTGTGGATAAATTCCTATTTGTATTTGAGGGTATCGGGTTGTTATATATTCAATATTTTCATTGATATCTGTTTCAGGTAATTTAGCAAAATGTAAATTATAATATTTAACAGATGCCTCTGTGTTGAAGTTTTCCTTAATAATAGAAATAAGTGCTGTTTTGGTTAAGTATTCTACTTCTTTAGGAACCCCAGGTAAGGAAAATAATAAATTATCTTTTGATTTTAAAAGTAATCCCGGAGCCGTTCCGATATCGTTATACAAGATGATAGCTTCTTTCGGAACAGCCGCTTGGTTTTCTAAGTCATTTGTTCTCATGTTAGGATAGCGTTTCTGTAAACTTTCAAGAACGTCGGCATTTATTTTCAGTTTGGTTTCATATATTTCTATAAGGACTTTTTTAGTTATATCATCACATGTAGAACCTAGTCCGCCAGTTACGATGGTTAGATCAAAATGATCAATAGAGAAAAGCAAAACTTCTTTTATTTCAGTAAGATCATCTCCAACTACAACATGAGAGTTAACTTCCAGGCCAATTTTATTAAATTGTTGAGCAATGAAAGCTGCATTGCTATTTAATACTGCACCCTGTAATACTTCATTTCCTATGGCGACAATTTCTATTTTGGGCATATTTTACTTACTAACTTTGACTGAAGTTTATATTTTCCCTTATATTATAGATAGGGATGAATACTAATAATAGTATAACTAAATTATCAAAAATAAGGAGGAAAATATGCCCAAACAAGAATTAATTCTTCAGAATGAGAGATTATTACGTTCAATATTAGAAGGAAAAATAGATGTGGCATTGGAGCTTATTGGTAATGGAGCAGATTTGACTCATAACGATTATATATGTATCCACACTGCTATAACTAATGACCAACATCCAATGATTGAAGAATTATCTAAACTACTAGATAGAGATGAGTCTGGGATTAATGAACATATTGCTAAATATTTATCGAGAAAATTGTCGGCACCTGAATGTAATGAAAGCCCAAGAGTTGTAGTTGCGGATGTTAGTGGAGCAGGAGGTAGCGTAGCTAGAGATCATACTATTTCTCTTAGCAGCAAAAAAAAGAAAAAAAAATTAAGATGTGCTGCCGATGGTTGCAGGTATAGCAATGAATTGATGATGCAAGAATGTAGATGTATGGAAAAATTTTGTAGTAAGCATTTATTTTACCTGGAGCATAATTGCCTTTATGATTACAAAGAGCAGGGTAGAAAAAAATTGGCTGAAGATAATCCAGTTGTTGTTGCAGATAAAATAGAAAATAGGATCTAATAGGACTTATTTTTTATTAGGTAGATATTTTTATTATATATCGTATATTTGTGGTATCACTAACAAAAATATAATTCTAAATATAAGGACAATAATATGACAGACCATCGAGAAAGCATTAGATTTTCTTGTGGAAGGTAACTAATAAATACACATAGCATTGCTGAGATATCCTGCCAAATTAGGATGAAATCCATTATGGTAGGAAATAAATTTTCCATTTTCTATAACAAATAATCTTGCTCCGATATAAGCTTCTTTTGATGGCACGTAAAACCTTGAAGATATTTCGTAGTGCTTAGCTATTATCTTCTGAGTTTTCATGTCATCAGGTGGGCAGGTATCAATAGTTTGTGCAAGAGAGACAAATAATGTATTCCAATCAGAATGAACTTTGTCTTGATCAATATGACTCCCGTTGTCGGTCTCTGAAAGACTTTTATTTTTTTCATTTGCAAGGGCTTCGCGACATATTTCTAAATAGTCTTAAGAATGTCTACAATCAACTGACATTTTTTAAACCTTAAAATGAACTAAGTATTTTTAATATATTATCACAATGACGGCTGGTGTTTATGACAAAATATATATAAAAAATTCAAATAATGCTTTGATTTGTAATTAGTGTGTTTTTTCAGCAATAATTTTTTTTATTTTTGGTAACATTTTGATGGCTTCTTCGCGGCCCAGAGCTATCAATTCTCCTTTTTTAGAAGAGTCAAACGAGCCGTGATCATCTAGAGTAGGGTGAATAACTATATCTGCATACGATGCTTCTTGTTGGGCTAAAGTGTAATAAGATATATGGGATGCTCTGTATATTTGTGATGCAATACTAGTTACTTTATCTTTACTGGGTTGTGTTGAAATATCAACTGCAATAATTACTTTAGGTTTGTATAGCCTGGCTGTTCTGACTGGGACGATAGATATAACTGCACCATCCACTAAAACATCATTATACATGTTTACCGGTGTGAAAATTCCTGGAATTGCTGCTGATGCAACTATAGACCTAGGTAGATATCCAGACTTCAATTGTTTAAGGCTATTAGTTTTAATACTTGTTGCTACTGCAATAAATGGAATTTTCAGGTCTTTGAAAGTTTGAACCTTTAAGAGATTATTCAATAATCGTTCAAGCTTATATCCTTGTATTGGTGCTTTATTATAAAAAGTTGCTTGTAGTGTAGCTGATAATGAAAAGTCTAAAAGGTCTTTAGATGATAAGTTGATAATATTGCTTTTAACTTCACTAATGTTACCATTTTCTGCATATAATGCACCAACAATACTTCCTGCGCTGGATCCAACAATTAAATTTGGTTTTATACCATTTTCTTCAAGTACTTCAATGACACCAATATGGGCAGCACCTTTTGAACCGCCAGCTCCCAGTACTAGGGCTATATCTAAATTCTGTGAAATATTTCTAGGTGTAGGTGACACTTCTTCCAAGTCAATTAGAGGTCTTTTCCCAGCACAAGCATTCAATAATATTAAAATAATTAATGATAAGATAAATTTTTTTTTCTTATGAGTCATTACAAAGCCTTTAATTATTTGTTTTGAAATTTGGTCAAAAGAATTAACCAAATTTCGTAATTATATCAATTCCGATAATTGTTTTTAATGTTGGTACAGCTTTTGAGCGTAACGTTTGGATAAATACCTTATACAGCAACTAAAGCACTACATAGTGTACGATAAATAATAGTGTGCCAACGAAAATAATGGTAAAGCAAATGCCGACGATAATATAGGGGAGTGGAGAATTATTTTCGCAATCTTGTTTCATGTTCTTTGAGCTTTGTATACCCATGGCCGCACTTAGAACGCTAACTATCACTCTCCATATGTTAGTCTTCTTTGTCATATCAAACTACTTTTAAATACTATAATGCATGTAATTATATGACTTTATAATTATAATTTACATGCTGTATTAAATAAGGTGTTATTTAATGAAAATAAACACAGCAACAAACGGAAAGATTTTCGTGCTTTAGAGCAGTCATACCCTGATATGAACTCGGATAGGATTGAAAGAGTCTTTTAAGGCTGGAGTGATATCAGAGGATGATTTTAAATATGGTACTGATGTCGAATTCATACAAAGGGTAAGTAAATCTGAAAATGGAAAAATAGTTAAATTACTCGAAATAATTAAGAATCTTGATGCATATTATTCCATTGCAACAAAAGAAAATCATCATGTGCACCAGCCTATTAAATTGCGGGCTATGGATCCCTGGGTGCTAGATAGCAAGACAGCTAAACTCAAAAAGATTATCAGAGTTAAATATGCTATTTCGAAATGAATATCAGCAGACTAAATAGTACTGTGACAATGGCGTTTACATTAAATTTAATAATGCTATTCCTGATGAGAGCCAGGCTATTTTACGAGGCTCGAATGTATGAGTATACTATCAATTTTATGCACTACTGAGTAACATATGTTAAGCCAAAGTCAAGTTGATAAATTATATGAAGGACTTGAAGAGAATATTACTCATGCGACCTTAGGTGAAAATGAGCAGATATATGGGGAGTTGAATTTTTATGCCGCACGGAAGTTATTAAAGCATCTTGCTATGCAGCGGGGAGATCAATTTTTAGATATAGGTTCAGGATTTGGAAGATTACTGATTCACTCAGCTTTAGAAACTAAAGCTAGTAAAATATATGGAATTGAAATACATTCTAAACGGTATGAAATTGCAAGGAAGGCTATTGGAAGACTGCCTGATGCTATAATAGATAAAATAGTTAATTTAAAAGCAGACTTCTGTGAAGTTGACTTTAATAATATCACCCACGTTTATACATGTTCTACAGTTTTCCGTCCCCAGTTGTTGTCTAGTATTGGCAGCAAAATAAATGAAATGCCAAGCGTTAGGGTTATAGCTAGTCTCAGAAAAATCCCAAATCTAGCTAGGCATAAATTAAGCACCATTAAATATGTTGGTTGCTCATGGGAGACAGTTCCTTGTTACATTTACTCAGCCTAAAAGATCTACCGAAAAAAATAAATATTGACTACGAATATATAAAATACCTGATGCTGTTATCTAAACGGTATATGGTTGAATTAACTATGATATTTATTTTTCAATATAGCTGTATTTTTTTTATCTCTACTAAAGTACTTGTCCCGCCATTTAATGCTACTTTAGGATTAGCATTTGCCTTGTTTTATATTAGAGGTGCCAGGGTTTTCCCTGGAATATTACTAGCATTACTGTGTGCATATATCCTTGCAGGTTATTCTTTTTCACAAATTATATTTGTCACCATGTTATATATGTTTTTAGGTTTAATTGGAGCACATTGGGCTCATAGATTTATACGTTCTGATGTAATGCCGTTTGCAGATTTAAAGGTATTGAAAAGATTTTTCTTTTTAGCCATGACACTTGGAGGTATTTCAACTATTTGCAAGATAGCGATGGGGGATAATAATGGTTCTGCATGGAATGAAGTGCTTGAAACTTGGTGCTCTGATATAAATGGTATCCTTATATTTGGCGGATATCTTTTGAGCATGGCATACCTGCCACATATATCATCAATAGTGAAATTTTCATCTACTGCAATTGTTCAGGGTGTAATGCATTTATTGTTCTTTGCATCACTAATCATGTTGTATAGCAGTGGTTATTTTTATACTGTTGCTCTTTGTTATGTTGTTTTAGCCATAATGTTTTTTAAAAGAGCTAATATAATAGTATTAATAACGTCCATGAGTATTTTTTGTACTATAGTCCAGGCATATACGTTCATAAATAAACCTGGTGTTGAAGCCTATATTGCTACTCAACTATTAGTATATGTAATGTTAATGTCATTTCTGGCTGGCTACAAAAGTAAAAAAGAGTTGGAAGTTATGTTATTAGAAAAACCCCAATGATGATAAGGACTGAAGACATTGCAAAGTTCAAATTAATGGCTTCACCAAGAATGAGGACGCCAAGGATAACCTTAAATATGGGCAATATGTAGTTCACAGTAGATAAGGTTACGGCATTACTGTTTTCTAGAATCTTGTAATAGTAAATAAATGCTAATGATGTAGCAGGAAGAGCTAGTACAACTATTGATGCAATGGTTTGTGGTAATAATTCAGGCATCTGTATCCCTGACTCTAAAAAATAGGCTAAAGGGAGGAGGTAGATTAATGTTGAGGATATATGCATAGTCGGGAAAATAATATTATTGTTTAAATTTAGGCTATTAGCATAGATTAAACCAAAGCCATAAAAACTAGATGACAATACTGCAAGAACTACACCTAAAGTATGTGTGGGAAATGATGAAGAGAATTCATTGCCAGAGAAGAGTAAAAGAGCTGTTCCAATAATCCCTAAAGCTAAGCCAAATAAGTTTTTTAGTGAAATTTTTGAATCTGGAAATAAAAGATAGCACCCAATAAATGTTACTATTGGAATTATTGAATTAATTAATCCTAGGCAGATACTGTCAATATGCGGAGATGCAAGGGTTTGCAAAGTAAAAGGCAGGCCATTGCAAAGTGTGCCAAGTAAAAACCCATTAATTAGTAGCTTGGGGGTTATTTTTGGTAAAGATGCTTTAGTATAATAACATGCAGCAAGCATAACGATTGAGGATATACCCATGCATATTGAGAGCAAGGTAAATGGAGGTAGCTGTTTAGAGGCTATTTTAAGGCATAGGGCTGAAGGGCTCCAAAGTAGAGCCAAATAGAGGACATCCATGCGGCATTTACTTTTGTTTTTATGAAATATGGGCATTCCAGATTACACCTGCAAAAAATCACTTATCAATCTAACATATAAACAAGGGCTATGCAAATGCTTGAGTTGATAGTGGTATAGTTAAAAATAGTGTAATTTTAAGGTTTTTTATATTGTGTGAGATAGATTGTAGCATCAAATTTAATTTTAAGATGTGCATGCACATACTTTTAAAAAGCCCCGGAATAAAATGTTCCAAGATCTTGATTGGTTATGTTTTTATCTTTAGATTACAAGTCTTCTTGGGTTGTATTTAACCATGGCTCCTTCTCCATAGCCATTATCTTCTTTGTTTTTTTGTTGTCCTTTTTTATATGCAGTTTGGAATACTTTGTGAAGGTATGAAGAGTACATTAAAGTATTCATGTATTGTTCAGCTTGATCTTCTTTCTTAGCTCTGCCAGTTATATCTCTACACTCTGGATGTTGCATAATACGTTTATGTGTATGGCGTCTTAATTTGACTTTGTCTATCTCTCTATCATCAAAAGCCTTAGCTCTACCTCCTAACGTGGTCTTCATCCAGGTATTATCAAAACGCTCATAAATATACACTCCCATGAATGCTGATGGCCTTGTGATTCCATTCATATTTAGCAAATACACTTCTTCTGTTGGTATTTTATGAGTTGCACAATAATTGTCGATAGCATTATGAATTGCTTCTGGACCAGTGCACTCAATAACACAATCTTTTCTGTTTCCTAATTGTACGTTTCGAATTGGTCTTCCTTTATAAGACGACTTTTTATCTTTATGAATAATATTCATTATAATGTCAGTATTAACATTCGCTCTTACTCTGTCATATACAGTTGTAGGATATTTCGAGTTTCGGTTTCTTTTGGCAGCAGAGTTAATCGATATGTCAGAACTATCGTACTCTGCTAATTCATCAAAAAAATCAAAAGTTGTATCATATTTACGATAAACATTAAGAGAATGCTTAATTGCACATATAAAAACATTCTGATTAGGTAAGGCAACAATGAAATTATTATTATATTGTCTTATAGCAAACTTGTGTCTGACATACTCATCAATAAATTTTCTCCGGTCAATTTCATAGGGTTCTTTCTGGTATTTTAAATCTATTTCTATAGAACGTCGGTTTGAAAGAGAGTAGCCGTGGTCAAAATCAATATCCAAATAATATTCACCATTTAGCCACATGATGGCATAACGGTAAATATCAGCTCTGGCAGCTTGATTGTGAAAACCAATCGCTTCCTTGTCAGTATATTCCATGTACATACTTAATTCTTTACTTGTTAACCCTGAGCTTAAAGAAAGCTCACGGTTGAGCTCAGCTACCGTTCTGATGTTTATATGTTTGAGTAATGTAGTGTTGCTTTCAAATTTACTTGTATAAAACGGTTTATAGAAATGAGATGGTTTGTCAACCCAAAGGCTCAACTTGAATCCACTACCTTTAGCAATATAAGCGAGATAAACGACCGAGAGCAAATATTCTTGATTTATGTGACCACCAACCCAAATTAGATTGATATGTCTAGGTGGCTTATAATATCCCATGCTTGCTTACACTCTTATGTAGCCTCGATATAGTTATAAGGCCTTTTACTTTATCTTCGCTGGTTTAGGGTTGATTCTATCAATAGTTATAGGTGATTAAAATTTTAAATAAGAAAAACTGTAGTTAAACAGAAGGACTCTTTATCTTTTGTCCTGATTTTATGTTGCAAATAAGATGACGGTTTTTTTATCTGTTGTAGTAGTAAATGGCTGTAAAATGTTCATTTTCTAGAACGGTGGTTTATTTTCAGCCGCAGCAAATGTAAGAGTAAAATATTTTAATAGCAATATTCTTTGGAGATATATTACTTTAAGAATAAATTAATATCTTTCAGGCCTGCAAGCTGTTGTTTTTTAACGGATTTCACTGGGTGGGGTGATTGGCTTTATCCGTTACTTTATAAGTGGGCGATTGGTTTTTATATTGATTGACAAAATAGACTCAAAAATGTATTTTGCTCACATGTTTAATGGTGCTAATTAATTGTTTAACACTTAAAACAGGGATGAAAGATAGCCTGTGAAGTTATTAATTACTACATGATTATTATAGTATTTGTGTGATGCATATCTAATCTAATAAAACATTATTGTCGCTGCAAATAAATCCATACTATTACTATGGCAGATTGATTATTATGTGAAAATCTAATTCACTAATATATAAAACACCTCCAACAAAGATATAAAGAATAAACAAAAGATATATAAAATTAATAATTATAACCAAACTGGAGTATTGACATGTCCACAACAGAAGAAATGGTCGGAAAATGGATAATAATAAAACAAAAAATATATAGTGAAATTAGCCATATTGATGAAGATGCAGATACTAGCGTAATAGCTAATGCAATAGGCAATTTGCATGATTTTTTCATTAATGCGCAATTTGCTGGAGAGCTAGATGACGTTATGTCTCTTTATAAGAAAACTCCAGGAACTAATTATGACACTTTCGATGAGATGCTTATTAATATAATTGCATTTGGCGGCACTAAAGCAGATTGTTTTCAATCAATTAAAGACTACTTTAAAGACGAAGGTTGCCTGCCAAACTGGAAGGTAAGTTGTACTAGTATACAAGGAATGCAAATAACAGTATCTTATGCTCAGGCAACTCAAATGCAATTTGACCTTGAGGACAATTTTGATATTAACATAAACCCATTTTGTGATTCTTATACTAGTGAGTGTATTAAGGAAGGAAATGGATTAATAATAGAAAAAACTCGCATTAAAATGATAAGCTCAGCTCGTACTGAAGCCTCTCTTAGTAATCATAGGGATTTATTTGGTTACACTCGCTCCTTATCCGCCGTAGAAACATCAAGTACAAAAAAATACAGTGAAAATAGAAATGTATATCGTAAAAGTGCAACATTGTAGCTGCAGAGTAGGGATGATGAAGTTTTACTGTGCTTGAATTAAATAATTGATAGGTTGTAACTTTGTAGATTTTGAATATTAAATTGACAATTATTATATTAATATATTTTACAAACTCCATCTAATGTGGCTTTCACTAAAACAGGTGAAATCTTACCTGTTTTTAGTGGAGAACTAGTAATATACTTAGAGGCATAATAAAGATAAACTACTGAGCGCAGAGGGAAATCAAATGCCATATGAAGAATTAGAACATTTACAGCACCGTATACATAACTCTGAGATATCTGCAAAAGGTATTAGGTATACTGTTAAAGACCTAAATAGGACTACTCGAGTAATGTGGTCTAAAGAGGATTCTTTATCTATGCCAGCAATATCTTGGTGGTCTGATTATTCAGCAGCAAATTTAGACTTGGTCCGACATTATGCAGGTCAGGATCGTGAAAATAAAGTTAAAGAGCATGAATTCCCATCTGAAGCTCAAATACAAGAAGATATACTACCTACATTTAAAGATAATCCAGTAATTCATGCATATATATCTTCTGAAGCTAATCAGCATAACTTTGCAAATGCAGCTGAAAGTGAAGTGAAGGCAAGGTTGAATGGCTCTGGATTTACCGTAGAAGCAAGTACTAAAAGTGAACGCTCTTTAGAGTTCCGTAGAATGAATGACGCTAGTGTTGATGTTTACGAGATATTTGATCTTATTGGACCATTGTTAAATATTGAAACTGGTGGAATGTTAGAAACAGAAGGTGGTGGTTCTATAGCTAATGTGAGATTAAGTACTAACATTAGAGAACATAGCGGCGAAATATCTCATACTATTTTAAGATTTGAATTTGAAATTATAAATGTAGATATATGCCGGGAACTATTTAAGTGTGAGTATTTTTCTGCCTTATTGTCATATGTGCCTAATGAACAAAAATACCTATGTGCTGAACCCACAGAAAAGTTAGAAGCATGGGAAGTTTTTGATGACCTTGATATTGAAGAAGCAAAATCTTTATTGTCTAGAGATAGAGATTTTCAAGAGCAAAGTGCAGATGCAGAACAAGAAGTAAGTCCTGGGCCAATAACATTAATGTATCTGAAAGGTTCTGCCTCTACTGATAAAGAAGAACCTTCCATACAGCAAAAAACCAAGAACAGTAAAGATAAGGTTTGTATGCTCTGATTTAAAAAGTATGTTCTAACTTATTTATCATACAGGTGATTTATGGAGGGCTGTTTTCCTTTATTACTTAGACATCCTGTCTGACGCCTCTCTTAAAATAATGCTGCAAATAAGATGAAATCAAATTTACATTTTCATAGCATGTAAAATACTTTTTACATGTTTGTTAATATCGCCATTATCTGAACTTAATGAAAAGTTTGATACATCTTTATATGAAGTGTCAAATTCTAAATGAATCTTTTCTAGGAACTCATGGAAATCTTTGACAGGTAGTAATGGTCGGTAATTTGAAAGCCTATCAACTTGTATAGAAGTGCCAACTTCAAGGAGTACTGTGAATTCTTTTCCAAGTATCTCTTTACATTTATCACTAGAAATCACACTTTCGTCAGTAGTTACAACAATATTTTCTTGGCTACATAAGTGAGATAGTATTTCATGTTGGCAGATATGTAATAATTTTTCGCCCTCTTTTCCAATTACTTCAGATAGTTTGCGACCAATTTGACCTGCAGCTCCTATAATATCAGCATTAATAAATTTCCAATCCAATTCCTTTGCAAGTTCTTCTGCCAAAACACCCTTTCCTGCACCAGAATGGCCTATGATAAATATTCGTTTGCAATTAGCCATGAAATGTTCCTATCTCGATGTTGAGCTATGATTATAGCTTAACTAGCAAATAAACCATATCTTTCTATTTGTCACAATGAATCTGTTTGTCAGGCTATCTAATTAAGTACCCACCATCAACTACTAATTCACTTCCAGTTATATAAGAAGCATCATCCGATGCTAGGTACACAACGGCAGAGGCAAGTTCAAGTGGTGTCCCCCCTCGCTTTAAAGGCATAGATTGTACTGCCACCTCCCATTTTTCTGGAGCATCTTGCCAAACCCTTCTATTCATACCTGATTTTATTGTGCCCGGTGTAACCGTATTAACTCTGATCCCATGAGAACCAAGTTTTAAGGCCATAGTTTGCGTTGCCATCGTAAGACCAGCTTTTGCTGCACAATATGAAGTAGGCGCATTGGGTCTATGCCCAGAAACAGAGCCAATATTAATAATACTACCCTTTATGCTATTTCCAATCATATGTTTAGCGCATGACTGAGCTAGAAAAATAGGTCCTTTTAAATTAGTTCGAATAATTGCGTCAAATTCTTCTTCTGATCCTTTTAAAAAGCTGCCTCGTGCAGAAATACCTGCATTATTAACCAATGAATCAATTCTACCAAAGTGTGACAATGTGCTTTCAATTAAATTTTTTCTATCCTCTGACAAGCCAATATCCGACTGGACAAATTGAAGTGATTTATAAAAGTGTTTTAATTCCTTTTGTAGTTGTTCAGCAGCAGTTGTATTGCTGTGATAACTAACAACTACTTTCGCACCTTTTTCAAGGAAGAGCTGTGTAATGCCAGCTCCAATACCGCGACTTCCACCAGTAACAATGACAACTTTATTTTTCATGGCGCTTACCTATAGAGTATTTGATATGAGACTATTGTGCTTTCGAGTTTGAATTTTGTCAATTTACTATAAGGTGGAAAAATGCTTATTGTGCTGTGTTGTACTGTAAAAATAAAGAGGGAGGGTTCTTACATTAGTTTGGGATGGCTCTAACCATCCCAAACTAAGAATATAGAAAATTATCTACTTCGATAAAGTTCCTTATAAAATTCCAGGGTTGCAACGCCATATAAGAAGTGATATGCCAAGCCAAATCCACGATGTTGCTGGGGCTAGTGCAAATTGAAGTGCTTTCAAAGCGTTGCCCCTGCATGAATACGAGATACTGCCGTAAATACCTATAATACAGAATAAAGGGTATGTAAAAATTGAATATTGTGCCGATTGAGCTGCAAGGTTATATTCTGGCATCCCGCCACCCATGCCAATAATGATAACAACAGCAAACCAGGGAATTAATGAAAAGGCAAAAACAGAATTGATTATTGTTTTTAATGCTAACTGTGTTTTACGGCCCATCCTCAATGTTAATGTTACGTCTTGTTTTTCGCTTAAAGTCAAATTCATAGTTATTCCTTAGATGTTTACTTCTAAACTGTTATTATTATGACACTTAATCATAGTCGGACACCTAGGTCAATTGTGTGTGAATGTAATTATAAAATAATTTATAAATCAGAGTATTTATAAATGAAATAATGCATAACTGATTTACTTCATCTATATAAGGTGAGTATACAACTATAGGGAAAATTTAAGAGAATTAAACGTATACGGAACTATTGGCTCCCACCTTTCTAGAACTAATATACCAGCACATTTCCTTTATCAGCATAAACTTCGAAAGTGTGTTTGCTTCAGTATTTTATTGCGCACACACTTATTGGGGGCTCACGTAAAACCATGGATTAGATGATGAAAATTTCAAATAAGAAAAATGATAATTAAACATAGAAGAGTTCATCTAACTCTTAACAATGTTGTTCTTAAAATCAGCATGATACTTCTATCAAAGCATAATACTGAAGTGTAGTATATGAAAGTACTAAAAAGGTGGTCTTGGGGCTGCGGCTGTTTCGTTGTTATTAGTTGCTACATTTGCATGTTGTGCAGTATGAGCCTCTAATTCTCTTTCTCTTGATTCTACTAATTGAGTTGATAAGGTGGCATGTTCATTATTTTTCAGGCATGTTTTAAATATTTGAACAGCTTCTTCTGGCATTTGAGGTTGTGGAAAAAGTTGAAAAGTATCTTACTCACCAAAATGTAATGGATCAATGCAACACCGGATTTCCTTTATCAGCAGGGTGGGGTTCAGGTATAGATTCGATTCTTTCAATTTTTTTCTCACCGATCTGAAAACTTTTAAACCCACATCCATCCTCTAAAACAACTTTAATTGGATAGTGCTGTGAGCCAAATGCTAAAGATCCCTTTATAATTGTAGGGGTTTCCCAATGTGCATTATAGCGTATTTCTCCAAAATTATGATTGAACATTTGGATGAAATGATACCAATGCTTGATGAAACCTTGCTTAAGACATGTAATGGGTAAGTTGTCTTGCCATGTCATATCGGCAGAGTAACTTAAAGGTATGTGAGGTAAAGCTGCAAAAATGAATGATAGCCATGGGTCATGGCCTTCCATTCGATAAAAATAAAAACAATGAGATTCTTTACCGAAATAAAGTCGTCCTTGCTTTGAGCCAAGGTAAAATTCAGATGATTCATTCATGTCAACTTTAAATACAATATTTTCTTCTGTAGTATTAGTATTTGACTTGTCAATGAAACGTAGGGTTTGTTGAAAACCTAGGTTGGTTTTGCCATCTAATTTAGATTCCATAGTTATTGGGGTTAGAATTTGACCTGTTTCAGGAACTCCTGCATTTATAAAATTATTATTAACCGCATAACCCTGAAAACAAAAAGCTATAGTAGTTGCGCCAATTGCATCATTAGGTTGGACCTGTATATGGATGTGCGGCCTGGGTGAATAACCTGAATTTCCACATAAACCTAATAAGTCTCCTGCAGCTACCCAGTCACCAACTTTAACGACTATTGAGTTCTGAGCAAAATGTGAAATTTCAATAAAATATCCTGAACCGCTTTCAAGGATAATTAAATTTCCCCAATTATTCTCTCGATCTACTATACCTGGTTTATTGTCAGGTAAATGGAAAACAACATGAACGATTCGCCCTTTATCAGGCGAAAATACTTTTTGCTTGAAAGCGTAATAATCATTTAAATTATTTATATTATTTTTATATAATCCTCGATTAACTAGTTCATATCCAACTAAATTTTGTGTTTCTTCTGGTTGTAAATGATCTGTTTTACAGATTACAAAATCAAAGGCATATTTCCAGCATCCTTTATGTGTCCAAGGACCATCTATACCTTGCCATACCAACCAAGCGCCAGAAAAAGGTAATTTCAGTCGGCGTTGACCACCTCCTTCAAATCGTTTTCCGTTACAAATATAGTAATCTAAAGTTGCTTCTGGAGTACTTAGGCTTATTTGATTAAGCAGAGGGAATTCCAACATCTTCAATAGATAAAGGAAAAATAGGGTCACAATATTAAATGCTAAATTAAATGATATAATGCCGTAGTCAACTTGCATTAAATCCGTAATATGCAAAACAAAAGTTGAAATCATGATCGCAAGACTGGCTATTAGTAATGATTTGGGGCTGGGCACACAAAAAATACCACCTAAAGCTATTGCGACTAAAATATAATTAAAGTTGCTAAGATGTAAATAAGTTACCTCTAAGCTATTTGTTAACAATCCTGCGACAGTAGAGCCCAATAAATAACCAAACAGTGCTAAGAAAAACAAAATTCTGGAATAAAAAGCAAGAACTATGGCAACGATCATCCCTCCTAGCAAGTTACTAGTAAAAACTATAGTTCCTAAGGCTAAGAAAAAACCATATAACCAGGAAGGCAAGGCTAAATAATTATTAAGAGCTGAAGACAATATAGCTTCATATTTAAATATTTCTGGTGGTTGTAGTAATAAATATCCATGAGATTCAAAATATGCACTACTACTAATAACCACAAATGGTAAACTTAACGTAGTGATCGATAAGTATTTAGAAAAAAAATTGGCACATGCTGCTGTTGCAATAAAAGAAAAAATTCCACTACAAATAACAAGAAATAAAACAAGCCAAGTTAATTCATAAAAATAGCCAATAGATAAACCGACCAACACGGTATTACAGGTGAAAACATTTGGACTTGTAAAATTAACATTCATTTTGGTGATACAGGCAAAAATATAGGCGGCAATAATAGCAATAAGGCCTGACAAACCAATATTAGGATTTAAAAAAGTAACTAATAATAAAAAAAAGCCAACTATAGAGGAGTCAAATAAGATTATTTCAGAATATGATTTCAGAATGGCACAACAGTGTTTTTTGATTTGTGGATATCTGTTTCGCATTTTGATGGGTTATCTAATATAAAACAACAATTATAGTATAGCAAATTTTGTGATGTTGCTGGCTAAATGAGTTTTACATTTCTTATTTTATGTTGGTATAAATCGTTAAAATTTATGTGTATTCAGGATGAAGATCAATAAAGGCTTCTATAACGAAAATAGTAGCTAGTCGATTCAAAAATAATTGATTTCTATAATTATCTATCAAGGTTAGGAGAGCTTAGCTTTAATGTCGACATAGGTACAATGCTGAGGTTGGCGTCTTCATGGCTCACCATATGGATGAGCATACGACTGAATAGATATTTTCATTTTTAGAGCGTATATGCTCATGTTTAAGGCTAAGTCATTGTTTTTTATAACTAAAAACCGGCAATGCCTTTGTGGGGCCGTTGGCGCATATGTTTGCAGATTATTAATATAATTTGCAGAATATTATTCGTATCATAATGGTTCATATGTAATATAAGGGTGGTGTTATACTCTCGCTGCGAGCAAACCCACCTGGAAATAACTAAAGAGTCTCTTTATATAATTTGAAGGCTAGGGATATTTCACCCTAACTATCTCTGCGTGATAACTCTAAAAAATTAGTTTTATTTTTAAATTAGATAATGGTTGGTGATTTTCATTAATGATGCCGGTGAAATGTATTTACAACACCCATATTGGTTATGTACTTCACAATGGTGCAACAGATACATAACATATATTTGAAAAATACTTGACATTCACGGTTGGTCAGGTAGCCCTTGTGGTGCAGGCTTGTTGGGCATGTTAGTTCAAATGTTAATGGAAGGTAATCTTAATTTTTTGTACCTTATTATTTTCTCATATTTAGTTCTATAGATAGTCGCTGTAATTTACAAAAAAAAATTAGAATATTTAATGGTATTTTTAAATATGTATTTGCAGCAAAGCTGATGACTTTATATTTTTTCAGGGGAAGTTAGTGAGTGAATTAGTTGTGATTTTCAATATCTTACAGCCAAACTATTACCAAAAAAAATTACTGAAAACAACAAATCAAGGTGTAATCTTTCGGGAAGGTCGCGTGCTAGGTCGGCCTGTTCAGTGCTGGATTACTTGAGCCCAGAGGAATGCTACCAATCTGATAATTGAAGGGGAGGGGAATTTATTATGCACAAAGTTTATAGGGTTAACTATCCTAGTACTTATGGAGTTTAAATTATTTTAAGAATTTCTTGTACAGGCATGACCTAGGTTTTTATGATAAGAAAACATTATGAAATTAAATGAAATTAAGAATGAAATATTTAAAGAAGAAAAGCAGACAATCCTTATTGTGGATGATGCAAAAACACAACTGCAATACTAGAAGAAATTCTTAAAGGTCTGGGGCATGAAATATTATGTGCCAGATCTGGAAAGGAAGGCTTAGAATTAACTCAAAAGCATGCCGTCTCAGTTATTTTGCTGGATATATTCATGCCAGATATAGATGGTTTTGAATTGGCTGAAATATTGAGAAGTAGAAAAGAAACAGAAAATGTCCCAATTATATTCATTACTGGTAGTGATATAAGTAAAAAACTTGAATTTTCAGGATTCCAAAAAGGCGCTGTAGACTTTTTATATAAGCCTATAAAGCCAGCACCATTAATTGGAAAAGTTAAGTGGTTAATGGCTCTACAGCAAGAGTCATTAAAGCTGCATCACGCTTTAACTAAATTGGAAACCCTTAGTCACCAAAACGAGTTACTGCTGGAATGTGCAGCACAAGGAATTTTTGGAATTGATAATGAAGGTGTTATTGTTACCGCAAACCCAGCTGCAGAAAAGTTTTTAGCTGGTAATAATAGTGACTTCATTGGAACTCATATAGGAACATACCTTAAAAAAATAAATTCCGATACAACGTTAGACTGGTGCAAATTGAAAGCATTAATATTTAGTGACGCAAAAACATCATATAGGACTGATGGTGCTTGGTTCGAAGGCAAAAATAACAAGACATTTCCGGCAGAAATTAATTGTGGCGGGATTGTCGATGAAGGACAGGAACGAGCAGGAATAGTCTTGATGTTTGAAGATATAACTGCGCGCCATGAACTGGAACAAAAACTGATACATCGTGCAAGATATGATGCTTTGACTAAATTAGCAAATAGACATCTGTTGATTGAAATCGGTGATTTGTCTGTTGAAACAGCAAAAAAAACAAACACAAGAATTGCGATGATTTTTATCGACCTGGATGGTTTTAAAAATGTAAATGATACTTTGGGACATGAGGCCGGTGACTTGCTACTGATAGCCGTTTCTGATGAATTGAAAAATGCAGTAGGAAGTAAGAATTTAGTTGCCAGATTGGGTGGTGATGAGTTTGCCATTATGATTTCAGATGTGACGACTCCAGAAAGTATTATTCCTATAGCAAATAAAATAATTTCATCTATATCAGAAATAAAAACAATTTCAGACATGATAGTTTCCGTATCAGCAAGTGTTGGAATTGCTATGTATCCTGAGGCGGGTGATAATTTTGCAGAACTTTTGAAGTCTGCTGATGTGGCGATGTATAAATCAAAAAACTCCGGAAAAAACAGGTTTAGTTTTTTTTCAGCGGAAATTCAAGAAAGAGCCTCAAAGGAATTGGAGATACTTGCTAAGTTGGAGAATATAAATGACGATAATTTCGCAATACTTTATCAACCGGTTGTTGACTCTGAAACAGGTGACATGACTGCGGTTGAATCGTTGTTGAAAATAAATTTGGATGACAATGCTTCCATAGATGCAAAAAAATTCATAGAAGGTATTGATGATCAAGATAAACTTATTAAAATATCAAAATGGCAAATTGACAGTATTATAAATGACATTGAACATTTAATTGATAAAATTGGTACTTTAGACCTGACTTTCTCTATAAACCTATCTTTAAATCAACTTTCTAATGTCGGGGTTGTTAGCTATTTAATAGGAGCATTAACTCCCATAAAGTTACAAAAAATAAAATTTTCCATTGAGATGCCAGCAGGAACTAAAATTTCAGGTAATGAGCAAGCTGTTGATCATATCAACTCATTGCAGGAACATGGTTTCGAAATAATTTTAGATCATTTTAATTTAGGAGTTAATGTAATCGATAATATTATCAGTATTAATATTGACTCTATAAAGATATCTAGAGATTTAATTGAAGGTATTGGCAATGGTGAAAAAGTTGAAGGGGTAATTAAGTCAATAATTTGTTTAAGTAAAGAATTTAATATTGAGGTTGTTGCTGTTGGGGTGAATTCTTCCGAGAAAATTGAATTTCTAAAAAAATGTGACTGCAGATACATGCAAGGTCATGCATATTCTAAAGCCATCTCAAGAAATGAGCTCTGTAAATCTATTCATCTGAAATATTAAAATATTTTCTTCCTTCCCTCTGCTGTGTTTTCTTATTGGGATTGCACAAAACCAATTAGTGCATACACACAAAAATGAACTTTTCTCCATCATCGACAGTCTAATTAATATATACACCAATAGGGTTTCGCTATAACATATGCCTGAAAATAAAGTTGATATTAAAGCTGTTACTTGGAATGTTGGCAATAGTGGAGCCAATGCTTCTGCAGTTGCAGCAATAAAGAAAAATGTTGCTGGTGGTGATGTTATTGTTGTAGGCACCCAAGAAGAGCAGGTTCTCTCAAGTAAAAGAAATATCTTCTCTTCTACTTTAATAGCTGCCACAACCGGAATAACTGGAGTAATCACCCCAGATCTAGCTAGCAATAGATTAGACTCCCTATTAGTAACTGCTTTAAATGCAGATAACCCTGATCTCAGCAGACCATATAGATTAGTAACATACGTTAGAGAAGCATCACTAGCTGGCGATGGCGCAGCAAACAGAATTCAAGGAAAAGGACAGCAACAAACCCGAACTTCGGTTATCGTGCGTGAGCCATATGTTTTAGAGGATATTAATACATCATCAATAAAGGATAGCAAGAATAGCAATAAGGCTATTTGTAATATACAAGGCACGCTAAAACGTAAAACGAATACTGGCACAATTGATATCATGCCTATAAACCTTGCCTCAGG
>JABJGS010000055.1 GCA_018703155.1 Francisellaceae bacterium | reverse complement strand
TTTTTTGAAGCAACACGAGATGAATATTACCGCCAGCTCTTTAGTGTCAGCAGTAAGGGCACTTGGCAAGATTGGTTGATTTATTTTCTAAATGGTATCGCAGTACAATCTGAAGATGCATTATCGCGTGCTGAGAGAATTAATGATCTACTCAACAAATGGAAACTACAAGTTGCAAGCGCTGCATCAAGTGTGCCCGTAGATATCGTTGAGCATTTTGCAGTGAACCCATATCTAACAATTAAGAAAATTGCTGAAGAGTTAGGGATTGCGTATAGCATAGCTGAGCGTGGTGTTCGCAAGCTTGCAAATGAAAATATCATCCAGCAAATCGGTGATAATAAGCGTGATAAGGTTTATTGCGCTACGGAAATACTGTCCATATTAGAAGAGCCAGCAAAAATTCATGCTGATGTGGAGGAAGATTAAGATATGAACTGTTTAATGACATTTTATTCGCATAATATCGGCATGGCGCAAACATGAACCAGTTAACTAAAAGACAGCAAACATATAATAAGATATCTAATACTTTAGCCTGCATTAGTAATAGACAGCTGGAGCAAGTTCTTGCCGATGGCAAAGCAATGCACAAAGGAATCGGTGGTACATCGTTACAAATAGAAATAGATAACACGCCTGTTTTTGTGAAAAAAGTACCGCTAACAGACTTAGAGTTGCTACCAGAAAATTACATGTCCACAGCTAATATTTTTAATTTGCCAATGTGTTACCAATATGGCATTGGCTCTGCTGGATTTGGAGCTTGGCGTGAGTTGGCTGCACACGTCATGACAACCAATTGGGTTATCACTGGCCAATGTCCTAATTTTCCAATTATGTATCATTGGCGAATACTTAAAGACGTTGATAACAAAATAATTTCAAATGAAGAGCAAGTGGCTTTAGATAAAGACACTGCTTACTGGGAAAATAACCAAGAGATACACGATAGATTAAAAGCAAAAGATTTAGCTTCGCATCATATCTATTTGTTTATGGAGTTTATACCAAGCCATCTATACGATTGGTTAAAGCAACAATTATTGGATAATAAAGATGCCGCTATAGAGGCAGTCAAATTAGTTGAACATCAAATACAAGAAACCAATGATTTTATGGACTCTCAAAACTTTCTGCATATGGATGCGCATTTTGAAAATATTTTAACCGATGGCAAACAACTATATTACAGTGATTTTGGTTTAGCGCTATCTGACAAGTTCACTCTGTCAAATATAGAAAAACATTTTATAAAAGATAATGCCAATTATGATTATGCTAGCAGCGCAGTTAATTTGATGCACACTGTCTTAACCAGTTATTTAGGCAAAAATAATTGGGATATGATTTTATCAAAATTTACCGATCCTAAATTTGATATAAATATACCAATTAGTGTTAAAAGATTACTATCTAAATATCATGGTGTTGCTCTAAAAATGCATGAATTTTACAAAGCAATTCAAAGAGATAAATCAACTCCATTCCCATCAAGTGAATTGAAAGAGTTGTTGCCAAAAATTAAGCAGGTGCAACCATGAAAATTATTATAGAAACTGATCGCTTGATACTTAGGACCTGGACTGATAGCGATTTACAGCCAATGCTTGCCATTAACCAAGATCCAAAAGTGATGGAATATTTTCCTCGACTTCAGGATTTAGAAGCCACTAAAAACTTTATCGCCAAGGTGAACAAACATTTTGATAAGAATGGTTACTCTCTATATGCCTGCGTAAGAAAAGATAGCAATGAATTTATCGGCTTTATAGGATTGTTAATTGCAGATTTTGACGCTCACTTTACGCCCGCCACAGAAATTGGTTGGCGCCTATCATCTAAACACTGGGGCCAGGGGTTTGCCACTGAAGGTTCTAAAGCTGTTATAGATTATGCGTTTAGGGAACTGGAAATACCAGAGATTGTATCATTTACAGCTGAAGGCAACGCTAAATCCATTAAAGTAATGCAGAAAATTGGCTTGCGGCATAATGCTGAAGATGATTTTGATCATCCCAAATTAGATGATACCAGCCCATTAAAACGACATGTATTGTACCGACTCAACAGAAAAGAATATCTTCAAGGAGAATCGCCATGACTTCCAACTACGATAAATCTTCGATGGACAAGGAAAAATATTGCTATAGCATTGGCGAACAAGGGCAAGAAAGTCTAGGCATCCTAGAGAAGAGCTTTAATGAGCAAACAGAATATTTTTTAAAGAAGCATGGTGTAAAATCCGGCATGAAAGTGCTAGATATTGGCTGTGGCCTTGGTTACATGACGCAAGCAATAGCTAATCTTGTCGGTGATGATGGGCATGTTGTTGCTATTGATAATAGTGATAATCAAGTTAAAGCAGCCGAAAATAGAACTCCAGACAATCTTAAAAAAATAATCGAGTACAGGGCACATGATATCTACGATTTAGATAAACTAAATCAAAGTTTTGATGTTGTGTATTGCCGATTTGTTTTGCACCATGTACAGAAACCTCGCCATGCACTTGAACAAATTGAAAAAACTTTAAAACCAGGCGGTCTCTATATCGGCATTGAAGGAATTATTAATTACGCCTACAGCTATCCCGAACATTCTGCTTGGCAACCACCTAATCTGCCATATGAGGTTGCTGAAGGTGATGATCGCAATGGTAACCTTGGTAAAATGCTCCCCAGTTTAATAAAACAAGCAGGCATGGAGTGTATTGAAGCTTCAATTTTTCAGCCATTTTTAATCAAAGATGATGTTAGGCAGTTATTACTAAATAATGAATGTCTTGATAGCAAAGAGCATCAAATTAGCAATGGTCATATGACAGAACAAGAATGGGAAGCTAAATATAAAAGTCTTAAAACTTGTGTTGATGATAGCAACACTCTGATCGCATTTCATGCTGGTAATTTTACTGCATCGAGGAAAGCAGAATGAGCACACTAAATTTTGAAGTAAAAAATAATCCTAGCCCAGAAGAGCAGAAAATTATACGTGATGGAATTATAGGATTTAACCAATCAATAATTAATGACAAACCTAACTGCATTAATATAGTTGTTAAAGAAGACGAAAACATCATTGGCGGGGCAATTATTTATCAGCATAGGGATGCGCTATATGTCGACGTTTTATGGTGTTCTGAAAATTATAGGAAAAAAGGTATTGGATCAAAACTTATAGCTATGGTCGATACTGAAGCTAAAAGTAAATCTATCTCCAAATTATTTGTTGACACTTATGCTTTCCAGGCGCAAGAGTTTTATAAAAAACATGGGTTTAAAGTTATTGGTACCGTGCCGGAATACTTGCTTGGACATGACAGAATTTTCATGAGGAAAGATCTTAATGAAACAGTTTAAAGAAAATAGGCTTTGTCGCATCTGCACATAAAATG
>JABJGS010000056.1 GCA_018703155.1 Francisellaceae bacterium | reverse complement strand
GTCTCCAGCATCTATTACATTAGCACCGTCTTTTACAGTTATTTGGTCATTGCCGGCACCAGATGTAATAGTGTTATCACCATCACCGGCATCTATTACATTAGCACCACCTGTGCTAGTGATTGAATCATCACCTAAGCCTGTGGTTATTTGGTCATTGCGGGCACCAGATGTAATAGTGTTATCACCATCACCGGCATCTATTACATTAGCACCGTCTTTTACAGTTATTTGGTCATTGCCGGCACCAGATGTAATAGTGTTATTACCGTCACCGGCATCTATTAAATTAGCACCGTCTTTTACAGTTATTTGGTCATTGCCGGCACCAGATGTAATCGTGTTATCACCGTCACCAGCATTTACTACATTATCACCACCTGTGCTAGTAATTGAATCATCACCTAAGCCTGTGGTTATTTGATCATTACCCGTACCGGATACGATAGTGTTATTGCCGTCACCGGAATTTACTATATTATCACCACCTGTGCTAGTGATTAAATCATCACCTAAGCCTGTGGTTATTTGATCATTGCCTATGCCTGATACGATAGTGTTATTACCATCACCGGCATTTATTAGATTATCACCACCTGTGCTAGTGATTGAATCATCACCTGAGCCTGTAGTTATTTGGTCATTGCCTATGCCTGATGTAATAGTGTTATCACCGTCACCTGCATCTACTATATTATTACCGTTACCTAGATCTATTACATTATTGCTATTTCTAATAATTTTTGGTTCTAAATCAAACTTCGGACTACTCTCGGCTTCAAAATTTTCTTTTTCTTCAGGTAGGACAAGTATCGTCTCAGTAAAATCATCTTGTCTATTGCTTTCATTCGTAAAATTAAATGCTTCATTACTCAGCATTGGCTCTAGCTCATAGCTAGATTCTACATTTTCTATAACCTCAATTAAATCTTCTGAGACTATTGACTGACTATTTGTAAATGTTTCACAGCTACTACGCTCATCAAGGCTTACTTCTGCATCATCCCCATTATTGCCAGATTCCAACTCATCTGCTAACTCAAGTTCACCTCTAATTATTTCTATGTCTAACTCTTTAAGATTTTCATTTACTTTTAAGTTTTCAGACGCTCCCTTATGTCCGCCATTAGCTGACGGCTGATTAACCGTATCGATAGTTGAAGATTTTTTATGCACTTTAACTGAGGCTCTACTTGGTGATATATTTAAACTATTGCCTCCAATAGTTTCTCTAACTCCACCATCAATATTATGCATCGAGTTATTATTTATAACATGTGAACTTTGGGCTGAATAATTATTTCCAATGGTTATGTCACTTTCACTGCTTTCAATGTCTGTAACATTTCAACTATCACTAGTATTTTCATTTTCACTAACATTGGTATCACCATCATCATTTAAAAGATCACGATGCTCGTCCGCAGACTTACGGGAAGCTCTTTCATTTATATCCGAATCTTCAGAAGAATTTTGACCTTGATGCAATGAACTCTTAGTTGAGGGGTCGCGGCCTTCACTTGAAGAGCCTTTTTAGCTACCATATTGGTTATCATTTTCGTTTACTACACTTTCTCCATCGGCTGACTGATACATATACAGCTCCACATATCCTTATGTTTATATTATAGTATTGAAGTAGAAAATAATATATGTATTGTATTGTGTCGAATGTAAGAATCAATTTATATTATGCATAGATTATATCTGCTTTTGTTAACGGACTGTTTGCGATAAAATCAAGCAACTAAACAAGGTAAATTTAAATGTTAGCAGTTCAACAAACCCAAAGCATCCCAAGCAAGTTAAGAAACAAAAATCTTAGGTACGGAGTAATACTCCCATCCATAGTAAGCAATATCTTATCTGTTTCATTTCCAATTGCACTAATACAGCTTTACGACAGAATTATTCCAAATAAATCATATGAATCTCTAGTAATCCTTACAGTATTACTTATCTTCATAATAATTTTTGATAGCACGTTAAAATATTTAAGAGAGCAAATTATAAAATGGAAAGAACACTGTAAATTGGAAAAACAAAATTTACAAATCATCAACTTAATATTATCAACACCGGTGCATCTTTTAAGTGAAATATCTATACCCAAAATGCTTGACCAACTTAGTTTGTTTAAAGAAACATCTGAAGTCATTAGTATGAAGCGTGCCATTTTAAAAGTTGATCTAATATTTGTTGTACTATTTTCAACCTTATTAGTACTAATTTCCCCAATGCTATTTCTATGCTTATTCTCTATACAGGTTATATTTTTCCATACCTGCTCATCTCTATATAAACACTACAAAAGAAGTCTTATTTGCACCCATGCCGAGCGTAGCAAATATGCAAACTTTATTTATAATTTATTATCTTCAATGCATGCAATAAAATCTTCAGGTATTCAACGAGCCATAGCTAAATGTGAGGGTGATGATTTTAAAAAATTCTTAGTCACTGAGCAAAATTCAAAATCACTAATATTATTATTATATTCAACAATAAAATTTTTCACACAGCTAAATATAATAAGTGTTATCCTTTTATCATCGATGTTGATCATTGAACAAAAACTTTCCATGGGAGCCATGGGAGCTTGCATACTAATTAGCAACAAGATTTTTCAACCAATAATGCAGTATTTTGATTTGCAAATTCGCTCAGATAACATAAATGAATTGTTTAACTTAAACATGAATGTGAATACATCTAATTCAAAACATGAAGATAACATTACAATCTCAAATATCTCTTTTGAAAATGTCTCTTTGCGGTATCCGCAGGATAGCAATTCAATAATACATGAATTCAATTTCATCGTGGAAACTGGTGATATTGTTCATGTGCAAGGTGGACATGAAAGCGGCAAAAGTACGCTTCTGAAATTAATCAGTGGTCTTTTAGAACCTAGCTCTGGAAAAATAAATATAATCTCCCATGTAGGGAAAAAATATCCCGTTAGCTCATGTCGACCACAAATATCCTATATAAGCGATGAGCTAAAATTATTTAATGGTACAATTTTAGACAATTTAACATTCTTCAGCCCTGAGCAAGCAAAAAAAGCTAAAGAAATTTGTTTAGAACTGGGCAGCCATAGCTTAATTAACAACCTTCCCAATGGAATTCTCTCCAAAATTGGCCAAGGAGAGGTTGATGTTATATCTCATGGAACCAAACAACAAATTATCATTGCCAGAGCATTAATACAAAATCCAGGAATAATTATAATTGATGAAGCATGCTCCGGTGTTGATAAGGCAGCAATGCATTGTATAACTACCTATTTACGCAAGATAAGCCCAAACAAAATTATTTTTATAGCATCTACAAATAAGAAATTTATAGATATTACAAACAAAACTATTTCAATATCAGCTAATCAGCAGCACAGCTTCACCACAGGGACATCTAATGCTTAATAATGACTCTTTCCAAAAAATAGCAGAGCCAAATGAGTTATCGGTGATCCTACCGCATATATTATCTCATTTTGGAATAAAGAATAATAACCATGTTTTGGAGTGCTTACCAGAAAATAAGGAACATATTTCACTTAATACCTTTAGAGTAACATTAGCAAAATTAGGAGTCGGCACTAGAGTTGAAAATAAAAAAACCAAATATATGAAGGAATTTTATGGAGAATTACCGTGGTTGATAATTTCTGCTCATAATCCAATTATTTTTGTAACAAAACAGAACTCTAACTCATATACTTATTATGAAGGAATAACAGGAAAACAAATTACAACTAACAACTTACCCATTTCTGGAAAAATTCAAATCTTGGTATTTTATAGTACTAGTTATAACAATTTAATTGACAAAAACACTTCCTGGCATAAAAAATTAATGTACAGATATAAAACATCTTTTTTTAGTTTGTTTTTAGCTAGCACCTTTCTAGCTTCACTTGGACTATTAATTCCCCTAGCAATAATGATTTTATATGATGTTATTATTCCAACAAAATCAATAAATTTACTTTACTCTGTAGGTTTTGGTCTTTCAATAATCTCACTATCAGGTTTTATAGTTGATATATTTCGTAATAAGATGGTTATTTTTCTTAATTTGCGAATTAATGCCACTATTAACGAGCTAATTATAAACAAACTAGTATCTTTACCAGCCAAAATGACAGAAAATACTTCTATTGCATCACAGATACTAAAACTCAAAGATCTTAGCTCCGTACACAATTTTTTTATTAAGCCATGGTTCGCATCACTTTTTGAGCTCCCAGGATTGTTAATAATGCTTGCAACTATTGGAGTTATAGGTAAGTTGTTAATTATTTTTCCAATAATAGCAACCATTCTACACCTGATACTATTTTATTTTTTCAAGCAATATAATATGTTGAACTCTAAAAATAGTTTCCTTTTGAATGACAAGCATCTTAATAATACAGCCGAAACCTTTACGCACGTACAAACTATTCGTTATCACGGCAGGGAAGACAGCTGGGCAAAACAATATCAAAGCTCCAATCATAGTTTTTGTAGAAATTCCTTTAAAAAAGCTAAAGCTTTTTCTTTAACTAATAGCCTGAGTGGTTTAATAATGTTTATTAATGTTATTGCAATTTCACTAACAGGAGCGTACCTTGTCGGTGAAAATGCTATCTCAGTTGGTGCCTTACTCGCCTGTATGATCTTAGGCTGGATGTCACTTCTACCCTTTAAAAATTTACTAAGTTTTTTATTCTATATAAATCCACTACAATCCCAATTAAATCAAATCCAAAAACTATTAACACTACCATCGGAATATGATCCTTACTATCCGTATGCAACTATCGATAAATTTCAAGGCGAAATTATCTTTAAAGATACCAGCTTCAAATATCATGGGGACTCAAAACCTGCAATAAAAAACTTAAATATTGCCATTCCAGCAAAAAGCTTTATTTGTATTAGTGGCTCCAACGGATCAGGAAAATCAACTCTATTGAAATTGCTCACTAGGTTATATGAGGTACAAGTTGGTGCTGTTTTCATTGATCGAACAAATATAAAACAGCACAGTATTATTGAATATCAACAAAATATTGGTTATTTACCGGAGCGTATTTCAGTACTACCGGGCAGGATATCTGATATTTTAAGATACGACAATCAGTCTGCCACTACTTCTGAACTCTATATTGCATGTAAAAAAGCTAATATTTTCAGGGACATTCAAAGACTTCCTGATGGTTTTGAAACCAGACTGGAGAATAGTGAACATCATATAGTGAAAACTGACCAGTTCTTGAAAAAAATATACTTAGCAAGACTATTTGTAAAAAAGCCTTCTATATATCTACTTGATGAGCCAACCTCATATCTTAGTCCTGCAGATATTAAAATATTGTTGAAAGAGCTTGATAATTTACGATCAAAAGCAACAATTATTGTTGTAACACATTTGCCAGAGCTATTCCCTCAAGCCGATGGGGCTCTAGTTTTAGATGAAGGCACAACTAAGTTTTTTGGAAATATGAAAAAATTTCATAATTTAAATTCACAGAATGTGGCATAGGGTACGAGATGGAAAACAAAATAGACAACTTAGAAGTATCAACATTACTTGAGGAACAAGACCCGAACAAACATATTAGGACCCTGGCAACTATTATCTCCGTAATTGTTATAATTGCAATTATTTGGGCATCAGTTACAACGATAGATGAGCTTACTAAAGCACCAGGTGTCATCAAGCCTTCAGGACAATCTCAGATTATCAAACACATTGAAGGTGGTAAAGTAAAGACAGTACTAAAAACCAATGGAGATTTTGTAGTTCAGGGTGATGAAATACTAGTTTTAGCACCTAACCAAGATGTTGCAGATAGAGATACTCTTCTATCTAGACAGCATTCTATTGAGCTAGAAATTCTACGCCATGAATATTTTGCAGCAAGCACAAAAATCACTCAACTTGAAATAAGGGAAAACATAGAGAGCACCCCTAATAATATGTTGGCTCAGGAGTCTTTAGATTTAATTTCACAAGAAAATAATACTTACACTTCAAAGAAAAGTATACTTCAAGAAAGTATTGATAAAGAACTAACTGCTCTGAAACAACTAGGGAAACAATTAATCAACAGGACAAAACGAGTTGGCATTTTAAAACAAGCAAACGAAATATATGAAGAATTAGAATTATCAAACTCTGTATCAAAAATAAAAGTAATTGATGCTAGAGAAAAATTAAATGAAACAGAGGCTGACTTATTATCAATCGAAACTAAAATAGAAGCTCAGAAACATACCCTAGACCAAAAACAACAAGAATTATCTGCCTTTAAGGATAAATCTAATTATGAAAACATGCAGAAGCTAAATAAAGCACGTGCCAGTCATATGGAAATTCAAGAAGCGCTTGAGCATTACATTGATCAGTCTGAAAATCTTAAAATTAAAGCTACTGTATCTGGAATCATTCAAGATTTAATATTTGATGTTGGAACTGTGATTAGCCCAGGTGAACAGATCTTAGAAATAGTGCCTTCTCAACGAGAATTAATTGTTAAAGCAAAACTTCCTAGCAAGCACATTGCAAATATACGCCTAGGAAATCCTGTAAAAGTAAGAGTATCTTCATACAATTATATTAGATATGGTAGTCTAAATGGTAAGGTAGAGTCTATCTCAATTTCAACTTTCTCAGAGAAGAACCTTGCACCATACTATAAAATTAATATTCGATTAGATCAAAATACTCTAGCAACATCTAAAATAGATTTACTTCCTGGAATGACGGTTACGGCTGATATTGTCTCAGGCAATAGAACGATTATTGAGTATCTACTTCGTCCAATTATCCATTCTGTTAAAATGGCATTTACAGAGCATTAACATTACTACGTTTTGCATAGATAATAGCGATCAGAAGAACTAAAGGGATCAATATATCAGTATAAAAAATTGGTCCCGCATTTCCTGCAGCCATATTACCAGTCTCAATCATCTGTTTAACATGACCATAAGCTGCTCCCCATAAAAAGCTGGCTGTAAATACCCAAGTAGCTAATGCAAATTCCACAGTACGCCAAAAACCAATTATCCCTGCCAGACCCATACCAAGATTAGCCATTGCAACTTCGAATTGAAATGGACTATTTTTCCAACCAATAAATGCTGCTGACATTTCTGGTTCAAAGGCATGATAATAAAAACCCCATATTCCAGATAACCCAACGGCCAAAAACATCATACTTTTAATTAGAACTCGATTTGCTGTATTAAAATTTCTTGTTACAATGAAGGCCACAACTGAAGAAGCAGCAGACAATACCAGACATACTACTGTAAAATTTTCAAGAATTAATGCAATAATCTTATCCATACTATATCAGCCTATATATAATGTATCATTACTTATCGTACCACTAACTGTACTCTTATTTAACGCGAACTAAGGTCAATACTTTTAAAAAAACTTATATCGTTCAGCTAACGCCCAGACATAATCAATATATACTCAGATCCATAGTGTAGCAGCTATGACTAATGCCAACCCAATTCCAATAAACACTTTGATAACGCTTAAGTGTTTTTGACGACCAAGTTTAACATTTTCATTTATAATATTAGCTACTATTTTAATCATCACTAATTCCTAACAATTTATTTTATAATTTCAGTATATGTATAATATTTACATACCTAGTGAGATTGCCTTGGTGCTATTTGAGTTAACATCTCTTTAACTACACTTCTTGATAGCGAGTCAGCAGCTGTAGTATCAGTGTAAATAACAGCATTATTTTTATTCAATAGTTCTTCAATATTAAGATCATATTCTTCTGAATTTAAAATGACATGATTTTTCATTACTTGTTCCCAATCTACACCAACGCTTGAATCAAAAATAAGGTCAACAATTAATGGTATATCATCCACCTCTGCAAACTCTAACAAAGAGCTAACTTCCTCAGTAATATCATCATTTTTTGAATTTTCAACTAACTCGCTAACAATTTTCAATTTATGCGTATTATCTATTTCTGGAGTTATCAATAACCAGCTACGAATAGTGCTAGAATTGTAATTTAATTTTTTCAACATTTTCAATACATCTTGAATGAAAGACTGTTGTTGAACTAGATATTGAAACAATTTCACATCATTTATTTTAAATTTCTCAGCCACTAATATTTCCAAAACTTTGAAATCATCTGGAAAAAAAAGATTACCCCAATCGGAATCAAAAACTATATCAGTGAATACTGTACTTTTTTTATAAAGATCATCTCTAGAGTAATATGATTTTATATTTCTTTGTAATGCCATAGCATCACGTTCATCTATAGAATTAAATAGATTGCTCTGTGATGTATCTAGTTCTAAGTTGTTAGAATTATCCACTCCTAAATCACCAGATAAAATATTTTTCGACCTACATGCAATAGAATTATTCATTCGCTCATCTAATACTTCGATACGATTCTGTATTTGAGTTAATAACGGGGTAGCCCAAGGAGATTGGCTATCATGTATTTGTAATAGTATCAATGGCGATAATCCAGATTCATCGGCAATAGAAGGATCTGCTTTCAAATTTAACAAACCTTTACAAATTTCAAGACGAGATGACTCTGCTAGATAATAATTTCGTAAAACTGTTAACATAGGTGTTGCCCCATGTTTATCGCATAAATTAAGATCAACCTCTAAATCCTCATTCACAGACTTAATAAGACTTGAATAATCAATCTTATCGCTTGAACATAGGCATAACACGTGGATTATGTTGTGTCCTGAATCAGTAAGGCTCAATATACTAAAATTAACCTTCTTAAATATTTCCAGTAATTCACTACAACTATTTGGTGATTCGTTATTGATAGCATCTAATAGTATCTGTGTTTTCACTTGGTACACTTAAATCAATGACTCACTGTTAATTATAGTTACAACTGAACTTTGGTGTGACCCACTAGCAACATAATGGGGATTAGTGACATAAAAACCCCGCAAATAGATTTCATTACAAATGACCTATGGATTTATTTCACCTGATATTGTGTTGACATTTATAATATTTAAGCATAAATACAGTCCTATTTGTAGCATTTTGAATACCTCTATGAGAGTTGACTATTATATGAAAATTCTTGAAGGTGCTCTATGCTGAAAATACATTTGGTTGAAATTGAATATGCGCTATTCCCAATATTTGTTTTAATATTACTTCTAGTATCTTACGGTAATTATTGATGATGTATTATTTCATATTTAGGCAGTTGAGATTTTCATTATTTGAAGTGTATACGAAAAACAATTTTATTATAACACTCTGGTATACAACTATTTTTCCATCTCGAACTTTAGTGGTTTCATGTTGGAATATTGGTGACATTTCATGGAAGTCATGAATATTGAAGTAATAAATAATTCACTATGTTTTCTGATTGTTATCGCTGGCTATCATTAAAACCATTGACTATTAATCGGATTTAATTCCTACATTAGAAAATATATAATGACCATTATTATTCATGCACAACAGTAGTTTAACACCGTATAAGTTGCCTGTTGCAGACAGTGGCAATATTTTAAAAAGATCATCGCGCAATACCTTAGGTTTACCAGTGCTGGAGTTTAAGTCATTTAATTAAGCATCAGCATTTTTAATGGAATATAATTGCATCACATGTTGAAAAATGACAGTATGTTAATACCGTAAGTCAAGTCATATTTGAACAATTTCATGCTTTGGCTGCTTAATTGAGTTTGGGATTATTGTATCCCGAAAAAATAATGCTATTATAAACTTTGTTACAAAACGGTTTACTGAAGATATTGGAGTAAGACTCGTCCCAATAAACACTCTACCGTCTAAAAAAATTTAGAGACTTAAAATGAAAATAAATGAATTCCACAAATTAACATGTCACTGTGGTTCAGTAGAGTTAAATCTTAATTTACCAAATGGACTTGAAAATATAAGACGGTGCAATTGCTCTATGTGCAAAAGAAGGGGTACGGTTGTCGCATCAGTAGAACTTGACCGATTGAAATTTATTAAAGGTGAAAGCATATTAAATTTTTATCAATTCAACACAATGACTGCCAAACATTATTTTTGCTCTAAGTGTGGAATCTATACTCACCATCAAAGACGATCTAACCCAACTCAATTTGGATTCAATGTAGCTTGCCTTGAAGGTATTAACCCGTATGAAATAGAAAATGTTGAAATTTTGGATGGGATAAATCATCCTTCAGATAAGATATAAGTATGCTTAAATCAGGCAAAAGGAAAGGCACAAATCTATCACACTAAATGGTTATCATAAAAGATAATAATTTTAAAGTACTTGAAATACTCGCTTTTTGTTTTATGAATAGATGTGGTTAATAATATTTCACTAAATTTCCATTAACTACAGATAGTTGATTATTAATTTCATCCTAAAAGATGTATCTAACTTGCGCTTTTAGCCTATTTTAGTATCATGTTTCCAATCCTAAGTAAATATCCCCACAAGGTGAGACACATGCCTAACTCAAAAAGAGAAATATTAGTTACTGCAGCTCTACCATATGCAAATGGTCCTTTACATATTGGACACATGGTAGAACAGGTACAAACAGACATCTGGACTAGATTTCAGAGAGCTCAAGGGGCAACATGCTACTTTATCTGTGCAACCGATGCTCATGGTACCCCTATAATGTTGCAAGCTCAGAAACAGAATAAGTCTCCAGAAAGTTTAGTTAATGAGATGCACAAACTTCATAAAGAAGAACTAGATGCATACTCTATCTCTGTAGACAATTATCACTCAACACATAGTACTGAGAATGAGGAAATTGCTTGTCAAATTTATAAAGCAATGAAGGAAAAAGGCCACATAGTAAAAAAGGAGTTACTCCAAGCTTATGACCCAGAAAAAGCTATGTTTCTACCTGATCGTTATGTAAAGGGTACCTGCCCTAAATGTAAGGCTGAAGATCAATATGGTGATAACTGTGAGAAATGCGGTGCTCACTATGAAACTAGTGAGTTGATTAACCCTATTTCCACCATGTCAGGTAAAGAGCCTATCCAAAAATCAACTGAACATTATTATTTTACATTAGATCAGTTTAGTGACTGGTTACAAACTTGGCTTAAAAATTCTAATTTACAAAAAGAAGTAACCAATAAATTAGATGAGTGGTTTAAAACTGGTTTACAGCAATGGGATATAACTAGAAATGCACCCTATTTTGGATTTAACATACCAGGACATAAAGATTTGTATTTTTATGTTTGGTTAGATGCACCAATTGGTTATATATCAAGCTTTAAAAATTACTGCGATAATAACAATCTTGATTTTAAAGACTATTGGAAAAAAGATTCTACCAAAGAAGTTTATCACTTCATCGGTAAAGACATAATATACTTTCATACTTTATTCTGGCCAGCTGTTTTACATGCCAGTAATCATAGAACTCCAACTGGCGTTTTCGCTCATGGCTTTTTAACCGTTAATGGTGAAAAGATGTCTAAGTCACGCGGAACATTTTTAAATGCTAGCCATTTCAGGCAATATGTTGACCCTGAATTTTTACGATATTACTTCGCAACCAAACTTTCAAACACTATAGATGATCTTGATTTTAATTTTGATGATTTCATAAGTCGAGTTAATTCTGATCTTGTTGGCAAATTGGTGAATATTCCTAGCAGATGTGCAAGTTTCATACATCGTAATTTCAACAGCACTCTTGGTCAAATAGACATGAACTTGGATGTATATAAGGACACAATTAGCGCAGCAACACAGCTTGCCAATTTGTACGAAACACGAGAGTATTCAAAACTAATTCGATTAATTATGTCTCTAGCAGATAGAACAAATCAATACATAGCTGAGCAACAACCATGGCAATTAATCAAAGACACTACTAAGCATGTCGAAGCTCATAAAGTATGCTCAACAGGCATAAATATTTTCAGGATACTACTTACTTATTTACAACCAATAATTCCTAATGTTGCAAAAAAAGCTGAAGAATTTCTCATAACTGATTTAATATCGTGGGAGCATATTGAAATTCCTTTAATAGATCATAAAATCAACAAATATATCCCTCTATTAACTAGAGTAGACAAAAAACAGGTAGATAAAATGCTAGAAGAAAATCAAATTAAAGAGCCACAACAAGAAGCTGGTAATTCAAATATTGAGACGATCGCTGAAACGATTAACATTGATGATTTTGCTAAAGTTGATTTACGAGTTGCAAAAATCATTAAAGCAGAAGCTGTACCAGAAGCTAAAAAATTGTTACGTTTAGAATTAGACATTGGCGGTGAAACCAGGCAAGTATTTGCAGGCATCAAACACGCTTTTGATCCAGAAGATTTAGTTGGTAAACACACCGTTATGGTTGCAAACCTTGCCCCTAGAAAAATGCGTTTTGGTATATCTGAAGGTATGCTAGTTGTTGCTGGAGCACCTGATAAAACTGGTTTATGGCTAATTGAGCCTGCTGAAGGTGCAACGCCTGGTATGAGATTAGGCTAATAATGCAATATATTGCCACAATAAATGAATCTGAATGTGTGGGCTGCAACCGATGTGTTCCAGCCTGCCCAGTTGATGCCATCGTAGGCACAATATCAATGACACACTCAGTTATCACTGATGAATGCATTGGTTGTAAATTATGTGTAACTCCATGCCCTACTAATTGCATAGACATAACTCTACTGGAAAAGGAACCTTCTAAAGAACAACGTGTACTTAGAGCAAGTTTGGCTAAAACTCGTCACATAAACAAATTAAAGCGCTTAGCATCCATTCAGGCTCCATTATTACCAAATTTCACCAGCGAAAAGGAAAAGAAAATAATTATTAAGGATTATATAAAATCTGCTTTAACCCGAACCCGTACTCTAGAGACTAAAATAGAAGCTCATGAAGCCTAAAGATGTCAACTTATTATTTAAGCGACTACAGAAAAAAAACCCACGACCAACTACTGAATTAATTTATTCATCAACTTTTGAATTGTTAATTTCAGTTATTTTATCTGCTCAAGCTACAGACGTAAGTGTTAATAAAGCAACTAGTAAGCTATTTCCAATCGCAAACTCGCCAAAGCAAATACTAAACCTTGGCCTAACTAAACTTAAGTCATATATAAAAACCATTGGGTTATATAACACTAAAGCTGTGAATATTATTAAAACATGTGAAATGTTACAAGAGCTCCATCATGGTGAAGTTCCTAATACAAGAGAGCAACTAGAAGCACTGGCAGGAGTGGGACGGAAAACTGCAAATGTAGTTTTAAATACGGCTTTTGGTGAACCAACAATAGCTGTTGATACTCACATATATAGAATTTCTAATCGCTTAGGTATTGCAAATGGAACAACCCCTCTAAAAGTTGAAAAACAACTCTTAAGTATTATCCCAGATAAATATAAGCATGATGCACATCACTGGCTTATACTACATGGTAGATATACTTGTATGGCTAGGTCTCCCAAGTGTACTGACTGTTTTCTAACTGACATATGTGAATATTTCAAACATCTCAAACAAGTTAGGAGCAATTAATGCGTAAACAACTACTTATTATTAGCGGTGTTTCTGGTTCTGGAAAATCTGTTGCTCTTAATGCACTTGAAGATGCTGGATTTTACTGTATTGACAACCTTCCTATGTCATTGTTGGAATTTTTAGATAAAGAAATTGATCCACAAAAACAAAAAGTTGCAATAAGTTTAGATTCTAGAAATACTCCAGGCTCAACTGAAGCAATAAAAGACTTGCTGCTTAGTCAAAAAAAACATTTTAGCTTATGTAGCCTCATATATTTAAATTGTGATGACAACATACTCTTAAATAGATATACAGAAACTAGAAGAAGGCATCCACTTTCTTCTCAAGGATTAAGTCTAGGTGATGCTATCGCTGAAGAGCGTGAACTTATGGCACCAATTGCTGATCTGGCTGATATTTCTATAAACTCAAGTACCCTAAGCTCTCATGAACTACATGACCTTATTAATAAACAAATAAACAATACTGAAAATAACAAAGCAATGATAATTATCAAATCATTTGGTTTTAAACATGGAGTCCCTTCAGAAGCTGATTTTGTTTTTGATGTCCGCTGTCTACCTAACCCATACTGGCAAAAAGATCTAAGAAGCCACTCAGGACTGGATCAAAAAGTTAAAGATTTTCTCTCTGCCCAAGATAGTGTTACTGATTTAATAACTGACATTCATACATTTCTTAAAAAATGGTTAGATGCTTTTTCAAAAAGTAATCGATCGTATATTTCTGTAGCAATTGGCTGTACTGGCGGGCAACACCGCTCTGTTTATGTCTCTGAGATCTTATATAATATGATAAAAAAACAATTCGATCATGTTCTAATCAAACATCGAGAAATTAAGAGTATAAGCAACAAAAAACAAGAAAACTCCTATACACTTTAAACATACTCTTTGTTTTGACAAAATATATGTCGATTCCTTGGCTTGGGAGCTTACATGTATAACCTTGCATCCACCACCTAAAGAAAAAATATTTATTGCCCTTCAGAAGTTAGGTTTAAATGAACTTCTCCCATCACTGAAGATCTGTGTTGTGGCAATTAGCTCGGCAGTCTCTTGTGTTGCGCCATCATATAAAAGCATAGTTACTAGCGACTCATATCTAACTTCAGTTAACTCAGCATCATCATCACCAACCAAAGTCTCAGCAGCTCCTCTGGAACTATATATTGAAAGGCTATCTGCGACAGCAAGTCTAATCATTTCATCTTCACTTACTTCTAGTCTTGGTAAGCCAGAGACGACTACAGCAGCTCCTTCTTTTCTGGCAATCTCCTGAATTCTGTGGGTCTGAGAGGCAATATGCTCAATGAAAAGTGAGTATGCAGAAACCAATCTAGCGGAAATGCCAGCCAAACACCCTCCTCCAGTCTCAACATTTTGATTCAGCACTTCAGTGACTAAACCCATATGAGAATGATTAGCAGCAAGAATAGGATTTTTCGTTAAAGCCCACACCTTTCTCAGCATCAACTTAATGTCTAAACCCGTCTCATTTTCAACACCTGAACTTGCTGAAATAATTCCCAAAATACCTACTACTGAAGACTTACCCATACAGTATTCAGTTATTTCACTTATCGTAACCTCAAGGCTTTCAATTGTAGGTTCTGACAACAAATATCTATCATCATTTAATAAAAGAACATTCCTGCAATCCTGACCAATTTTCACAGTATGAATATGAATATCCACCTCTTGAGCAAACAAAGATCCTAGGGCTATTGAAGTGGTATTAATTAAATCAAGATCTGCATCTGTAATTTGTTCATCTGCAGCTAATTTAACTAGTAATTCATGATCACTTAACACGGGCATAATTTTGCTCCTTATTTTTATGGTTCTAATTAGCATTCATGCCAATAACTATTCGCTTCATATACTAAAGTAATTACATATTAAATGCCAGTTTTTTCAGCAAGTTTGTGTATATGCATGACATTTCCTTTCACAAGATTGGAGATAATTATTTTTCCTGAAATTGCTGCTTTTATGGAATATAAATAGAAAACTTAATGTTTTTACGTGGTTGAGATCCACTTACAGATGTAAAACAATATGTTCAGGAACAAAAAACACCTCAAAAGGTAATAAAGTAATACCTCATTATCCACCTGAAAAAGAGGTTTGTTTAATACTTGATAAATCTAACAGCAAACAGTCAAATTTATAACGTTAGAGTATAATTACACGAATACTCATATAGATTAAATTTGCTAAATCATTAATTTCAACAAAGCTCCTCCTGTTTATTTATTAACCACTTATATATTAATAAACTTTATAGTACTCACATACATTACTTACATATGAACTTGGGAAATTATAAATCATTAGAACTATATCTTGTAATTTTTATTTATTATGTAATTTATATGCAAATAAAATACTATCATCAATCTTGACTTTGTATGTTGCTTGTAGCTTAATCAGAGCATATAGAATTATATATAAATAAATTTCAATCTATGCAAGTTAATTTTATAGTCCTCATATATAAGCTGTTAATTAACACATTTGCGTTGCGCTTCTAACTTGCAAAATAACAAATGACTTAATGGAGATAAATAATGAAAGCTTTGATTATTGGTTTCGGAGCAATGGGAACAATTCATGCACGAATATTAGAAGAAAAAAGCGTTGAAATCATTGGTGTGGTGGAGCCAAATATAGCATCACTGGGAAAAGCCAGAACGCTACACCGACAGTCAAATTTTTTCACTAACCTTTCTAGTGCATTATCTTATTTTACAACACAAAATTACTTTCCTGACATCATAGTTATTTCAGTTAACACAGCTAGGCATTATTCAATTCTTGAGGAGTTATTAAGGTTAGCTAATCGAAACAAATTATTTACACCCAAAAGATTATTTATTGAAAAACCAATTGTTGAAACACATGAAGAGGCAATATCTATTATAAGTAGAATACAAGAAATATTTATTAATCAAGGGTGTCATGTATGCTGCGGTTATCTAATGAGACAATCCGGCGCAATAATTAAGATGCTTGAAGAAATTGATGATCTACTTGAAAATCAAGATGTAGAATCATGGTTAGAACTAATTACAAGCCATATTAAATTTAATATTATTTGGAAAAAAGAACGAATCCCTAACCGCCCTTCAGCAGGAGTAATACAAGATGAGTCAACTCATGCTGTAGACTTGATTAGGTTGATTTTAAAGCATTTAGGTATTGACACTGACTATCCTGATAATATTCAGGTACTTTATGCAGATCGTAGTTCTTCAATAATTGACTTTCATCAGCAAAGACTTTTATATAATATAACCTCTGGTGATGACTTAAGATTAACACCATTTTCAACATTACAGTATGCTTTGCAATATGGAACGGTATCTGTTAACGGTTTATCTTCATTTGAAATGGGACCTTTACAACGTACCATGACAATTAAAGCTGGTGACTTGCATATTCATTTACAGTTTGATAAATTTGGTCAAGATGTATTAAATATGACTTACAGAGAAAGAAATATTTCATTTAGTTGCCCAAGTAATCAAAAAATTGCAAATCAATGGGCCACATTTATAGAAACCCCTGAAAAATCCCAAAACTCCTCCATTAAAGATGCTGAAATTGATAGCTACATTACAAATGAGATGGAATTATTAGCAAATCAATATCTATCATTGCAAAATGATGGCACATCCCCCTCTACGAGCCCGCCCCCACTTGAGCAAGTCGAAACAACTCCAACATTTACTCAAGCTAAAAAGAATAATCCACTATTACCTGATGTGGATGTGGATGCCGATGACAATGAACATAACCTTAAAGCAAAAGCAAATAAGCTATAATCAAAAACATCATAAATATTAATATACACTTAAAATATCTTTAAAGTGTTCTGCTGCTGATATAAGAGCCTTTTTATTCTGAGGCTCTAACGCTGAGTGACCAGTACCTTAAGAAAAATATAATTTTGATCTAGCCAAGACTTATGTAACTGATAGGCTTTATTTGCTCTTGTTATAGTGTCGTGCCTGCCATGTACAATGTATGCCGGCAGATGATTTATTTTATTAATATTTTTAAAAACTTGGTTTTCCTCAAAGAAAAAGTCATTAATTGCATAATGAATAAAAGTTCTAGCAGCACCTAAAGATAATTGGTCATCATTTAGAATTGAATCTATCATGATCTGATTTGGAGCTATAGTTGCTGCTGCAATATGATACTTTATAAAAGCCCGTGCTGTTTTCATATGAATCTTCGGATGAGGATCCATTAAGCGAGTATGAGCAGCTTTAACTAGGTCTCCTCGCTCTGATGAAGGTATATGCTCTACCATTTCTTCCCAGTACTCAGGTATGGTATCTTTCATTCCATACATTAACTGATTAAATTCATCAGGTGTTCCTAAATAAATACCTCTTAGAAGAAAACCCAGACATCGTTCAGGATAAGCTTCGCCATAAGACAAAGATAATGTACTTCCCCATGAACCACCCCATGCCAGCCACTTATAGTATTATTTTATTTTGAAATTTTATATTTTCCGATTGGACTTTGCCCTGCTTTTAGTTTGTTTTGGTTTATCCATTTGCTGGTCCCTCGTATTCAGATTTTCTGGTGAAGAGTATATATCAAAAATACAAGTTCTATTTCTATCTTCATTGAATACAACTTTTTCTTGAAACCATTGTAACCATGAGCATGAAAGTGCTTTATGTAAGTATATTCACGTATATTTTCCAGCATCTGACCAGCTTCATAATGCCCATTACCTTTGGCTTTTTGTAAATATTCCTGGGCTAATTGTTGATCGGCACCTGTGCTTAACCAATCATTTAGAGATATTTTACCTGAGTATAAATACACTCCATACTGGTATTGTCCATCGAGATTGCCGAAATCAGCTGATTTCCTTAATAAATATATTACTTCCCTGCGCAGTATTCTTCCAAAGCAATTATTATTACCTCTCCCTGCGATATGTTTTTCATAATCTTGCTTTCTATGAGCAGCATAATAATACATTGCAGCAGGATGCTCACGTCTTGCTCCTTCTTTTAAATATATCTTAGCTTCTTCTTCCATACCTCTCAAAGAATTATAAATTAAATATAATTGATAGCTTGAATTTGCATGCCCTAATAAAGCAGCATCTTTAAAAAGGCTAATTGCTTCTTCATTATTTTTGTCTACATGTTCTCCATGGTAATAAATACAACCTAATAAATATTGTGCATCCATATAGCCTCTGCCAGATGCGAAAATTAGAGATGTAACAATTTTCTTATAATTTGGTTTTTCTTTATTATACTCTTTCAAAGCGATATTATAAGCTTGCTCAGCAGATAATGTTGCTCTTCTAATTGCTCCCAGTTCTGATTCTACATTCTCTTTATTTCTAGACTCTATAGATAAAGATAGCCTAATATCTAATTTCCTCAGTGAACGATCAATCTTTTTTATAACTGTCTCATAGTCTTTTCCTTTTAACGTCTTCGACATCCTGGCTCGAACATTATAAGATAAACCAATTCTTTTTTTGTCAGAACTACTGAGTAACTCTATAGGTGCAATGGTGTAAATGCCTGTATCACGAATAAATAAATCAATTTCATATCGTAAAAGAATTCTTAAAGTATCGATACTTTTATATCTACAAGCAATATGAGCTATAGTAAATTTATTTATCACTTCTTTATTTAAATTTAAGCGTGGATTACTTCTTAAAATTTTGCTAACAGATTGGGCGTCATTATTCAGAACAGATTTGGCTAGATTTTGATATATCCCCACTTTATCAGTCATCCTTATAATTATTACGATTTTGACAAATATATATTTATAATAGGATATTTTTTAGTTGCAATAAATAAAATCACCAAAAATTTATCTAGCATCTACTACTAAGCGATGTCTACCTTAATATATTAATTTGGATTGAATTGGATTGGATTGGATGTAAGTAGTATATGAAAAATCACGCTCGACACATCACAATTTTGGTGAGATTAGAGCTGTATGTTTTATACTATTGGTTTGCTATATCAATGACAGTCTATTACCCATAGTTGCATTATTGGTAATAGACCGACTTGAAAATAAGAGCTTTTATGGCATATTTAATGGAATCTTAATTAAATGCCCGCTATCATCATTTCGTCTAATAATATTGATCCCACAGCTATGTTACCGCGAGTTTCTAAGTCATTACCCAAAAGGCTAACTTGCTTAAACATTGACATTAAATTTCCTGCAATAGTAATTTCACTCACAGGATATTGAATTTCACCATTTTCAACATAAAAGCCAGTAGCTCCACGAGAATAATCACCAGTAACGATATTAATCCCCTGCCCCATTAACTCTGTAACAATGATACCCTTGTCCATAGACTGTATAAGATCTTTCTTTGACATAGTGTGTTTGTCATCACCAGAGAAAGATAAATTATGCACTCCTCCAGAGTTGGCAGTTGGCTTCATATTCAATCTTCTAGCAGAATAGACGCTCAATATGTATTTTTGTAATATTCCAGATTCAATAAAACTTTGATCCATAGTTGGAAGACCATCAGAATCAAAAGGACTGCTACCTAAACCTTTTAAAATATGAGGCCTTTCAAAAACATTTATAAATTCCGGAAAAATTTCACTCTTAATCTTATCTAATAAAAATGAAGATTTTCTATATATTGCTCCGCCGGAGATAGCAGATAAAAAATGTCCAACCAAACCTGTGGCACATTTTGCTGAAAAAATAACTGGCAATTTAGTTGTTGATATTTTTTTAGATCCAAGTCTAGATAAGGTATGCCTGGCTGCATTTTTACCAACATCTTCAGCATTAGCTAAATTATCAAATTCCCTTGATACTGTATAGTCATAATCTCGCTCCATAGTACCATTTTCATCTTTGGCAATTGCAACCGTTGACAAATAATAACTGGTACTTGGATAACCACCAACAAAACCATTGGAATTGCCATAAACTTTGTATTTCAAGGAGTTAGAGTAACTTGCACCATCGGAATTAGTTATCCTAGGGTCGAAACTCATAGCTGAATCCTCAGCTAATTTTGCAAGCTCAATTGCCTCCAATGGTGAGAATTCATTGGGATGAAATAAATCTAAATCTTGCACTTGAGTTGCTAATAGGTCTGATTCTGCTATTCCTGCATATTCATCAACTTCAGCATATTTTGCAATGTTAAGTGCGGCATCAATTGATTCTTTCAGTGCCGTACGACTAAAGTCATTGATGGATACACCGCCTTTTTTCTTACCGATGTATGTTATTAACGATATACCCTTGTCTTGATGATGCTCAATTGTTTCAATTTCCCCAAGCCGTACTTCAACTGAGATTCCTTTAGTACAACCAACTCCAACCTCGACATCATCAGCACCAGCTTTTTTAGCCGCGATGATAACATCAGAAACTAAATTTTTTAGTTCTGCAATTTTCTCTTCTGCTGTAAAAGGATCAGCACCTCTTTCAGTAATCGCCATTCTTACTTCCTTTTAGTTTAAGACTGTGTTCCACCCACAGTCATTTCATCAATCAGTAATGTCGGTTGGCCTACACCTACTGGAACACTTTGCCCATCTTTACCACAAACGCCAACGCCAGAATCTAATTCTAGATTATTACCAACCATGGATATTTTCATCATGGCTTCTGGACCATTGCCAATTAATGTTGCACCTTTAACTGGTGCCGTTATTTTACCATCTTCAATCAAGTATGCTTCATTAGCACTGAAAACAAACTTTCCTGATGTTATATCTACTTGACCGCCGCCAAAATTAGCCGCATACAATCCTTTTTTCACCGAACGAATAATCTCATCATGTTCACTTTTACCTGGCAACATATAAGTGTTAGTCATTCTTGGCATTGGTAAGCATGAATAAGACTCTCTTCTTCCATTACCAGTAGATTTACATTTCATTAGTTTTGCGTTTAATTTATCTTGCATATATCCCTTCAAGATCCCATTTTCTATTAATGTAGTGCACTGTGTATCTATGCCTTCATCATCAATATTTAGAGAACCTCGCCTATCCACTAGCGTCCCATCATCAACTATTGTACATAAAGAACTTGCTACTTTTTCACCCATGCATCCAGAGAAAGATGAGCTACCTTTTCTATTAAAATCACCTTCAAGACCATGACCAACAGCTTCATGTAATAGAACTGCGGGCCATCCTGGCCCTAATACAACCGGTATTAATCCAGCAGGTGCAGGTATTGCTTCCAAGTTTGTTAGAGCCTGATGTAACGCTCTATCTGCATACTCATAGGCTTTTTTTAAATCCTTGAAAATTTCTAAACCAAATCTGCCGCCACCACCAGAACTGCCATTCTCACGCCGATTATTTTCTTCAACGATAATTGATATATTCACCCGTACTAATGGCCTAACATCTGCTTTATATGTACCGTCAGAAGCCAAAATGAAAACAACATCATGAGATGCTCCTAAAGAAGCAATAACCTCTTGTACACGTGTATCTTTTGCACGAATATATTCATCAATACTTTTTAGTAAACTAATCTTTTCATTTTCATTACATGAAGTTATTGGATCAATTGTAGAATATAGTTGGTTGCTATTAATCGAAGGTTTGGAGTTTAGTTCGACAGAATGATCACCTCCTTGCTTAGCAATAGCAGATGCTGCATTTGCAGCTTCAATAATAGACGTTGTTAGGACGTCATCAGTGTAAGCGAACCCAGTTTTTTCTCCATGTACAGCCCTTATTCCTACGCCTTTATTAATGCTAAAGGAGCCATCTTTAATAATTCTATTCTCTAGAACCCAAGATTCAGAACGTGTAACTTGAAAATATATATCTGCATAATCAACATCATATTTTAAAATTCCACCTAAAATTGAACTCAATTGATTATCAGTTAATGATGCTGGCTCTAAAATAGTTTGCTTAGCAATTTCTACTGCTTGATCCATTCGCTATACCTTATCTTATACATTTATCAGTTAGAATAAACACCTATGGGTTAAACTCGGGATCTGTTCCCTGGCAAGGTTAACATTTTCTAAATTTAAGATCTCTTGGTGCAATCCCTCGTTATCCTTCATATCTACCACTACTTCACCCCAAGGGCTAACGATAAGCGAATGTCCATAAGTCCTTCTACCGCTAGGCTGCTCACCAACCTGATTAGGTGCTACAACATATGCAAAATTCTCTATAGCCCTTGCTCTAGCTAGCACATGCCAATGTGCCATGCCAGTAGTATATGCAAATGCTGAAGGTATAAAAAAAATTTTCGCCCCTAAATTAGCTTGCTTAATATATAGTTCAGGGAATCTAATATCATAGCATACACTAAGTCCCATGGTTGTATCTAAATAATCAAATGTTGTAATTTCTTTGCCATGAGAGATACAAGTAGATTCTTTAAATTCTTCACCCGTCGACAACTTAGCATCAAATAAATGTATTTTGTTATAGCTTGCTACCAATTTACCATCTGATCCTATAAATACGCAGCAAGCGAACATCTGCTCATCATTAATAGACTTAACTGGCAGTGTACCAGCTAATATTCCAATTTTATTGTTAAGTGCAAGCTCCTGTAATTGATCTTGGATTTTGCCAGAACCTAGCTTTTCAACCAACTTTAATTTTTCTTGCTCACAAGTTCCCATAAAAAAGAAACTTTCGGGCAAACAAATTATATCAACGCCGTTATTTGCGGCTAATTGCACATATTCAACGACTTTCGCTAAGTTATGCTCAAGAGAGTCGCTTACCTGCATCTGAGCCATTGCTATATTGATCTTAGTCATAGACTTAGTACTTCTAAATTTGTGCTTGTATAAATTATAGTGGTTTGAAGCTCCTCTACCAATATAAGGTAATATAAATTCACCTATATTACCTATATATTTATCAATATCAGAGTGTTGGGTCCTAGAAAATCTACATTGTTGCTGAACAGCATTTTCTGCATCACAACAAATGCATAATGAGTAGGAAAAGACATCCATTACCTTTTAAGTTACAATGCTTGGGTATTTAACCTTAAATAGGCAAATTAATGAGCAATACCTCCATTAATGTAAGTTGCCCAACATGTAAGTGTTCGCTTGTATGGTCAACAACAAATAAATCCAGACCCTTTTGTAGTGAAAAATGTCGCTTAATAGATCTAGGTGAATGGGCAAGCGGATCCTATAGTATCCCTGAGGAAACTAAAGTTCCTGATACCTATGACGATATGTAAATTTATGAGAAAAGCTCAATGCCAGTAAATAATCTTATTGAAGATATAAATAAACTAGAACGGGGTAATCTCCCTGATACAGAAATATGGCACCATTTATATAAAAATGACAACTTTGCTAAAGATCTATCTATTGAAGAGCAAAAGAATTTGTATGATTATGTGTACCGTAATCGTGAGAGAAATGATCCTGGCCCGGTATGGCTAGCAGATGATGATGACAGTACTAATGTAAAACAAACTATTGCAGATTTAAGCTTATATACCATTCATGATTTATATGAATACAGTAATACTAATCTAGTAAATTTCTATGAATATATAATAAATAAGCTTGAAATAGTTTTTGCCAATAAATATAGTCAAATTCTTGATGAATCTAGTAACAAGAATACCCCTAATTGGCTATGTGATGCTAAATTAAATATTGTTGATAGCTGTTTTCTTGCCAATAAAGGTTCCAATGCTATAACCTACGACCACAACGGCCATATTCAACATTTGACTTATGATGAGTTAGAGCAAAAAGTTCATTCATTTTCTAGCAACTTAATTAACATCGGTGTGGTTTCACAAGATAAAATAGGCATCTTTATGCCTATGAACATTGACGCAATTGTGGCCTATCTTGCTATTATGAAAATTGGTGCAATCGCCGTCTCAATAGCTGATAGTTTTTCTAGTAATGAAATCCAGCTGCGACTTGATATCAGTGAAAGCAAACACCTAATCACACAAAAAACATTTATCCGAGCTGGCAAAACAATACAGCTATACGCCAAAACTAAAGAACTAGAAAACATTAGAGTTATAGTTATTGCTGAGCACAACCTAACATTACACAGTAATGATATTTTAGCTCAAGGCTGGGACAAAGATACTACTGCACGAGTAGAGAGTGTTCCATCATCTGCTCATACACCGATTAATATTCTATTTTCATCCGGAACGACAGGTTCTCCCAAAGCTATTCCTTGGGATCACACCACTGTAATTAAAGCCGCTATAGATGGTTATTTCAACCAAGACATTCAACCCAGAAATATCATAGCATGGCCAACCAATCTTGGTTGGATGATGGGTCCATGGCTGGTTTTTGCTACTTTAATAAATAAAGGCTGCATAGCAATAAGCCAACATATTCCAACCTCCATAAATTTTTGTCAGTTTATTGAAGAAACTAAAGTAAATATCCTTGGGGTTGTTCCAAGTATAGTTAGCCATTGGAAAGCCAATAATTCTTTAAATAACTTAGATTTTAGCTCATTAAAACTATTCACATCAACAGGCGAGTCATCTAATCCAGAAGATATGTTTTACTTAATTGCTAGCGCAAATTACAAACCAGTTATTGAGTATTGTGGTGGCACTGAAATCGGTGGTGCTTATGTCTCTGGCACTCTACTGAACGACTGTATCCCCGCAACTTTTCCTATGGCTAATTTTGCGACTAAATTAGCACTTTTAGATGAAAATGGTCTGGAAAGTGATCATGGAGAACTTGTACTTATACCTCCCACTCTTGGGCTTAGCAAATCATTACTAAATAAAGATCACTTTGAAGTATACTTTCAAGATATGCCTTTATACAAAGAAGGGCTCCACTACAGACGACATGGTGATGAATTTGTAAGACTTGCCAATGGGTATTACCGAACTCTTGGCCGTTGTGATGATACAATGAACCTTGGAGCTATAAAAACCAGCTCTGCAGAAATAGAGCGCTGTTTTACAGATATTGAAGCGCTAATAGAAACCGCAGCTATTGCTAGTACTTCAGCTAATGGAGGTCCTAGTCAGCTTATTGTTTTTTGTGTCACTATACGCCAGGATACAGATATCCTTCACCAGCAAATGCAGATAGCAATAAAACAAAGATTAAATCCTCTATTTAAAATTTATAAATTAAAGATTATTGATAAATTACCGAGAACAAGCTCGAATAAAATAATGCGACGTGTTCTTCGAGATATGCTCGATGAATAAATCAGTTTTATTGGCATCAGAGTCAAAATACAGAAAACAATTACTTGAGCAATTAGGATTTTCTTTCACTGTTGCACCATCTAATATAGATGAAAGCCCTCAAGTTAATGAAAGCCCTACAACTCTTGTGATCCGTTTAGCAAAAGAAAAAGCTCTCTTTCAGCTGAGTAATTTCCCAAAACACATAATCATTGGTTCTGATCAAGTGGCTGATATAGATAATGTTAGTATTGGCAAACCCAAAACACGCGCTGACGCCTATGAAACTCTAATGGCCTGCAAAGGAAGAAGGATCCCATTTCATACAGGACTTTGCTTGATTAATGGTGAACATGGAAAAATTCAAACCCACATTGATACCTTTTATATTCATTATCGCGAGTACAGTGATAAGGAAATTAATAATTTTTTAGATAAACATCTTTTACTTAGCTGTGCAGGATCAATTGACTGGCAAGGAGCTGGTATTAGTCTTATAAAAAAACTGGAAGGTAATGATCCTAATTCTCTAACAGGACTACCATTAATTAAATTATGTGAAATGTTTAGAAATATTAATTTCCAAATCATTTGACCAATCACTTATTTAAATACGACTAACTCTATTGGATAATTCCCCACATTTTCAAAAACTACAAAGGCAGTGAGATCTTTTGAAATTTCACAATGAAAAGCATGCCTATCGAACTAGTTTTTTTCTAGCTATTTGCACTTCGATTCGAGCCTTAGCTAATTCTTCCTCTAAGGCTTTAACTTTACTAGAAGATTCAACAAGTGAACTATAATTTGTTCTCGCAACATATCTTCTATAATGTGATTGTATGGCTACAGCTGCAGATTCTCTTTTAGTGTGCTGGCGTGCTTGCCTTACTCTGAACAATTTCAGTAAAGTCGTAACTGACTGTAATTTTAATTGTTCACCTATAGTAGAGGCTTCACCTAATAAATTCTTCTTTTTTGCTAAAGACTCAGGAACACCTAACATCAAAAAATCACCACAGTCTACAACACTTACATTTAATCTTTTAAGACCTAACAACTGGTTGTCGGTTAGCTCTATACCAATTCTCCGCATAACCGAGTCACCTTTACATGCTAAAATATTGGCTCTACTTAAATCTAGATCTTTGTTATATACATCTAACCTACTTGCTCCGGCTTCTTTCATCCTTTCCTGCATTAGTTTTGTATCAATCAATGCTGCTTGGTGCAATAGGAACCAGCCCCCTCCTAATGGGTCTTTGGCTGCAACACTTGAATTAGCAGCTTTAATAGTATCGGCACTTGTAGATAAATTTTCTGCATACCTTACTGCCACATCAAAGATTGTATTTAGCCTAACTGCATGCAAACAAAAATTGCTATATCTTGGCACAATCGTATCCAACAAAACTCTTTCATAATTAGGTACACTAAGCAACAATGATCCCTCTGTATGTTCTTTATGAAATATTGTTAAAATAGATGGTATTTTTGTAATCGTAGCATCAACATCTTCAACTGAAATCAATTTGCTTGCATGATCACTAAATACTGAACTTGCAGCCTCCATTAAAGATACTGGCACAAGAACCTTAAGCACCTGCGACCAATCAAAAGTATTATCTGTTTTAATTTCACATATACGATCACTTGCTACTTTTCCACCCGTAACTAATTCAGCACGAGACTGCGACAGACCATCGGTAGCAGAATAGGCTGTTCTTATTCTTGAAATTCTAGTGCTTGAATCAAATAACACTACAGGGGCATGCGTTTTAAATGTCGGTGGTTTTAAAACAAACACAATATTAGCTGATAATCTATCAGCTATTTCTTTCTTTGTTAATGCACCAGTAGTTTTTAATAAAGGAAAGCCACGCTCTAAACTTATACCCAAGATACCTGTATATTCTTCATAAACAGCAATTCTAATAGCATCTCTTATTTCCTGTACTGTTCTAGATTTAAGCTCGATATGATTTAGGCAAACACTACCCTGAATTCTTTGAGTACCAACCACATAGTTAACCGAGAGTCCTTTTTCTTTTTGTTCAACTTCACATAAAGAAACAATTCCATGTTTAGCCAATGATTCTAATTGCTTGAAATTGCATACATCTTTGAATTTCTCAATTATATTTTTTAAATTATGATCTTTTGTTAACAAATGAGGATGTGGCATTAATATTCACCTTATATTATTATTATTTTTAATATTACTGTATCATGCTTATAGTTACATTGCAATATAAAGGTCCAATCACTTATAATCAGAACTAAATATATAATTTTGATTCTGTCGCAAATCTAAAATAACCTACACTTTTTATGGGGGTAAAATACCATTCACAATTAAGCAGCCACAGCATATAATTGTTCAAATGCAGTTTTAGTTGTTGCATTAACATGCTGCAATTTCCTTAACATATGATGTAATTCTATTACATCAAGGGTGGCTTAGTCTTGATGAAACGGTTATAAATTCTAACATTCGATGTGTATATGCAGCAGAAACGCACATGTTTTTGACCATCGCCTCTAGTATCGCCCCTACTTGGAAGCTTTACATTTATCTATATGAGAATAAGTTGTTTAATAGCCATCAAAATTCAAGCCTATATTTAAGGTTTATTCTAGACGTATCTCAATTCATAGGCTCCTCATTTATCACCAAATAAATAAATAATAGTGATGTTAGTTTAATCATTGACACTGACGTTTGCGTGGTTATAATTCTTGCTAAATCGTGCATTGAGTATATAAAATTATTTAATATCATAAAAATTACAAGGAATCTTAAATGCCTACATCTTGCAAGTCGAACAAAGAAAATAAATTAACACCTGAAGATTTAGTGGGTATTTTACAAAAAAAATATCGAAATTCTGGTAACCTACCTGATTACGATGAAGTAACTCCAGAATTACTTAGCCGTATAGAAAAACTTAGACCTCAGATAGATAAGGCTTTAACAAAATTACAATCCTATACTTTTTGGGAACATTTTAATATTTTGAAGCAAAATGTACTGTATCAGTTAAATGGAGGCTTGGTAGGAGGTCTTATGGCTTTTGCTTTATCTCGAGATGTAGATTTAAATGATCCAAAGGTATTAGATGCTATAGATGTTTATTCTGCTGGACTCGATTCACAAGTGTTACTAGATATGATTAAGTCTAAAGATATACGTGAGGCTATGACCCATTTAAGTGCCCATGAACGTAAAGGACAGTCTACTTTGATATATAGCACTGAATGTTCAGTTGAGATTGGATATAAAGAACGTCGCCAAATTAAAAATACTATAGATTCTTACTTAGAACATCTTTTAATTTGGGGACCCACAGTTGAAAATTTCAGCTCAGATGAAACTATTTTACGTAGATTATTTAATGGGGTAGCTACGGTATCATTATCTTCTGTATCAGCCCATGGGTTACAGAATGTATTTCCATTTGCCTCTTATATGCACGACCTATTTCATTATGAAAATTGTCATGAAGATGTGGTAGGTTCTCTTGCACAGTTTACTTTTGAAAAGGTATTACAAGACATTCCGAGAGGAAAAGAAATTAAACTTCTTATTAAAGAGCATTCAAAGGAAGCGATTAGACTCTTTGATGTTTTATTTAAAGAGCTCTCTGAATTTCATGAATTAGCAGTTGCAGCCAATGACCGCCGGACACTAGCAGGACTTTTTTATATTTTTCATGAAGGTAATATTGGTGGTATGCAGGCAGCAGATTGGAATCATTATAATAATTTACCAGAGCTATTGAATAGGTTGGTTTCTAGAAGTAAGTTCATTAAAACTGTGGATGGAATAGATAATGGAGTTGATTCAGTCGCTTGGAATAGCTGCTTAGACCCATTTATTACTAATCCACAAACAGGAGAAATACAAGCTAGAGATGAGGAATTGATACAAGTAGCTAAGAGTAAAATTGAAGAATTTAAAAAGGTTGTAGAAGCAAGAAAGCAACATCACGAAATCCAGACTAAGTCTTCTTTAAAGGCGCTGGAGAAAGCTGAGAAACAGGTGTCATTAGTATCTATCGAGCTAAAGAGAACTAAACGATTTGTTAAAGCAATAGTTCATAAAACTTTTTCTTTTGAGTCTGAGCACATATCTCTTTGCACAACGTTGTATCATAAAAGACGGAATGCTTGGGATCTTTTTTGGATTTTGGGACAAAGCGCTGGCACAGGAATGCCTAAGCCAGACACATTAACTAATAGCGTTGAAACAATGGCATACCTTAAAGAGCTATATGAAGTAAAATTAACACATGCCTTAAAACACACAGTTGCAGCTAGCCATCATCGATATCAAATTGCTCCAAGAAATAGATTGCGAATACAAGGGCCATTACCTATTCAAAATGGCTTTCAAACATTTCAAGGGGCATATCAAAGGGCTAAAGATAGAGAAAAAGAAGAATTAGGTTATGGCAATGGTGCAATAGTTGTATATAACCATTGCACGCCTCGCAATTTCGGCATATAAATCCATTCGTAAATTCTGCAGACGGCATCCATTCAGATGTTTTTTAGAAACATGGCATCTGAATTGATGCAATTATTATTACTATTGAATCTTAAACTAATCCTGAGATAGACCTTGTCCTTCCAGTAAGTATGTATAGATAATGTAAGACCATAAAGTGTAATGTTAACTCCATATTTCAATTAATATTGGAGTTATTATTAGCTTACCTTTAACACTAAAGTCTTTAAGTATAGAGCTTGATGAGTGGCGTAAAAATCGAACTAAACAAGGTCGCCTACCTGATAATATATGTACTAAGGCTGTAAAGTTGTTAGAAAATCATTCGATGACTGAAGTTAGCCGTGAGTTACGTATTAGTCATGAGTAAATTCGCAATAAGCTAAATCACCAAGATGTCCTTAGCTTTGTGTCTTTAACTCTTTTTCTTGAGATGAAAACCCCATTAATTAGACATGAGAAAATTGATATCACTTTAGGTGAGCATATTTAACTAAAAAGACGTAACATCAAAGGCCATAACATATGATACTGACTACTATCTTAATGGGGAGACCAATGTAGGTGTCAATATGATATAATTTGAGGTCGATTGTTAAAAGTTAAAATCAGCTTTATACGTAGTGTTGAGAAGGTCCGATGAAGAAGTTAAATATAGAAATAACTCCTAAAGAATTATGCAGGATAAATAGAGATTCTTATGAGCTGATTGATGTAAGGGAGATAAGAGAGAAGTCTATTGCAGATATTGGAGGAAGATTAATCCCGGTCAACACTCTGCCATCTATTGCCGATGATGAATTTTTAAAGAAGAGTAGATTGATTTTATACTGTCATCATGGCATTAGAAGTCTTCATGGGGTTCAATATTTACACTCAATGGGTTTTGCTAGAGTTCAGTCACTACAAGGAGGTATAAATTTGTGGTCCAAAGATATTGATAGTACAATTCCTTCATATTAATGTGCCCTTCCAGGTGTCATGTATAGAAACAGGTTCTGTCAAAGTGCAAAGGTTGGCACTCTCCTCTCCATGAATGAAGAGGAGAGTGTCAATTGCCTTGGTTGATGCAAACAACTTTTACGTATCTTGTGAGAGGCTATTTGATTTTGTCGCATCTTCGCATAAAATGTTATAATGCTTAACTAACTATTCATATAACAAGGATATAATATGATCAGTTTTAGAGGTAAGAAATTATCGCATGAAAAAATAATCACCTGGGCTAAAGAATTTATAAATCCCAACACATTTGAATCAGAGTTAATTGTAGAAACGCCATGGTCTAGTGTTATCAAAATCAATGCTGGAAATGAGCATGTCTACCTTAAGCAAACACCTAAAGATTTATTTTTAGAAGCTGAAATTATAAAGTTACTGCGCGACAAATGTGATATTAAAACTATTCCGAGCATCATTGCTGATAACAAACAAGAACATTGTTTCTTAATGACAAAGTGTGGAGATATAAGTCTTAGAGATCATTTTGATGGTAAGTTGCAGCTTGATATATTCAAGCAAGCAATTATCAGCTATAAAAAACTTCAACACTCAACAACCAAGTGCATAGATGAATTGCTTGCTATAGGCGTGCCGGACTGGAAATTAGATAAATTCTCTGCTCTTTATAATGAATTAATTGGCAATACGGAATACTTGAATGACAATAATGTCACCATAGAGCAACAAAAACAACTGCATCAGTACAAAGGTAGAGTGAAAAACCTTTGCAATGAACTCAGTAATTTTGGAATTATAGAAACATTAAATCACTCAGATTTCCATGATAATAATCTTCTGTATGATAAAACTAGTAAAGCAACTGCGATTATAGATTTAGGTGAAACGGCAATTAATCACCCGTTGTTTTCATTATATGCCGGCATAGAAGCTGCAAAGAATCGATATAAATTAGCAGAAGATTCTTCTGAGTATAAATCATTGCAGCAGTGTGCATTCGATGGTTTCTTAGATAACCGAGAACAGTTAAACAGGGCTATGAGAATAATTAATTTATTGTTGCCTGTATATCTTTTGTTTACTCAAAAAAGATTTCTTGATGCGATCCATCTGCCTTTTGATGCCAATAATCCTTTAAGTGTTAAGCAGCATGAAAGAATAACCAAAGGTTTTATATGGTTTATTGAAAACATGGAAGCTGCCAATGCAAAATGAAGAGTTAAAAAATCAGATAAATAAATGGGCATTGGAGCAGCTTACATCTCTGGGGTGTTCTGTAACTGAAATGATGTAGAAAAAATTCTTGATACACCATGGTCTTATCTGGCGCGATATAAATTTGTGGTCCAAAGATATTGATAGTACAATTCCTTTATATTAATTGATGTACTGTATTGCTATTTCTCAATATTGTTTATAGCTTTAGTATATTAAATGATTGAAGAAATAATAGTGACTTAAACGATCTTCCATACGAGTACTTTTGTCCCAAAAACGTTTTTCCAACCTTTAGAGATAATATGTTTAACTTTCTTTTCTCAGTGCCCGGATTAACCATAATTTTATTATTATCTTTTTTTGTGATAGTAATGATAAGGCATATACTATTTAATCGTATAATTCACATATTATTTTATTATACTTTTCTATTTATTTTTATATTTATGATTGGGGCTGTGGGCGGTGGCGGTGTGATAAACCACGCCTATGATAGGCTAGATGAATTTTGTAAACTTGAGGAAAACAACCAATTAATAGATGCTAAAAATAATCCCAGCAACTATAGCAGCATGCTGCAGATTGATTTAGAGCAATTCAAAAATTCAAATGAATTTAAAGCGTATATTCATGAGGAATATGAGCCTAATACAGACAAAGCAGAAGCTATATCAATTGGGTTGCTCTTTGCGATTCTGGCTGAAATAGCATTACTATTTTCTGTGTCTATGAAATTTGCAACACAACGGTTGTGGAGAGTTGTGTGTCCTTACAACAAGAAAACATAGAAACGGGAAGGACACGTTACACTTTATGGTCTTACATTATAAATACACGCTTACTGGAAGGGCACGGTACAACACTCTCGATATCCTGTTGATTTAACTTATCGCGGATTTGCTCATGACTAATATGTAATTTGCGACTAACATGAGCCATAGAATGATTTTCTAACAACTTTAAAGTCTTAGTCCATATATTATCAGGCAGGCGACCTTGTTTAGTTATATTTTCACGCCATTCATCAAGCTCAATACTTAAGGACTGTAGTGTTGGTTGGCTCATAATAACTCCAATATTAATTAAAACATGGAGTTAACGTTACACTTTTCTTATCTATACACGCTTACTGGAAAGAGACGATTAACTATGACTTATGTTACATTGAGGGATAGGTTTAAATCCTAATAAATCTCAATCTTTGCTCTGATCATGATAAACCAAACTTAAACTAAAGGCCCATGGATTGTCATATATTGCTAATACATTGCGATACTAGAAGTTTATATTCTAGTATCGCAGGTGTGTTCAATATATTTATTTCTAAGCTATTCGGCCATGACAGTGCTTATACTTCTTACCAGATTTACATGGACAAGCCTCATTTCTGCCAACTTTTGCTTGCTCACGTGTATAGGTTTGGACTGTATTTTTTTCATCTGATTGTTCTGACAGTTGTTTCTGCTCAGAATCATTCTGAGCTTCATCATGATGAAACTCAAGTTCAACCTTCTCTTTTTCACGCATCCTTTCTTCAAGGCCACCAACATCCTCTTCTTCACGTAGAGTTATTTTATTTAATATTGCAATAACTTCCCGTTTAATGTTTTCCAACATATCAGTAAACAATAGGAATGACTCTCTCTTAAATTCTTGTTTTGGATCTTTTTGTGCATATCCTCGCAGATATATACTTTGCCTTAAATGGTCCATGGTAGCCAAATGCTCTTTCCAAAAGTTATCTATTACTTTTAACATAATAACTTTTTCCATTTGCCTCATGTTTTCAGGGCCGATCATGTTTTCTTTCTCAAGATACAAGTTAGCAAAAATCTCAACTATTTTCTCTGTTATTACATCTTCCGTAATATTAGGATCTTTTTTCAGCCAACTCGTAATATCTATTTTATCTCCATATAGAACTTCCAAATCTGTCATTAACGCAGGAATATTCCAGCGTTCTTCAATACTATTTGGTGGGATATGTTCAGATACAGTCGTACGCACAATATCAGAGCGCATACTTTTTATAGTTGTCATTATATCACCAACATCCATCAACTCATTACGTTGTTGATAAATTACTTGACGTTGCTCATTAGCTACATTATCTAAGTCTAATAGCTGTTTGCGAATATCAAAATTATGCCCTTCAACTTTTCTTTGTGCATTTTCTACCGCTTTTGAGATCCAATTATGTGTTATGGCTTCACCGCGCTCTGTTGACAATTTACCTAGCACGCCTGCAATACTTTCTGATACAAAAATACGCATTAAATTATCTTCTAGTGATAGATAAAATTGTGAACTACCTGGATCACCTTGACGACCAGAACGACCACGTAACTGATTATCAATACGCCTGGATTCATGCCTTTCCGTACCAATAATTCTCAAACCTCCAGCATTAAGTACTTGTTGGTGCAACTCCTGCCAGTTAGCTGTTAATTGTTCTTTTTCATTATCATCTTTACCATCAAGCATGGCACTAATATTACCGCCAAGCACAATATCTGTACCTCTACCAGCCATATTTGTAGCTATAGTCACATTCCCTGGATGCCCTGCATTGGCAATAATGCTAGCTTCTCTATTATGATGTTTTGCATTTAATATATTATGCTTTATATTTTTTTCATTTAGAAAATTAGATAATTTTTCTGAATTATCAATTGAAATTGTTCCAACCAATACTGGTTGTCCTCTAGTTACACAATCTTCAATATCTGCAATAATCGCTTCATATTTTTCTTCCGTTGTCAGATAGATTAAATCTGCCATATCAGAACGCTTGTTTGGCTTGTTGGTTGGCACAACAACCACTTCTAAATTATAAATTTGCTGTAACTCAAATGCTTCAGTGTCTGCCGTTCCCGTCATCCCTGAAAGCTTGTCATATAATCTAAAATAATTCTGGAAGGTGATAGATGCCAAAGTTTGATTCTCTTGCTTTATCGGAACCCCTTCTTTAGCTTCAACTGCTTGATGTATTCCATCAGACCAACGGCGACCATCCATAGTTCTACCAGTATGTTCATCGACGATAAGAACCTCACCATCTTTAACTAAGTAGTCAACATTAGCTTTAAATACTGCATGTGCTTTTAAACAAGCATGAATGTGATGCATTAACTCTATGTTTCCACCATCATATAGTGATTCACCATCGGTTAAAACATTATTATCTAAACACCATTTTTCAACAGTTTGATGTCCATCTTCAGTTAAGAAAACTTGTTTTTGTTTCTCATCTACTGCGTAATCCCCAGGACCATCTTCTTCTTCCTGTTTGCTTAATGTTAACATTACATTATTTATAGTTTTGTATAACTCTGAGCTATCATTGTCTGCACCAGATATAATTAGTGGTGTTCTCGCTTCATCGATTAATATTGAGTCAACCTCATCTACTATCGCAAAACTTAATTTTTTCTGCATTCTAAATTCTGGCCTATAAGCCATGTTATCGCGCAAATAGTCGAAACCAAATTCATTATTAGTTCCATAGACGACGCCACAAGAATATGCTTCTTGTTTAGCCTCTGATTCCATATTTCCAATAACTACACCTACTTTCATGCCTAACATTTCATAAATTGGCATCATCCAATTTGCATCTCGTTGAGCAAGATAATCATTCACAGTAACTACATGAACGCTATTTCCAGATAGACTATTTAAAAATACTGGTAATGTTGCAATTAAAGTCTTACCTTCACCTGTACGCATCTCAGTTACTTTGCCTTCATGAAGAACCATTCCTCCAACTAGCTGTACATCAAAATGCCGCATGCTCAGTGTTCTTTTTGCTACTTCTCTAGTTAAAGCAAACGCTTCAGGTAAAATACTATCTAGACTTTCGCCTTTATTTTGTACTCTATTTTTAAATTCATTTATTTTTTCAGGTATTTCATCTGCTGATAATGCGCTCATATTTGCTTCTAACGCATTTATTGCTTCTACGATTTTAAAATGCCCTCGCAAGACTCTATCATTTCTACTTCCAATAACTTTTTTAATTAAAGTTGCAATTGCCATTTTGTGTTATCCTAATAATATGAGACGAAGACGAAATCCAGAAAATATTTTCCAGGCAGCCAGCACCTCTTTTGAGTTAATTCAAATCACCTCAAAAGTTAACGAACTTAAAAAACTAAATACCCTAATCCAATCAATTATTCCTGAAGAGTTAAAGGGTCATTGTACTGTTGCCAATATACATATAAAAACAGGCACGCTTATTCTATCAACTAGCTCTCCGATTTGGAAACATAAAGCTCGATTTATGTTGGAAAGCATTCTGATAAAGCTACGAAATCATAAAGAATATGTATTCATTAAAGATATAACTATCATTGTTGCCCAAGATCTTGGCCCTAATTTTGCTCATAAAAGTAAGGTCGACAATCGTTTACCAAAACCAACAGAGCAAACCATCAATCAAATAGCTGAGACTTCCAAGTCAATAAAATCTGAAAGGCTAGCAAAAGCACTAGATAGTCTGGCAAAAAAGTGGATGTCTATGCAAACGCGCTAGTCATTGCGCTCACCGGCTGCTTAAACGCTTCAGGAACTTCATCCATGCTACTACCACTAAAGCTCACTAGCTCCCATGCGCTCTTATCTTTTAATAATTTCCTAAGAAGCTCATTATTAAGAGCATGGCCTGATTTATAACCACTAAAGGCCCCAATCAAACTTTTACCCAACAGATAAAGATCTCCAACTGCATCTAAAATTTTATGCTTTACAAACTCATCATCATAACGAAGGCCATCTTCATTCAAGACACGATAATCATCTAGTACTACAGCATTATTAAAACTACCGCCTAGAGCCAGATTATTTTCTCTTAACCATTCATAATCAGACATAAACCCAAAGGTACGTGCCCTAGCTACCTCTTTAACATAAGAGGCTGAAGCAAAATCTAATGTCACAGCTTGCGATGATTTTTTTAATATAGGATGCTTGAAATCTAACTCTAAAGAAACTTTAAACCCATCGTGTGGCTCTAGTTGAGCCCACTTATCATCATCCTCTACACGGATAGGTTTTTTAATTCTAATGAATGATTTTAGTGCATTCTGTTCTTTAAGCCCTGCTGATTGTATCAAAAAAACAAATGGACCAGCGCTACCATCCATAATCGGGACTTCTGATGCTGACACCTCTACGAAAGCATTATCAACACCCAGGCCAGCAAAGGCTGATAATAGATGCTCTACAGTTGTCACTTTCTGACCTTCACAGGACAGTGTAGTACAAAGTGTAGTTTCAGTGACATTCGATGCCATAGCCTTAATTAGGACTGGTGATTCCATATCAGTCCTCTTAAATACTATGCCCGTGTTCTCTGGGGCAGGATTCAGGCTTAGATAAACCTTCTCTCCCGTATGTAAACCAACCCCCATAGCACTTATACTATGTCGTAAAGTCTTTTGTTTTATACCGCTCAATTCTTCCACATTAACTACTCAAATATTAACAAGTCACAAAACCAACATTAGTCAGCCTGACGCCTAAGAAATGCTGGTATATCCAGATAGTCCATATTCTGCTCATTTTGCGAGCTAGTTTCAAGCTTATTGTTACGATAATTCTTATTAGACATAACTTGTTTATCAAATTTACTAGTTTTTGTGGTTGTGGTGGTACTTTTATCCTCTTTGTTGGATATCTTACCAAGACCAGTGGCAACCAAAGTAACCCTAAGTTCATCACTCATGTCAGGATCAATAACAGTACCTACGATTACTACAGCGTCATCAGAAGTAAAGCCTTTAACTGCATCCCCAACTTCTTCAAATTCAGATATTGACATATCCATACCAGCTGTAATGTTAACAAGCACCCCTCGGGCACCGGCTAAATTAACATTATCTAGCAGCGGACTAGAAATAGCTGCCTCTGCAGCACTCTTAGCCCTATTTTCGCCTCGAGCTGTACCACTGCCCATCATAGCAAGTCCCATCTCAGACATAATTGTTTTAACATCTGCAAAATCGACATTTATAAGTCCAGGTCGAGTAATCAACTCAGCAACACCTTGTACTGCACCTGACAGCACGTCATTAGCAGCCTTAAAAGCATCTAACAAAGAGACTCCTTTGCCTAATACTGTCAATAACTTCTCATTTGGAATGGTTATTAACGAATCAACCATTTGGCCAAGGTTATTAATACCCTCTTCTGCAACTTTTAAGCGCCTCTTTCCTTCAAAAGGAAATGGTTTAGTTACAACAGCAACGGTTAATATACCTAGCTCTTTTGCAACCTCAGCAACAATTGGAGCTGCTCCAGTCCCAGTTCCACCGCCCATACCTGCAGTAATGAAGACCATATCAGCACCATCAAGAACGTCTTTGATCTTATCTCGATCTTCAAGAGCACTCTGTTTGCCAATTTCTGGATTAGCGCCAGCACCTAAACCTTTAGTTACATTAACACCCAACTGTAAGACAACTGGTGCTTGTGTAGTTTTTAAAGCTTGAGAATCAGTGTTAGCACAAATAAACTCCACACCCTCTATGTTGCCTGATACCATATGATTAATGGCATTACCACCACCACCGCCTACCCCAATAACTTTAATTACTGCGTTATCAGGACACTCATCTAAAATTTCAAACATAAGAAAAGCCCTTATTTGTTACATATTCCCTTGAAGCCAGCACTTAATTTTATGCCAAACACTTTGAACATTAGCTCTTTCACTAAAGCTAGTATTACGTTGCGAACCACGTTTATTAGCCACACAATACTTTAGTAAACCTACCCCAGTTGCAAACCTAGGATCTTCAATCACGTCAGTCAACCCAACAACTCCCATAGGCAATGCAACCCTAACTGGAGTTTGAAAAATACTCTCTGCAAGCTCCACTATACCTTTCATTTTAGCAGTACCGCCAACTAAAGCTACACCTGTACCAAAGCTACCTTCCAAACCAATTTTCCTTAGTTCATCACGAACTAGTATAAATAGCTCCTCAATCCTAGGCTCAACTACTTTAGCTATCTCGTTACTACTTATGCTCTGAAGTCTATTTTCTCCCATATTAGGGATATCAACCATTTCTTCAAGACCCATATCTGCCATAGCATAAGCATGTTTGATCTTAATTGATTCTGCATGCTCAGTCGAGGTTCTTAGTGCAACAGCTAAATCATGAGTTACTTGATTTCCGCCGATTGGCAACACGGCTGTATGCTGTAGTGCATTATCAAAATATACAGCAACATCTGTAGTTCCACCCCCAATATCAATCATACAAACCCCAAGATGTTTTTCATCCTCGGTTAAAACTGCGGCACTTGAGGCCAATTGTTGAAGAATAATATCATCAACTTCTAAATCACAGCGACGAATACAGTTTATGATATTTTGCGCCACACTAACTGAGCCAGTAATAACATGAATATCAGTCTCTAGGCGTATACCAGACATTCCAATAGGATCCTTTATACCACTTTGCCCATCAATCACGTAATTTCTTGGAATAATATGGATTATTTTTTGATCTGCAGGGATAGAAACTGCTTTAGCCGCTTCAACAGAACGCTCAACATCTGCTTTTTCTACTTGCCTATCTTTAATTGCAACAATGCCATGAGAATTAAAACTTCTTATATGGGCACCGGATATTCCAGTATACACAGAATGAATATGGCAACCAGCCATTAACTCAGCCTCATCAACTGCTTTTTGCACGGCTTTGACAGTTGCTTCAATATTTACAACTACACCTTTTCTAAGCCCTGTTGAGTTATGTTTACCTATACCTATAACCTCAACAATACCATCTGGTAAGACTTCAGCAACAACAGCTAAAACCTTAGATGTACCTATATCCAAAGCAACAATCAAATTACTTTCTTGCTTTTTGGGCATCAGCCCGCCTCCTCAAGGTTCATAGCAACGCTATTACTAATTATTGGTAGTTTTCCAACCAATCGCAACCCCATTTGTATAACGTAGATCCACGTAATCAAAATTATCAGATAAAGATTCTAACTTCCTCTGGTATGCTAATACAAATCTTGTTAGCCTTACCATGATTTCATTATGTCCAAGAATGAGCTCAAATCCTCTATCTAAAGTTAACTTCCAACCATCTACTGCCGTATGGCTAAGCTTTTCTATTCCTAAACCTAACGGACCTATCTTTGATAATATATCAAAATAGTAAATAAAAGCATCATCTAAATACGAATTTTCCACTTCGAAAATTGGTAACTTAATAGTTACCTGCGGCCTTGAGTTTATTACCTTGCCTTCTGTAGTAACTAAGCGACTTTGGTTTAAATAGGCTAAAGGTATTTCTTCTTGAAATTTTATCTCTAAAGTATCTGGCCAGTTTCTAGATATCTCTACTTCTTTTACCCACTCATTTGTTAGTAGTTTTTTATGCAGATCAGATAGGTCAGTGAAAAGAAAACTTTTGCCTAAGTAATCTGCAAGTTGAGGCTCTAACTCCGAAATGTCAACATAGTTTAATTTATTTTTAAAAGTTACGTTACTTATTAACCACTGCTGTTTTGCAAAAAAAATACCTGAGTACAGTGCTGCTGAACCAACAAGTAATCCAGCTACTACTAAAATAATAGTTAATCTATATTTTTTTGCATCCTGCATCAATCAGTACTCTAGTTGTCGTTCTAACCTTACTTTTTTAGTTACACCAGGAAGATTAGAACATTCAATAATTTTACAAATTAATTCAAAAAAACTAATTCCCTCAGTTTTTGCTGCTGTAGGCACCAAACTATGACTAGTTAGTCCAGGTATTGTATTTAATTCTAGTATATATATTTCACCTGTAGTACTTACCATATAATCAACACGTCCCCATCCATTCAAACCTAGGGCATCAAAAGCTCTACGTGCGATACTGGCTAGCTCGCCTTCAAACTCTAAATTATCACTGCCAGGACAAATAAATTGAGTGGCATCTGAAATATATTTTGCATCAAAAGTATTAAATTCATCTTTTGGAATAATATTTATTGAAGATAGCACCTTATCTCCAACCACACCGCTTGTATATTCTGGTCCATCAATCCATGGCTCAATAAGAACATCTCCATATTTTACCACTTGTTCATATTGCTCCATCAATTGAACTTTAGAGTTTATTTTGAAGACACCAAAGCTAGACCCTTGAGAATTAGGTTTTAGTGCTAAAGGAAAATCACTAGGTATAAAATTATGCTCAATTGCATAGCTCGGTAATACTGGTAATCCATGAGCTCTTAGGACAATCTTACTCTTCTCCTTATCCATGGCTAATGCTGAGGCACTTACACCACTACCAGTATAAGGTAAACCTAAACATTCAAGTAATCCTTGAATAGTTCCGTCTTCACCAAAACCACCATGCAAAGCTACAAATACACAACTAAATTTACCGCTTTGCAATAATTTTATATAGTCATCTTGTGCTACATCTATTAACGTCGCCTGAATATCGTTTTCAATTAGTGCTTGATAAGTAGCTTGTCCTGAGGTCAACGATACTTCTCGTTCAGTTATTCCACCGCCATAAAGCACTGCAATATGATTAAATAAGTTCACTTAAGCTACTCCTAGTATTTTCACTTCTGGTTGCAATAGTATTCCATGGTCATACCAAACTGTATTTTGCACATGAACTATTAAAGTCTCGATATCTTGAGCACATGCCATACGTTCAGCCACTATAAAGTTAGCATGCTTACAAGAGACGCTGGCCCCTCCAACTCTTACACCTTTAAGTTTAGAGCTTTCTATCAATTGTGCTGCATAACCATTTTCAGGGTTCTTAAAAACTGAACCACAACTGGGTAACCCAATAGGTTGGCTTTGATTACGTTTATGTAGAAGCTCTTTTAGCCTGCCAACCACAAATGCTTCTTTTTTGGACAGCTTTATTGTTCCATTTAGAAAAACAAAATTTTTCAAATTAATTTTAACTTCACGATAACTAATAGTGAAATCATGTGGATTAAGACTTAAAATATCCCCTGAACGCGAAAGAACTTGTACTTGACTAACGAAACTCCAAGTCTCACTTCCAAAAGCTCCTGCATTCATCGCTAAAGCCCCCCCCATTGTACCAGGGATCCCAGCAAAAAATTCAGCCTGAGCTAACTTATACTTTGATGCAAACTTGGCTATTTTAGCACAGCTAACTCCAGCTCCAATTTCAAGCCAAATATAAGTATCATTTTCTTCAATAACTCTAATCTCATCATCAAAACGATGCATATGAATTACCGTACCCGGGATACCACCATCGCGAACTAAAATATTACTTCCTAATCCCAACCATAATACTTGTTCATTATCTGATATGTTTTTTAAAGTTTTTATGATTTGTTCAACGTTATCGGGTTTGAGATAATGTTTTGCACATCCACCAACCTTCCAAGTGTTTAGATTGGCAAGAGAGATATTAGCTAACATTTCTAACTTATTATCTAGCATATGGTTCCTATATTATCTTTAAACCTTCAGCAATAATGCCTAACAAGCCACCAAAAATTCCACCCCAAACTACTAACCAACCTAAATGTGCTCTTATCATCTCTTGAATTATTTCTTTTACCATTTGAGGTGTCAGCTCATCTAAACGCAACTTAACAACCGAATGTATCTGCGCTCTTATTCGTTGAAGATAATCATCGCTCTTCTCATCGCCATCCAAGGACATATTTTTAACAATACTTGAAAACTCTTTCTCTAATTTTGGTACGATAGATGGTTTTAATGAATTCAACATATCATCGCCACCGACCATTCCCAACATTCCTCCCATTGGAGATTCTTTCACTCCCTGGGTTAAAGCACCAAATACTGCATCATAGTCAATCTTGGGACCAATTATTTTCCAGAGCTTATCTCCACTTAATTCATCACTTTTCAGATAACGTCCCAAAGTATCATTAGTGAAAAATTGCCCCATTACTAATTTTTCTATTCCAATTTTGAACGATCCAAATTGTGTTGGAATGATCCCAGAACCATACAAATATGGTATTTTTTCAAATAACATATAAATCGCTAGCCAATTAGTAGCAGCCCCTGCAAGAGCAAAAACACTTGCTGATGCTACAAATTGCTTGTAAATACTTTGAGGCATATAATAACTAATAATCACCAGGATCAAAGCAGAAGTATTTGTAATAAAATTTTTCCTTTCAATTATCATTTTAACCCTCAGTAATAACTATTTGTGGCTTTGCTAATACTTTTTGCAAGTGATTAGAGATTTTACTTATGTCACCCGCACCCTGAGTTATCAATAAGTCGTTGTTCATACAAACATTAGTCAAAATTCCAGGTATTTCTTCCATACTTTGAACAAAAATAGGATCTACCTTTCCACGTTGCCTTATTGCCGCACAAAGAGTTTTTGAATCATACCCAGAGATTGCTTCTTCTCCAGCGGAATAAACATTCAACATTATTAATTCATCAACGACAGATAAAACATTGGCAAAATCTTCAAATAATTGTTTAGTTCTGGTATATCTGTGCGGTTGAAAAATCATCACCACCCGCTTATTTGGGTAACTTATTTTTGCAGCATCAATTACTGCTTTTATTTCAGTTGGATGATGACCGTAATCATCAATTAACAAAAGTTCTCTATTTTCCACGTAAATTGGGGACTTGACATCGAACCTACGACTAACTCCAGAAAAATCACTCAAAGCCTTACATATGGTTTCCATATCTATTCCAGCCTCTACTGCTAGGGTAATGGTCGCAAGAGCATTTAATACATTATGTCTCCCTGGTAAATTAAGCTCTACTTCAAATAACTCACTGAAACCTGGATACTTAATCTTGAATATTGATCTAGTACCGACAAAACTAAGATCAGATGCTCGAACATCCGCTTTATCACTAAAGCCATAAGTTATTAATGGTCTGGTTATGTTAGGAATTATTTTTTTAATTTCAGCATCATCTATACAAGCAACAACCAATCCATAAAATGGGACTCTGTTTGCAAAATTTGTAAATGCTTTGCGTAATTCAGCCATATCATTACGATACGTACTCAAATGATCATTATCAATATTAGAAATAGTTACCATAACAGGCATAAGTTGTAGAAAAGATGCATCACTTTCATCACTTTCTGCTATAAAGTAATCACCATCACCTAATTTCGCACTAGTTTTGGTACTATTAAGCATACCCCCAACAACATAAGTAGGCTCTAAACCTGCTTCAGCAAATACTGCTGCTGACAAACTAGTGATCGTGGTTTTACCATGAGTGCCAGCAATAGCTATACCCTTTTTAAAACGCATTAACTCTGAGAGCATCTCAGCTCTAGGTACAACAGGGATCCTTCTTTGTCTTGCTAACTTTATTTCAATATTTTGCTCAGATATAGCGCTAGAAGCTACTAACACATCACAATCAATAATATTCTCTGGAATATGTGAGTAAGTTATGTATCCGCCCAATGTTTTCAGACGCTCAGTTACTTCACTTTTTTTTAAATCCGAACCACTAACTTTATAGCCTAAATTGAGAAGTACTTCAGCGATGCCAGACATCCCAGACCCACCAACACCAACCATGTGAATGCGCTTTATCCGCCTCATAATCTAATCCTCAAACTAATATCTTTCTAAAATTGCTTAGATTGTATCTGTTATGAGGAGAAGTCTCAATTTTAGTCAAGCAGTTTGTTGGCCACCTTAACTAAAATTTGTTCGAATATATAATAAAAATATCATTCACCCGATAAAGATTCTTGTATCATACGAGCAATACTAATTCGGCTTAGCACCTTCATAATAAATTTCACATCTCATATAATAAATGATGTTTAAAGACTATTCTTATTCTCTATAATTTCGATGAAACATATGATTTTTATTTTTTGTTATTTTTATCTTCAGGTTTTACCTTAAGTAGCTTCGCTGCGGTTTGCTTCTTGAATTTCATGATTTTTGAAAAAGTCGCTTTAAGTGGCGTTGTTTTACTAGCTCTTTCAATCTCTTCATTTAATTTTTTCAAAGTACCAATGTTAAACATTTCCTCAATTCTATTTATAATCTCTTGGTTAGTCTTTTCTTCTGCTTTCAATCTCGTCCTATTTTTTTCAATCATTGCTCTTGCTGGCAACAGTTTGTTGTATAACTTGCAATCTTCATCTACATCCCACTCTCTTGATTTTTTTAGTTCTTTAGTTTCTGAAATTGATTTATGAATGGTTTTTTCAAATCTAACAAGATCCATACTTTCATTAATAAATTCAATTCTAGATAAAGTCTCGGCATCATGATAGAAATGATATTCATTTGGATTGATTCCATATTTAGGAGCCAATTTTTTAATCTTATTTAACACCGAGTCACCCAAGGTTTTTTCTAAAAAAATAACCCCTGAGCATCCTTGAGAGCTTCGCTCTAGTAGATTATGACAATATCCTTGTAAAAACTCACTGGCAATAACCTGTTCAAAATCTTCATACTCTTTTTCAGTTAAATATGAATGCCCAGGAAAGCATCCATATTTAACATAAAAAATGCGCATTGCATTTACAACTAAAATAAGAGGGCTTTCAAAGTCACATCCATTAGAACAACCTCCAATTCGGATACCTATTGCTGCAAAAGTTATTTGCAAATATGCAGCCTGATAAAAACTTGCATCATCTTCTTTAAGATATAACTCATAAGCATCAAGACCTAACTTTAGAGCTGGAATTTTATATTCAACAATTTCATCATGAATATCAGACAATTCATGCATGGCTTTAATTGGGTCTACATCCTCAATTGCTTTCTTAAGTTTGTCATGATAAAACTTTGATTTAACTGCAGGTTTACTGCCAATATATACACTTCCACGTAGCAACTTCATTAACTCTGCATTTATAACCTTTTTCAAAAAACTATGTTCTTGTCTGTCCTGTGAAAATGGTACTTGTTTTTTCCTAATAAATGATGTCTGAAACACATCATGACTTGCAAAGCAAATATCAAACACCACGCGCTTATTACTAATCACATTATGCAAAAAGTCATCAACATCCTCAATTAAAGTATCTCTTTTAACAATATCCTTTAATTGCTCAATATTTTTTTTGAGGAATATTGCAGATTCCTGCCTATCAGCAAATTGTCCTCTTAATTCTCGCACAGCTTTTATCATTACATTTTGAGTGACAGCATCATCATAGCCTTTATGATGAGAAACAAGATTTTGAATTAACACAGGAACTGTGATCACAGATCTCTTACTACTATAATGTGCAATACGTTGAAAAGGATTTACCAAATCAAACAGTATTGCCTGTTGAATATTTGCGATAGTTATTCGCAACTGTTCATCTGCATCTGCGAAATTCACAAAAGGCGTGGCTGCGCGTAAAAGAGTAACTTTCCGTATTAATTCTATACTTTCTAATTCACTTATAGATTTTTTGTAAATACATAGCATTACACGATAGCCATTACGAATAGATGGGTAACAAGATAAATGTCCTGTTTGTACTCCTAAGAACTCACCCAGATCTAAATTTTTAAGTGTTCCTTCGTTGTTCTTATCAAGAAATTTATTATGCAATCTTTTTTTAACATTAGCAGGAAACTTTTCAAAGCAACTTGGAGCATCATTTATATTGTTTGCAACTAAATCTTCTCGCCCCAGCCAGACATCAATAAATGCTGTTAGTATTCGTTGCTCCCACAAATGTAATATAGAAAACCATTTCGGTTGTTCTTCCTTCGTAAGTTTTATTTTCAACCATTCATCTTGTGTAGCATCATTGAACTTTGCAAGTGGGATATGCTCTATAGTTTGCAAAATATCTTCTTTAATTCCATTCTGGATCTCATCTTTGTCGATAATATTAAATACATGTTCAATATCATTTTTTTCTCTAAACAACCAGTTATATACATGTTCGGCATGACTTAACTGATTAACCGTCTCTGCGAGAGAAATTCTCATGCCAAGACCAGCTCTGTAAAAATACTGTAATACCCCTAATATCTTAGCTATCATCTCCTCAAGATCATTAGTATCAACTATTGAAGTATCGATAAATTCTTTGAAAATATTATTTAACTTAGTTAAAGAAACTATTCCATATGGCTCTTTTGCCTCTGAATATTCGATTATAAGTCTTGATGCAGCATAATATGCATATGCTCTTATTTTTATTGCTTTTTTCACCGACACTATGGGGATAGACATTGCAAGACACCTGTTATAGCTTCATGGTCACAGTAAAGTATCATCTCTAGTAGACCTAAGTGTAGCATCTAGCAACCATTTCAAACTGCAAACTAAAATTCTATCATTATTTAATTCTAAGGCCTCCTTATCTTGTTTTCTAATTATGTCCGAGGTCCCAGGTCCCAGAGATAACTTTCAGCATAGCTCTGCGAGAGCCCCACTTACAGGCTTATATATAGGTTTAACGTTATACCAACTACGATTTAATTTCATTACTTCCTAAAAACATATAACATCTTTATGTTCAATCTAGATTACCATTAATAACAGAAGATGAAATAAGATCTCATGTATTTCCAAAGTCTTGAATTAGTCTTACAAAGTCAGGGAGAAATCTTATCATCGTATGCGTTGTCAAAAAACATTCTCTAGTGGATGAAGAAGTGATAATGTTCCACAGGATGTGTCTATTCAAAAGCTTCAATCAGAGTACATAGACCACTGTAACTACAAGCTCATGCTCAAAAGCAAACTGAATTGCAGCTTAAGAAAGTTGCCACTATCTTTATTTACTGTAAAAAAAATCAGATCTGATATATAGCCACATTATAGTCAAAAGTCTGTCAAACTTTATTTGAAAAAAACTAAATTTAGTGTTATCTCTTTAACTTTACGCTCCTCTTAAAAGTTAGATCATGAATTTCTTGAAATTTTGGCATAATCAACCTTATACACTGAGTCCTGAAATTATTTTTCATTATAACTGAAAATCATACATCACCTAACTTAAAGCTATATTCGTAGTTATCTATTAAGACATGACATACTCATATAAATATCAGGTTATTTTAGTAGTTTGCCAAACATATGAACAACCACTATAGTTCATGAAGATTTTGACAAGCTTGCTATTAACACTATGATATTACTATATACTATTTATTGTTCGGGTATAAATATGAAAAGTTCGCTCCTGAAATCATCACAACGACTATCTACTATAATTTTATTAAGTTTAGCTCCAGCTCTTTTACACGCTAATGTAACAGATGATGTGAAGTATTATACTGAAAATTTGCCTCCATATAATTTTGCTAATGATGAAGATATTGCAACTGGATTTAATACTGATGTTCTTCTCTTAATGTTTAAAAAAATGGATAATAATTTAACAGCCAATGACATAAAGGTTGTTCCTTGGGCTCGAGGCTATAAAATGATTCAATCTACTTCAAAGTCTGCTGCTTTATACTCAACAACGAGGAAAGCCTCTAGAGAAAATTTATTTAAATGGGTTGGCCCTTTATCTTCGATGGAAAATGCTCTAATTGTACTAAAAGGGAATCCATATAATGTTAAAGCTCCATCTGATGATGGCGTCTATGCCAAAGGCTTCAAATATGGTGCTATTCGAGATGATTCAGGATTATCAGTACTACTTGAAAATGGAGGACTAACATTAGATGATGTTCAAGTAGTTTCTGAATATAACCAACTAATAAAACTAATTATGGCTAAAAGGATCCATGCTTTTTCTTATAACAAATATGTTAGCTTATATAATATTGAACAAATGGGACTTAACACTGATGATTTTGAAATAATCTATGCAAAAAAACTAGGTGATCACTACATTGCATTCAGCCAAGGTACTCCAAATGAAGTCGTAGAACAACATCAAAAAGCATTTGATGAAGTCATGCAAGATAAGTCAGCTATTAATGAAATTATGAATAAATATAAGTAATAAAAATTATCGACCATATCACAAAAGTTGAAACTCGATGAGATGGATTAACTAAATTGCCACATCCAACACACAATAAAACTTATGTTTAACAGTATGTGCAAATGAATCCCCATAAAAATTATTTCATCAATGATGCCATTGGTATTATGTAAGTTTTGAAAATCATCTTAGTTATCCTTAAGATGCTTGCCTTAAGATGCTTGCCTTAAAATGATGATAGGTATTTTAACAAACACTAAATGTTCATTACTTTTGTGCAATACTTAGATCTACAATAAATGTATTCACCAGGGCGCGACCAACATGCAATCATCTAAAACTAGGATACTACTTGTTGATGATTCAAAATTTAACTTGAAATTGTTTAAGAGATTTCTTGCGGATCAAGGATATGATATAGATTCATGTGAAGATGGTCAGTCAGCTTGGGAATTGTTAGAAAAAGAACCCGAAGCCTATAGTACCGTTCTACTAGATATGGTTATGCCGGGCATGGATGGGATCCAAGTTATAAAATCTATGCGTAAAAATGCCAAGCTGAAAAGTATTCCTGTCATATTCCAAACCTCTAACGAAGAAGAGTTACATAAAGGGATCCAAGCAGGTGCTGACTATTATATTAAAAAGCCTTTTAAAGACGAGCAATTACAAACAACTTTCAAAGCTGCTGTCAAAAAATTCCACCAAATTCAAGAGCTGAATAAAGAATTACAGAAAGGATCTGAAGGACTAGATTTACTTATGAATGGAAAATTTGAATTTACCAACTTAAATCAAGCTGATGCTCTGGCTGCTGTTCTAGCTCAATCATGCCCCAATCCAGATAAAATAATTATGGGAATTTCGGAATTATTAATAAACGCTATTGAACATGGAAATCTTGCGATAACTTATGAAGAAAAATCAGAGCTAACCATGAAAGGTGATTGGAAAAGCGAAGTCTCTAAAAGACTAGCAGATGAAAAGTATTCATCTCGTATTGCTAAGGTTGATTTAGTACGAGACAAAGAAAAAATAAGTATTACTATTGAAGACGAGGGAGCTGGTTTTAATTGGCAAAAATATATGGAATTCGATCCTGCAAGGGCATTTGATGCCCATGGCCGTGGTATTGCCACAGCCAATCAAATATGCTTCGATTCTTTAGAATATAAAGGCCGTGGCAACATTGTTATCGTAACGGTAAATCTTAGCTAAATTTTGTCAAACAATATGTCGCTATTCTAGTATTAGCTCCAGATTGAAATAATATTTTAGTACTATCCGATAACTTCTGTAATTCCTCTGGACCCATGAGAAGCTTGCTAATCATAACCTTAAGATATAATGTATTGAAATCATCTTGTGATACGAGTAGTGCCGCATTCACATTAGCTAACTCTTTCGCGTTATAATATTGGTGATTATCAGTTGCATGCGGGTATGGTACAAGAATACTCGGCATTTGACATGCTAAAATTTCAGATATACTCATGGCCCCAGCTCTAGAAATCACTAAATCAGCCCATTTATATTTTTCCTCAATATCATGTATGTAGGGTAATACTTCTATACTGCTACAATCATCAAGAGTTTTATATTTCTCATTAATTCTAGTAAAATCCTTCGCACCTGTTTGATGCACTAGATTAACCTTACTCCTAAATTGTATATCACTAATAAACTTAAATATTACATCATTTAATTGTTGCGCACCCAAACTCCCGCCAGTAACAACTATGTTAATTTTATTAGGAAAATCTGGATTCATCTTGTATGTACCGATATTCACAAATTTTTCCCGTATAGGATTTCCTACATGCAAAAAATCGATATCTTTACTAAAGCTACTAGGGTATGCACTTAAAATATTATCTGAAAGTCTTGTCAATAATCTATTTGTAGTTCCAGCGACAGAATTTTGCTCATGTATAACTATTGGTATATTCAATAGCCAGGCAGCAACACCTACAGGTCCACATACATAACCACCCATAGTTATTATTCCAGAGGGTTTATGTTTCTTTAAAAACCATAGGGAAGATAATACTGCACGAAACAATTTAAGTGGTGATGAAATTAAAGACATTAAGGACTTACCTCTAATACCACCAAAACCAGGCAAAAATTTGATCTTAAATCCAGCTCTGGGAACTAAATCTGCTTCAAAACCAGTACGTAAACCTAACCAGGTAATTTTATGACCTAACGCCCTGAGATCATGGGCAATTGTTAGAGCTGGTATAATATGTCCACCAGTACCACCAGCAGCTATTACTATTCGCATGACAAATCCTAAAAATTAGAACATCACAATTATAACACTTTTTCATTATTATTGCGCTGCAAGTCAGAAAGCCATCTTGTTGTGATCGATAAATTATGATACTGTTAGGCATGTAAAAATTTAAAACAAAACAATTCCGGTGAGGATACACTAATGAACTTTAGTTTAGAGCTTTTTATATTCATCTTTCTTTTTATTATCGCAGAATACTTACTTATTAAACGTTTTTCAGGAAAAGCATTAGCTTTTTTAGCAGCAGACAAAGAAAAAATAAAAAGTCTCGATCCCAAACCCTTACTTTCTATTCCAGGGACTGTTATTACAATTGCATTAACCATCGCTTTTTTATATGCAGTATTAACATATAATTCTCCAAATCGTACTTATGTGCACCAAGACCAAGCAATGCATAGCCCTCTCCCTCCAGGAGAAGATGATAAAACTAACCCATCAAGTGAAAAAACTTTTTATACTATATACTCACCCCAAGATATTAAAACTACTTTTGAAGATGTCGCAGGTCTTAAAACAGTTAAAGAAGAAGTTAAAGATATAATTTATTATCTGCGAGCTCCGGATAAATTTACACGACTTGGCGCTAAACCACCTAAAGGCATGATCATAGAAGGGGAGCCTGGTACAGGAAAGACCCTGCTTGCCAGATCTCTTGCTGGTGAGGCAGGTGTTAGTTTTATTGCTACTTCAGGCTCATCTTTTGAAGATACCTATATTGGTGTAGGAGCATCTAGAATTAGAGAGCTCTTCGATAGAGCAAGAAGATTAAAACCATGTATTTTATTCATAGATGAAATTGACTCTGTAGCAAAAAATAGAGATACACTATTTATGCAAAACCTAACGCAAACTCAAACAATTAACCAACTTTTATCTGAAATGGATGGTCTGGATCCAAAAGAAAATAATGGTGTTTTTGTTATCGCAGCTACAAATAGAATCGAAGATTTAGATAAAGCTATTTTAAGACCAGGAAGATTCGATCGCAAAGTACATATTGGCTTACCAACCAGAAAAGAGCGTGAAGAAATTCTTGATTTATATGTTGATAAAATTATAGCAAATGATTCAGTTGAAACACCAACTTTAGCTAAAATGACTACTGGCTTCTCTGGTGCAGATCTGGCCGAGCTAGTTAATGAAGCCGCCATATATGCTACTAAGCAAGATCTTAGCGCTGTTGACAATAAATCTTTTGAAATAGCCAAAGAAAAAATTATTCTTGGTCTTGAAAACCCATCGATGGTCATCACTAGTGACGAACTTGAAATGACAGCCTATCATGAAGCTGGGCATACGATTGTTGGATCTATCTTAATGCCAAAAGATGAATCTGTTTATAAAGTTACGATCACTCCTCGTGGAGCAAGCTTAGGGGCTACCCACTTTATTCCTGAGGTTAGCAAACAGTCATATAGCCGCTCATTCCTTGAAAATAAAATTGCGATGCTACTTGCAGGCAGAGTTGCTGAAGAAATAATTTATGGTCAAGAAAATGCTTCTACAGGAGCATCAAGTGACTTTAAAAGTGCCACCGAGATCGCTTATAACATGGTAACTAAATGGGGATTTTCTGATAAAATCGGACCGATTTACCAAGATAAAAACAATACCTTATTAAAACAAGAGATAGTCCAAGAAGAAACTCAAAAAATATTATCTTCTGCTCATAAAAAGGCTATGTCTATCCTCATTTCAAGAAAATATACTTTAGATAAACTAGCAAAAGCTTTAATTGAACATGAAACTTTAGATCGCACACAAGTAAAAAAAATTATTGCTAGCGTAAAATAATACCTAGCAGGCTAGCACCTGAAGCTCCAGGTGCTAGCTCTATGTTACAGTTCTACTTCAGCCAACCAGTCAATGGGCTTTAAAACTTTATAAATTTCACTCTCCTTTGTTCCAACTTCTGGCACATAATTATATTGCCAGTTTGCTATTGGTGGTAACGACATAAGTATAGACTCACTACGTCCATTAGATTGCAACCCAAACAATGTACCTCGATCATACACCAAATTAAATTCAACATAACGACCACGCCTATAGCTTTGAAAATCTCGCTCTTTATCGGCATAAGCATGATCTTTTCTTTTATTTAATATTGGCAGGTACGCGTCAATAAATCCCTCACCTACTGCTTTAATAAAGTTAAAACAAATATCCTTATCCCATATATTTAAGTCATCAAAAAATAAGCCTCCAATACCTCGAGCCTCATCTCTATGTTTCAAATAAAAATACTCATCACACTCATGTTTATACTTGTTATATACATTATTCCCAAACGGCATACAGATATCATTAGCAACCTGGTGCCAATGTTTACAATCTTCAATAAATGGATAATATGGAGTTAAATCAAAGCCTCCTCCAAACCACCAAACAGGAGGCCCATTTTCAGGATAGGCAACTATATGCCGAACATTTAAATGTGTTGTTGGAACAAAAGGATTTTTAGGGTGTATAACAGAGGAAACACCCATAGCTTCGAAGCTAGCACCTGCAAGTTGTGGTCGTAATTTACTTGCAGCACTTGGTAATTTGCCACCGCTTACATGTGAAAAATTAACGCCACCTTTCTCTAATACATCGCCAATTACAACTCTACTCAAACCTTGAATATTATTTTTTTGCCATTTATCAACCTCAAATTTATCATCAGTTTCTACTTCTAAGGATTGGCATATTTTATATTGTAGACTTAAAAAGTACTCTTTAATCTCTAGTAAATTGGGCTCTACCATAACTTTCTCACACCTAGTAATATTAAATAACAGTATATTATGTTTATGGACAAAGGAATATATGGACTAAAACAAAATATTTGTTTAGTATCACAGCCAAGATTTTAAACAGTTGGGATACTTATGAGTAAGTCTGAAAATTATCTAACAGGATTTGGTAACTATCATGAATCAGAAGCTATAGATGGTGCTCTGCCAATTGGTAGAAACTCCCCTCAGCAGCCTGCTATGGGCCTATATGCCGAGCAACTAACTGGTTCTGCGTTTACCCAACCTCGTTCGCAAAACTTACGCTCCTGGTTTTATCGTATACTTCCCTCTATCACAACTTCAGGCTATACGAAGTATAATTTACCTAATTTCCAAACGCCTCCATTTGGCGACAATGCAATAATCACCCCAGAACAACTGCGCTGGTTACCAGATAACACGAATGAGTCAAAACAAAATTTTATTGACTCAATTACAACATATGCTGGCCATGGATCAAGTGAATCTTATTCTGGTGGTGCTGTACACATGTATAACGCAACAGTAAGCATGGATAAGCAATTTTTTTACAATGCTGATGGTGACTTTTTAATTGCTCCATATGAAGGCAGAATAGAAATCAGAACAGAAATGGGCTCGCTTTTTGTTGAACCTTGTGAAATTGCAGTGATCCCTCGCGGCATAAGATTTCAAGTTAATCTAATAGATAGCACAGCCAAAGGTTATATAAATGAAAACTTTGGTGCTCCTTTTATGCTACCAAGTTTAGGTGCTATTGGTGCAAATGGCCTAGCTAACCCTCGTGACTTTATGTACCCAAAATCCAAATTTTATGATGAATCTGGAGAATTTGAATTAATTACCAAACATGCAGGACAGTTCTTCAATTCAAAATTAGATCATAATCCATTAAATGTTGTGGCGTGGCATGGCAACTATGCTCCTTATAAATACGACCTAAGAAAATTCAACACCATTAACACTGTAAGCTATGATCACCCTGATCCATCAATTTTCACAGTATTGACTTCACCAACAGCAACAGAAGGACTTGCCAATATTGATTTTGTCATTTTCCCAGAGCGTTGGATGGTTGCTGAAGATACTTTTCGACCTCCATATTATCATAGAAATTTAATGAGTGAGTTCATGGGACTTATAAAGGGTGTATACGATGCTAAACCAGATGCCTTTCTACCAGGTGGAGCAACTATTCATAATCGCTTTGCCCCCCATGGTCCTGAAACCAACGTATTCAATCAAGCTAGCACTGAAGTTCTTAAGCCACATAAACAAGAAGGAACATTAGCATTTATGATTGAAAGCCATAATCTCTGGCAAGTAACTAAATCTGCCTACAACAACAATCTTAAAGATACTAATTATCTTGATTGCTGGAAAGGACTAAAAAAGAATTTCACCTCTTAACAGGAAAGTTCAATGTTCCTAAGTGTGCTTCAGCATGCTTAGGAATTAATTATAATTTATACATGATTACGAAGTATTAATAACTTCAATTTATTCAACACATTACAGAAACATCCCCTCCCCCCGATGACGGCTTCCGATAGTTATTACTCATTTATGAATACCTTCTTATATTCTTGCGTGAACCAACCTTGAATAGGCATGATCGATAAAAAATCGTGAATAAAGTCTGAAATAAAAATATATTAAAAGGTATACTTTCTGTTGTGATTAGTTATTTTTGGCTATTAAGGTTTGAAAAATAAATAATGAAATCTGTTGATAACATGCCTCGCCCCCAGTAAAAAATTTATTTTGCATTACCCATTAAGTTGGCAATTTTGAGCCATTAGGCTCTCGACCTACTCCTTGTTATTTACAAATTTTGTAAGATTCAAGATTGTGTTACGAAAAACAGTGCGTATCCCCCTGAATAAATGAACTTAATTTCACATCCATTTGTCTAAATAATTATATAAATCAGTGTGGTTTACATTATGAATGAAAATGAGCTAATCAAAAATCTTAAAGAGAAGATAAAAAAATTAAAGGCTGAAAATAAACATCTATTAAAGATACTCACTGATCTTAAAGATCTAGAGCGGCATGATATAGAAGAAAGTACCGCTCTGGAAAATAGCAGACTTATAGAATTAATTAAAAAAGATCTTGGTCCAATTAATGGCTTCAACAAAAATTTAAGCAATGAGAAGATAACGATTGATAAACTAAAATCCATTGAAATAGAGTTAAATAATCTAAAAGAAAAATACAAGAAATACAAGGAAAACTTCGAAAACCAGCTAGCCGGGGCATATGCAATTATTACCCCCACAGCCAAGCCCCCAACTCCGACTCCAGAAGGCATCCAAAGTTTTTCTGATCCGAGAGTTAATAAGCGTCATATGGCTTTGAGTTCTCCAATAACTAATTCCGCGCTGCCTACTGCAACCACTAATAACGTTACTTATGCATCTGTCAATCCTACGCCACCTCCAAGCGAACCTAAATATGCATCTGCCAAAGCTGCAAAAGGTACTTATGAGACTATCCCTACTCCACCTCCAAGCAACAGCAATAGAGTTACTCCGCAACGCTCTCAAGATGCAACCACTAATAATGTTACTTATGCATCTGTCAATCCTACGCCACCTCCAAGCGAACCTAAATATGCATCTGCCAAAGCTGCAAAAGGTACTTATGTGACTGTCCCTACTCCACCTCCAAGCAACAGCAATAGAGTTACTCCGCAACGCTCTCAAGATGCAACCACTCCTCGCTCTAGAACTACTTTTTTGGGTGGTTTAATTAAAGCTATGTGGAATAAAATAAAAAGTCTTATGAACATCAAGTCAGATCGAAAAAAAGCACCACAACCTACTTATGTGTCCGTCACACCCACTCCTCCTCCTAATGAATCTCAATATGCATCCGCCAAATCTGCAAAAGGTACTTATAAGAGGCTCTCAACTCCATCTGAATATGAGAATATCTCCCAACCTACTTATGCGTCTGTCACACCCACTCCTCCTCCTCCTAATAAATCTAAATATGCATCTGCCAAAGCTGCAAAAGCTCCTCATAAGAGGCTCTCAACTCCTCCTTCAGATGGTTATGCTTCTGTTAATGCCGATGGTGAAATCACTTATAATCCAATATCACCAGCAGCAAGCACCGTTCCATTAATGGACGAGGCCACCCGACCTATTTATCAAACTATTAGTAAAAGCCCAAGGACAAGTCCCAACCCTGATTATGTACCTGTAGAACCAGATGGTTATGCGAGCATCCATCCAGACTCTCTTCCGGATGGATATCAAGTGATAACTCCTGACCTAGGTGTTCTGACAACAGAGCAGGATAACCGTGCTCCTGAAGACAACCATCATCGTGCTATAGATAGAAGTAGAGAAAAACAAGATAAAGCAGGAATTGCTGAATTTAGAAAAGATTTAGTTCAAAAGAGTAAAATTAAAGAACCTGATATAAGGTCATCGCAAAATAATGCTCGAGTTACCCCTGACAATAACATGCAGTAATTAACTTGGCTTAAACTCAAGTGCTAGTGAATTTATGCAGTAACGAAGACCTGAAGGCTTTGGTCCGTCATCAAATACATGCCCTAAATGTGCGTCACATCTATTACATAAGAGTTCTGTTCTAGTTGTAAACCAACTTTTATCTTCTTTATGAAGTATATTATGTTCATCAACTACATCGTAAAAACTTGGCCAGCCAGTACCTGAGTCATATTTAGTTTTAGATGAAAATAATGGCAATCCACAATTACTGCAAACATAGATTCCATTTTTATAATGTTTGTCATACTTACCACTGAAGGCACGCTCAGTACCATTTTCTCTGGTAATTTCATATACTTCTGGTGGTAATATTTTCTTCCATTCATTTTTAGTTTTATATATTTTTTCTATGGTTACCACCCCAGTATCAGTTGCTACAGCACAATTTATAGCAAATAAAACAGCAAAAATTAGGAGAACTTTATTTGTTAACATATAACAATCTCCTAGTACTTATCAAAAATTATTTGAATTTTTTAATTCATATTTTAAATATCATTAGAGAATATTTTTCTTCTTGCAAAATCTAGCTTTCAAGTAAGTATCGCAAGATAAATTACCACTACCATAAAAGATTAACATTAATAATAAAGCACCCCAAAAATAATGGTTTTGCAATCCAACTAATCCAGACTTAGTCCAAAGAAACGGATAAGAAACAGCAGCAACGTAATTAAACATAAATAACGCTAATGCAGGTATACGCGCTCCAAAGCCTAATAATAATGCGAATGGCAATAATAGTTCCAATGCGGTTCCTGAATATGCCGCTAAACTTACTGGCATTATAGGTATATCCCAACCGAGATTTTTCACTATAGAAGGAGGAAGAGGTAGCCATGTTGATTTATATTCATGCTCAAATAAGAACATAGTAGTTGAAAAATCTTTAATTTTAGTAAGTGCAGAGCTGAAAAACACATTAAACAAGTAAATTCTAACCCCTAAATTCACAATATGAGAAATAAAATTTAATAAAGTGGTAGACTTCCGCAAGACACTACAACACAATTTTCCTAGCATATTAAGCCTACCTATTAAACTTATTGATATGAATTTTTTATTCTTCAGCTACTGTAGCACCTGGTATTTTTTGACATTCTACTTTTGAAAGATAAACCCATCCCATACCTGCACATGTATTCTGTCCAGCACAAGCATGACTATCAGTTGCACACTGTCCGTGACCTTGGCAAGAGTTACCTCCTAAACATTTCACTTTATCTTCAGCAGCATCATCATTTCCATCAGCAGCAACGGCCTCAGATGCAAATGAAAAGGCTACTGCACTAGCTAACGCTAGGCCTAATTTCATTGATTTCATAGTTTATCCTTATAAACTTAAAAATATACTTCCAGAGTATAGCTAATGAAAAAACTTTAATGCAAATAACCAAATATCTTATGCTCGTTAGTCGCCCAACATTTTCATCCTAGTCTCAAAATTCACACGTAAGACTACGCCTATAGCTATACAGTTAACTAGTAAATTGCTACCTCCAAAACTAATAAATGGTAATGAGATACCTTTGGTAGGTAACATTCCCATATTAACAGCGATATTTATAAAAGTTTGAGCTACAAGCCAAATTAAGATCCCAACAGTAATATATGAAGAGAAAAAATCTTTATTATTTGCCGCTGCACTAGCCACTTTATATATTCGAAAAAATAATATGGCAAATAAAGCTATTAACCCCAATGCTCCAAACATGCCTAACTCTTCGGCTAAGACTGCAAAAATAAAATCTGTATGTGGCTCTGGTAAATAAAATAATTTTTGAATACTACCACCTAAGCCATTACCCCAAAGACCGCCTCGACCAATAGCAATTAGTGATTGTACTAATTGATATCCTGAGTCAAATTGATTTTCCCATGGATTCACAAAAGATAATAACCTTTGCATACGGTATGGTGAAAAATAAATTAACGACCCAAAGGCACTAATAATTACAGGAAACAGCAATAAAAATCTACTCCATGGCACACCAGCAATTAATAACATTCCCATGAATATTGCACCAAGAACAACAGTTGCACCAAAATCAGGTTCTAATAATAGCAATACGGACAGTACCACTAAGAAAAACAGAGGGATGAAAAATGATAATAGATTATTATTTAAATTATCTGCTCGTCGGTATAAATAACCTCCAAGATAAATTATAGAACCAAGTTTTACTATCTCTGAAGCTTGGACTGATATAGGCCCCAGTATTAACCAACGACTACTCCCATTTACAGTCTTGGCTACTCCAGGAATTAAAACCAATATTAACAAAACAATACTTACAAACAAAAACATGCCTGAAAATCTATAAAGAAGCTGCATTGGAATGAAACTCACACCAATCATTAAGCTTAAGCCTAGTATTGCATAAGTAAATTGATTTATAGCAAAATATAAAGGTGGTACTAAATATCTTTGGGTAATAGGAATAGATGCTGATGTGACCATAACAAGCCCAAGAGCTAATAATGTGATCACACAAATAAATAATATGTGCTCAAATGCTTTTGGCCTGTGATTGTGCACCATTTTGTTGGCTATCCCTCTCACTCAAGCGTTTTATTTCTTGTACAAAACACTCACCTCTATGTTCAAAATTATTAAACATATCAAAGCTTGCGCCTCCAGGTGAAAAAAGAATAACATCACCTGGGCAGCTCAAATTATTTGCCTGCATTAACGCATTTTCTAAAGAATCTGCTAAAACACAGTTTACCCTACCCTTTAATAAATTATAGAACTTCTCTTTCGATGCGCCAATTAAAACCGCTAGATTACAACTACTTACTACTAAATCACAAAGCATCTCTAAACTGGCACCTTTAGTTAATCCACCAAGTATTACTATCAGCTCAGCTCCAGATTCTGAAAATACTTGTATAGCAGCCATAGTTGCAGCAGGATTTGTGCCTTTTGAATCGTTGAACCACAGCTTTTCAGAATATTTTGATACTAACTCACAGCGATGTGACAACCCTGAAAAATTTTGTAAAGCTTTTACTATTAGTTTCGTATCTACATTAATAATAGTATTAGTCAACATAATACTAGCTAATACATTTTCTAAATGTTGCCCTTTAGATGCATGAATAATTTCGCTAAGTTCAATATCAGAAGCTTTGTGATCCCTGGGACTATATGTATCAACAGTTTTTGTAGACACTACTTGTGCAAAATCTTTATCACTATCAACAATTTTATGCTTAACCATTTCGTAAAGACGTAGTTTTGAATTTTTATATTCTTCAAAATCATCATATCGATCCAAATGATCCGGACTAATATTTAACACCACTCCTGCATGGAATTTAGTGTTATTAAGCAAATCCAACTGAAAACTTGATAGTTCGATAATGTAGACATCTACATCATCATCAAGTAAAGAAAGTGCAGGAATTCCATAATTACCACCCAGTGCTACTTTAAGACCATGCTCTTTTAGCATATCAGAACATAACTTAGTAACTGTACTTTTACCATTTGTTCCTGTTATAGCAATTATAGGTTTGGTAGCATTTTGCTGGAATATTTCAATATCACTCAAGATAGGTATACATTGGTTTTTAATCTTAGTAACTAGATCAGTTCGAAGATCTATGCCAGGGCTTAAAATAACAATATCTGAACTTAAAATTGTTTCATAAAACTTGGCAAAAACTCCAAGATTGAATTTCACATTTGGATATTTAGCATAAAGATCATCTAGAATAATATTCTCTCTACTATCAAACACAAATATATTTTGCGCCTGTTGTTGATTACAAAGAAAATCTAAAATGGAATTGCCAGTTACACCTAAACCTAATAATGAAATTTTCATCATTGTCATTATCTCAACTTGATCGTCGCCAGACCAACCAATGTTAACACTAAAGTTATAATCCAAAATCTAACTATTATGCGTGGCTCTGGCCAACCAATTAACTCAAAGTGATGATGAATTGGGGCCATCTTGAAAATACGTTTACCTGTGAGTTTATATGAACCAACTTGTAAGATTACTGATATAGTTTCAATAACAAATACCCCTCCCATAATAAAGAGTACTAACTCTTGACGTACAATAACGGCTACAGTGCCAAGAGCTGCACCTAATCCTAAAGCTCCAACATCACCCATAAATATCTGTGCTGGATATGCATTGAACCACAGAAATCCAAGACCAGCACCAAATAGTGCTGCGCAATATATAGATATTTCTTCCACACCAGATATGTACGGCATCATCAAATATTGTGAAAATTTCATATTCCCAGTGATGTATGCAAAAATTCCTAAAGCTGCAGCAACCATTACAGTGGGTAATATGGCTAAACCATCTAAGCCATCAGTTAAATTAACTGCATTACTAGTACCTACAATTACAAAATACGTTAGAGCAATATAAAATACACCCAAAGGTATCACTAAACTTTTTATAAAAGGAATTTGCAAGCTTGTTTCAACACTTGTCTCTGCCATACGATACAAGACTATTGCAACAATAATGCTACATATAGACTGTAATAAATACTTCCACCTGGCAGCTAATCCTTTTGAATTTTTCAGCACTAATTTTTTATAATCATCAAGCCAGCCGATACCACCAAAACTAATTGAAACAAAAAGAACTAACCATATATAATTATTATCTAACCTTGCCCAAATAATTGTACTTATGGTTAAAGAAAGGATAATCAGAACCCCACCCATGGTTGGGGTACCAGCTTTAATATAGTGAGATTGCGGCCCATCTTTACGAACCATTTGTCCAACCTGCAACTTAGTTAACAACCTTATCACTACTGGGCCAAGGATAAGAGTCACCACTAACGATGTCAAAGCAGCCATTATCGACCGCAAAGTCAGATAGTTAAATGCCCCGAGCCCGCGTATGTGCTCATGCAATAACTCTAAAATCCAATAAAACATTTAATTGCCTTGTGTTTCAGTCATTTCACTCAAGGATATTTTTTTAATAATATCCTCCATTTTCATACTTCTGGAGCCTTTAACTAGCACTACTGTTGTCTTATCAAGAATTTTATATAGTACCTTGGTTAACTCCATTTTATCATTAAAGTGATGTCCAGAGGAACCAAAAGCCTCACACGCATAGCGAGTATCATTGCCATATCCTAAAAACATTGATACCCCTAATGATTTAGCTTGACTACCAATTAACATATGCATAGATTTGCTGTGCTCACCTAACTCAGCCATATCTCCCATAACAAAAACTTTCTTAACACCAGGCATGGCATCTAAAGTAGATAGTGATGCTTGCATTGAAAGTGGGTTAGCATTATAGGTATCATCGATAACAGTACTATTGTTGACACCATTTATTACATTTAAACGTTGTGGCTTCGATTTAAATGTAGATAATCCTGAAACTATTGATGCCATGCTTACATCAGCGGCTATAGCCACAGCTATTACTGCTAATATGTTCACAATATTATGCACACCAATACAAGGAACATTTACCAATATTTCTCCTATTGGTGTTAGTGCCACAAACTCAAGTCTATTTTTAAATATTTTTATTTTTCCACAAGTGACATCTGCTGGGCAATCGATACCAAAACTAATTACTCTTTGTTTTTTTATGTTACTTAAAAAATAAGGAGCATAGACATCATCAGAATTTACAATAGCAATTCCTTTGCTTTCTAAAGCTCTATATACTGTTGCTTTTTCTTTTGCAATACCATCTAAATCAATAAATCTTTCAATATGTACTGGGGCAACATTAGTTACAAGAGCAACATCTGGTGTGCAAATATCCACAAGATATTCTAGATCTCCAGGATTTCTGCTAGCAACCTCAAATACTGCAAAATTATGCTCTTCCATTAACGACAAGATTGTTAATGGCAAGCCATATTCGTTGTTATAGTTTTTAATTGGAGTTAAAACTTTTCTATCTTTAGAAAAAATTCCATTTAACATACTAGTACAAGTAGTTTTGCCACAACTACCAGTTACTAAAACACAAGGAACCTTATGTCTTGCCCAAAATTGCTTTGCTAAATTTCCAAGAGCTTTAGTTGTATCCTCAACTATTATAACAGGCACTGATGTTGCTGCATCATATCCATGCTGAACAACAACAGCTATAGCGCCATTAGATATTGCTTGTTTAATATAAACATGACCATCATTATTTCCCCCAATAATAGCGAAGAAGATTTCTCCCTCTTTAACCATCCTGGAATCAATTGCAACCCCATGAACAGGACTATCTATCTTATCTGCAACACCAGGAAAAACTGATTCTAATACTTCGGATTCAATAATCATTTATTTTCTCTCTAACTGTACATTTTGCAATCGTGCTTTTAACAGCATCACTATCGGTATATTCTAATTTTATTGCTCCTAAATCTTGCACTGCTTCATGTCCACGTCCAGCAATCACTACAAAATCATCAGGCTCAGCATTACTTATCGCTGCAGCGATAGCCTCACGTCTATCGCTAATAACATTAATTTTAGGATCATCACTTCCATGAATAAAGGTTATATCAGTTAATATTTTAGAAAATTTTTCTGTTCTTGAGTTATCTTGCGTTATATATATTTTATCAGCATATTTTAATACTGCAGCAAGCATTTTCGGCCTCTTATTTCTATCCCTGTCACCTCCACAACCAAATACCACTACTAATTTTTTATTACATGCCTCTCGAGCCCCTTGCAGAAGATTATCTAATCCATCTGGAGTATGTGCAAAATCCACCCAGACACTAGGGGTAATAGTGGAACTTGCTACTAATTCCAATCTTCCTGGAACAGTCGGTAAACTTGAAAGACTGACTGTTATTTGATGTGTAATTTCAAGACCAGTCGCATAAATTGCAGAAACTGCAGCTAGTACATTCGCAACATTATAAAGTCCAATTGTTGGAATTTCACAACAAAAATTTTCATTGTTTATATGAAGGGTGAATTTAGTACTAGTCCGGTTTATTTGAATATCATCAGCTCTAACTATAGTATTACATCTACCACAAGATACATCTGCTTTTGTGCTATAACCTATTACTTTAGCACTGCCTCTGTATTCATACTCAAGAAAATTTTTTATTTTTTCATCATCTAAATTAAATATTGCATACTTCAGATTAAAGTCCGTAAACATTTTAGTTTTGGCATGAAAATATTCATCCATTGTACAATGATAATCTAGATGATCCTGGCTTATGTTGGTAAAAACACCTATAGATAATGGAACACCTTCGACGCGCCCCTGACTCAAACCATGTGATGATACTTCAATGGCGGCACCCATTGCATTTTTCATTGCAAAAGAATCTAGTATGGAGTAGAGACTTACAATATCTGGTGTAGTAAGTACGGACTTACTTTGAACGTCAGAAAAATCAACCCCAAGAGTACCGATGCAACCAATATCCACCCCCAGATTTTTTGCCAAATATCTAATCCAGTTTACTACAGTGGTTTTACCATTAGTTCCTGTAACACCTATATAATATTTTAATGTATTATAGCGCTGATAAAATATAGCCAGAATATCTATATACTGTTTTTTACTCTTAGATAAATTAATTATGGGAATAAAGTCACTAACCTCATCACCAACAGTTATGATCGCCACAGCGCCATTGCTAATTGCAAGTTTGATATGTGATGCTCTAGCTACACTGTCTTCGCTAATAGCAAAATATAAAGTACCTCTTTCCACAGTTTCAGTGCACAAGGATATTGATTTTACATCTACATCAGGCACATTAAATTGCACACCAATAGATACAAGTAAAAATTCTAACTTCACGTACGTCCAATCTCGTTTTGAGCCACATGCACACCTTGAGTATCAAGGATATCTGGCTGTATATTAAACAACCTTAAGGCTCCAGATGCAATCTTTGAGAAGACTGGTGAACTAACTTGATTTGCATAATATTGGCCATTCCTAGGCTCATCGATGGTTACAACGATTGCAAACTTTGGCTCAATAGCTGGCGCAACACCCGCCATAACTGAGCGATGCCGCCCTTGCTCATAGCCATCTTTCCCTAACTTTCTGACTGTTCCAGTCTTTCCTGCCGCATGGTAACCAGGTACCTTTGCTCTTGAGAGTGGCTGGGCTACAACAGATGCTAGCATATCAATAACCTGCCGTGACACCCGTGAAGATAGTACTCTGACACCTCGAACTGGATCAAATTGTTTTGTTAAGCTAACGGGCTTCCTTATCCCATCGCCACCAAGAATTGCATAAGCTCTTGCTAATTGTAACGTTGTTGCCGCCATCCTATAACCAAAAGCCATTGTTGCAGCTACAAATTCCTGCCCCTCTTGTGGCATTAGTAAAACTCCAGGACTCTCGCCAGGGAAGTTTAATCCACTTCTATAACCAAATCCTAGCTTGTAATAGGTTTCCCATAAATAATCAACAGGCATATCGAGAACTAAACGACTAATACCGATGTTACTAGATTTTCTTAATATTCCCTCAAGATCTAATTTCCCGTTATTCTGTATATCTCTAACTACACCACCAGCTAATTTAAGGTAACCAGGAGATGTATTCACATAAGATGCTGGTGTCAATTCAGGCTGATTCTCTAAAATTGATGCCATACTAAATGATTTCATCGTTGAACCTGGTTCATAATAGTCAACAACAGCTCTATTACGTAATACTTCAGGAGAATAATCTCTATTTCTAACATTAGGATTAAAACTTGGCTGATTTGCCATTGCTAGCACTTCACCTGTTTTAACATCTAAAACTACTACGCTACCTGATTTTGCATTATGCTTCTCTACAGCTTTTTTTAATTCTTGGTAAGCAAGATACTGTAATCTTTGGTCGATGCTTAGAGTAATACTTTTACCAGGTGATGCAGTATTATCATTTTCAATTATATCAACATGACGTCCTAATCTGTCTTTCAAAACGGTGCGTTGGCCACTAGTTCCTTGTAACCATTCATTATAAACACTCTCAATACCAGCAATTCCAGCATCATCTATATCAGTAAATCCTAGTATATGGGCCGTTACTTCTCCATAAGGATAATATCTACGATATTCATCTTTCGCATAAACACCCGGAATTTCAAGATTAATTATATTGCGTCCAACACTTGGTGGAATATGCCTTTTTAAATATAAGAACTCTTTGCCTTCGTATTTAGCAAGTTTATTATTAATATAGTCTTCTGATATCTCCAATTCTTCAAGAAGCTTTTGGATATTCTCATTTTTTATATCAAATTTTTTCGGGTTTATCCATATTGACGCCACTGGTGTACTGATAGCTAAAGGTTCATTGTTTCGATCAGTAATCATCCCTCTATACGCAGGAACCTCTAAAGTCCGCATGCTGCGATTATTACCTTGAACTTCCAAGAATGATTTTTGTACTACTTGCAAATCAAACACTCTGTACATTAAAGATGCTAATGACAATCCAATAATGGTAAGCAATAAAACATATCTAAAATTGAATGTTGTGTTTGTTTTGTTCATGGCTTAATCACTTGTATTTTTTTAGGGGGGACCATGCCTAAATTTTCATATGCCACCTGCTCGACTCTTACATCAGATGCCCACATTCCATGTTCAAGTAATAGTTGACTCCAAGAGTCTTGTAATTTATCACGGTTTTCATAATTTTTTTGTAACTCAGAGTACAATAATCTATTTTCATAGCGGCTATACACCATTCCAATAGACAGTGATATAACAACAATTATTAGCACAGCTCCAAACAGATATTGTTTATTGAGAATATCTAGGAACGGTGTATCAATCATGATGCCCCTCTAAAGTCTCGACAACCCTCATGATCGCACTACGTGATCTAACATTAGCACTAACTTCATTTTCACTACTTCGAACCGGTTTACCAATTTTTTTGACTATAGGTTTAATCATTGATTGTGGTATTGGTATATCTTTTGGATAATCATCTCCTGTTGCCAATTTAGCAAAGAATCTTTTAACAATTTTATCTTCTAAGGAATGAAAACTAATAATAGCTAACCTCCCTCCAACAGATAAAACATCAATAGCTTCAGGTAATAATTTTTCAAGATCACTAAGTTCGTTATTTATTTTGATTCGAATAGCTTGGAAAGTTCTTGTTGCTGGATGTTTATGTTTTTCTTTTTTAGGAATCGCACTACTGACAATTTGTGCCAAGTGTAAAGTACTAGATATCTTCTTCTCTGCTAGCACTCTTACAATAGCTCGAGCTATTCTTCTTGAAAACCTTTCATCACCATAACCGTAGATAGTGTTAGCTATCTCTTCTTCTTCAGTCTCATTAAGCCATTGTTCAGCAGTTAGCCCAGTAGTAGTATCCATCCGCATATCTAATGGTCCATCATTAGAAAAACTGAATCCTCTACTTGCTTCATCTAACTGTGGTGAAGAAACACCTAAATCTGCTAAAACTCCATCAACTTTACCAACTATATCTGCATCAACACATAATTCTTTTATTTGTGAATATGAGCCATGAAACACTTTTACTCGTGGATCTGCTGCTTGTAATTCTTCTCCTGAGGCAATAGCTTGTGGATCTTTATCAATTATATAAAGAGATCCATTTGGTCCTAGTGCTGATAAAATTGCCCGCGAATGTCCTCCACGACCAAAAGTTGCATCGATATAAATGCCATCCGCCTTAATTGCTAATGCGGTAATAGCCTCTTCTAATAATACTGTTTTATGTAATTCGTCAATCATAACCATAGTGCATCTATATTGATATATTTTTCACTTCATTTGGCAATTCATCTAGATTAACAAGCCCCTCACTTAACCAGGCAGCACGTCTCTCTTGCCAATTGTCCTCATCCCAAAATTCACATTTATTCCCCTGTCCCAACACAACTACTTGTTTTTTTAATTGCGCATAGTCTCGAAGGGGTGATGGCAACAACATTCTTCCTTGGGAATCAATTTGTATTTCTGTTGCATGACCAATCAATAGCCTTTGTAATTTTCTTGCGGTAGGATTTAAACTTGGTAACGAGCTTATTTTTTTCTCAATACTGCTCCACTCACTTAGTGGATAGAGCAAGAGACATTTCTCTTGTGTGTCTATGGTCAGTACGACTGATACTTCATCATTTAAAGCCACTCTAAACTTAGCGGGTAGCGCTAACCGCCCTTTATCGTCTAAATTGACCTGATTGAGACCTCTAAACATGTTTTTCTATCACTGTTAAGCAGTGTTACCCACAATCTTCCACAATTCCCCACTTATCCACACTATAGGTAATTTACAGAGCTATTGTCAAGGAAAGTTCTCCTACTTAGTTTGGTTACTTCTTGTAAGTCAGTGATTTACACCAATATTTATTAAACAAACTAACCATCTGTATTTTTTTGCTGACCTAGAGTATCATCACTTCTTTGAGCTTGCCAGCTGAAACTGCTATAGTTAGTAGTCTTTTAAAAACATGAAGCAATAATATGATTAACAAAAAATATGCTGCTGCCACATACCTACTAGCAATCTTGGGCGCATTCGCCACAGTTCATTTTCAGTTAACGAGCCTAATTGAAATATCTGAACAAATATCATGCTGGTTTGTCAAATTCCTAAAATGGATCAGCATTCCTATGATATTTCTTTCTGTTACTTCAGCTGCTGCAGGTCTAAATCCAAAAAGTTCCTTGTCTAAATTATTTTCTCAACTATTTAAATACACCATTTTCACAACTATGCTTTCAGCTGCAACAGCTCTAGTTTTATATCTCATAATACAACCATCTCTAGCAAACGCTATTGATGGCAACTGTACTAGTAGTAGAATGCAAATCTCTACCAGCACTTATAGTATTTGCTTAATTATCACCCTCATGTCATGCGCACTACTGAGCATGATTATTAGATATTATGATGCCAAGCAACCCCTTAAGAAAACTAAAGCATTTATTATCTCAAGCTATAACGCAGTAATGTTTGTCATCAGAAAATTTTTCATGCTCTTGCCTTTTGCCATATGGGCATTTATTGTGGAGTTTATAGTAGATTTAAATACTATTGATATGGCCCAATTCACCAGATATCTAAGCATTATCGTACTAGCTAATCTAATCCAAGCACTTATTACCTTGCCATTAATTTTGATGGCTCATAGAATTAAACCTCTACAATTGTTTAAGAATTTGGTCCCTGCGCTAAGTACTGCTTTTTGGTCTAAATCATCAAGCGTAGCACTGCCAGAAGCAATTCGTTGCTCCATAGACAGAGCTAAAATGGACCCAGAAGTTGCAAAGTTCAGCTTACCTTTATGCATAACCCTCAATATGAATGCCTGCGCTGCCTTTATTCTAACAACCGTATTATTTATTAGCGAAAGCAATGGCGTAAGTTTCTCACCTATGATGCTATGTGCCTGGGTAGTGATTGCAACAATTGCAGCCATTGGTAACGCTGGGATCCCAATGGGTTGCTATACTTTATCTGGTGTTATTCTTTCTTATCTTGGAGTGCCATTAGTAATTTTAGGTTTGATTTTACCATTTTACTCACTAATCGACATGCTAGAAAGTGCTATCAATGTTTGGAGTGATGGCTGCGTTACAGCTATCTTAAACAAAAAAAATAAAGAAAAGAAAGAAGTTAAAATATAGTATATTTTTAATAATTAAATAAAAAGAGCGCAATTATTTAAGTTGCGCTCTCTAGCTATCATAGGACTACAGCAAGTTATTATTATCGCATGACCTTTACTGCCATGGTTCCCATGCTCTCTTTTTCCATTAATGCTTCTAGCTCTGCCTCTAAAACAGCATCTTCATCTACCTCTATAATACTCTTAGGTGAGCTACCGACAGCTACATAACGATCATAAGCAAATGTAGCAGTTACTCCTCTGCCAGCTCCTCCCACAAGAGCCTCTAATTCTTCTTCTAATTCAAAATCATCTGCCTCAGGCACTAAAGATCTACTAACAGCAACGGATACTGCATCATGTTTTTTCATTTCCTCAGCTATATCTTCTAATGCTGCAGCATTCTCTGCTTCTAATTTTTTTATTAATGTTGCAGCCTGGGCCATTACATCATCCGCAGTATCATCCATTTCTTCAGTTTCTTCTGCCACATCCCAAATCCAGCTTTTCAAATATTCCCACATATCAATTCCTCTAGTATTATTATTATTATTTATAATTATTCTTATACTCTTCTAGATGAAGTACTGTTGTACCTATCGTTATCACATTAAACGCATTCCTACAGATATTGGTGTAATTTTTTCAGCACCAATATCTAAATCTAATGAGGGAAGAACATCTGAATACTTAGCATGAATTTTTCCATTCATAGCTGTAAATTTTGCTCTACATTTAACACGTTCATCTTTATTTTTTTCTATAAATGTTCGATAATTCTTCCGTATAAATTCTTTTTGCTGAGCCGTATGATCAGTGCCACCATTATTCATGATATGCATAGCTGCTGTTTTTCTCTTAACAGCATCCTCTAAAGGACGCATTTCTTCACGAAATTTCCTGAAATTAATTTGTAATAATTGAGTGGCTCTTTTAGTGTGTTCTAATAATTAAATAGTTACCGCAGGCACAACTTTTGGTTCATCTGCCTGATAACCAATACCTGTTACATATGAAAGACCTTCAAGTGCGCGTTCAAATAGAAAAAACATTGTATATCCCCCAGTTATTATTATTTATATTTTTTATTAATCTAGGGGTATTATATAAGAATTACAGATTATTTATAGGCAATTTAGTTACTGAAATATTCTTTTTCATAGTGTACACAATCAGGTTATATACACTCAAACATTTACATTTTCTGAAGTATCTGTTGTGATTTTCTTTACGTGGCTTTTTTTAGTCTTTTTACTTTTATATTTTCTATCTTTAAGTATCGGTTTGAAATCAAGAATTTCACGACAAATATCATCAATATCTTTTTTTGCCTGTGTTATTTGAATTTTATCAAATATACTCTCCCCTTCAAGAATACTATTAGGAAAGTCTTGGGAACTATTAACAAATGACTGCACTAGAAAATTTTTATATATGGCATCTTGAATTACACTCTCGTACAAAGTGTTACAAATCTTTGAACGCTTATCATATTTATTTACTAAAATTTTCAAATCTATATCACGCTCATATTTAGTTTCCAGCTCGTCAATAGAAAGACAAGTAGCTTCAAGGCCTGCAATCGCAAAACCTTCCATTGATACTGGTGCGATCACAGAATCAACAGCTAAGGTTATAGCAGCAACTGATTGACCTAAATTTGGTGGGCAATCAATAATTATTAAATCATATATCCCTTTAAGTTTATCAAAATAGTCTGCATATGCCCTTGGTAATGGTGCCGATATCATTTTTAAAGCTTCATCGAGCATGGCATTTTCTAGCCGAGAAGCAATAACATCAATTCCAGGAGCAACCTTTACAATAGCATCATTGATATCATAATCTTCAACTAGGACATCGATCATAATTGGATGCTCATCAGCATTAACCCCAAATACCTGACTCAAATTTCCCTGTTGATCCATATCGATACATAAAATTTTCAGACCATACAAACTAGCACGAATTGCAAAAGCACTAGCCATAGTAGTCTTACCTGTACCGCCTTTAACGATTTGAAAAGATAGTGCCTTGGATGAGGTTTGAAAATTAAATAGCTCTCTTGCTGTTTCGTGGCCGAAATAGGAAGTTGTTCCAGATCGCTTTGCCACTAAATTATTATTATTTAAATAAGCTTGAACCACACTGGGAGATGTTTCTAATAGTGCTGCTGCTTCCCTTATAGTTATTTTTGGTTCCATGACTAAATCCTTGTACAAAACACTTCTGATATTTTAAAGTTTAGAGTGTATCGGCTATTCTTGCCTCCTTAGAACAGTTATTATTTTAATACTTACTCTTTTTCTTTAAAATGAACACTCTCTCCACACCCACATTCATTTTCAACATTTGGATTTTTAAATTTCAAAAAAGAGTTCACTCCTTCTTGTTGATAATCAATGGTTGTTCCAGATAGATGATTGTCAATATATTGCTCATCCACATATAAAGTTATTCCATTCACTTCCATTTTTATTTCATTGTCTTTTATATCTTTAGCTAGATCAATATAATAAGCATATCCTGAGCACCCAGCTTTTTTTAACCCTAACCGGATCCCAATTGCATCTGGTACATCTGCCAGGGATTTTTTAAAATGATTCTTAGCCGAATCACTAATATTTATATTGCTCATATCCACTTACCTCAACCTATCATATTCTTTTATAGCACTTAAAAATCCTCGCAGCATCTGTACTTCATTCACGCTCATATCAGCTCGCATAAACAAACTTCGTAATTTTGGCATAAGCTTTTTTGGCTTGTTAGGATCTAGAAATTTTGTTGTAATCATTACCTCTTCAAAAGATAAGAATAGGTCATGCATCTGTTGAGCAAATGCTTTTTGCTCCTTATCTTGGGAAAATCGTATATCCTCAATACTACTGGTGCTTAACTTTAAAAATAGCTCATATGCTATTATCTGTATCGCCTGAGCTAAATTTAATGATGAATAGTCACTAGTAGGTATAATAATATGACCGCAACACTGCTCCAACATGGCATTGGAAAGCCCTGTTTTCTCTGGACCAAAAACAATAGCAACTTTGTTATCTATACAAGATAAATGTTCCCATACCTTTTCACTAGCAAATCTTGGTGTATATTCAGTCCATTTAATCGAGTTTTCCCTAGCTCTTGTAGCAAATACAAGATTACAATCTGCTACGGCAGCATCTAGAGAATCAAAAATTTGTGCCTGTTCTAAGATATGAGCAGAATTTGCCGCCCTAGAAATTGCTATTGGATCATTCTTATTTGCTTTGGGAGAGACTAAAGCTAGTCGAGTAAACCCCATATTAGCAATTGCTCGAGTAGCCGCACCTAGATTACCTGGGTGCGATGTCTCAACTAAAACAAATTTTATCTGAGAAAGGCTCATAGTGCATTAACAAGACCAAAGCCTACGATATCTCTTTCGACTGTTGGGCTCCCTAAATAGGAGACAACACCCATCCCCTTAATAGATACATCTAGTGAGTCACTCACATTTACATTACAGTTACCATTACCATAAATATTGATTTCAGCAACATCCCCAAGTAACTTATCTCCTTTAAAAACGCCATCCCCTTCAACTGTTATTGCTTGCTCTTTGGCACGCCCTTGCAAAGTAAAATTACTAGAACCAATAATGTGGGCCTGAAAATCATCAACATCTAATTCCATTGATACCAACGAATTACCTGCAGATTTAATTTCAAAATTATCTGCTCGCAACCGCCCCTCTTGAGTTTTTAAAAAAACATCACCATTTAAAGTGATCTTACTTAAGGTTGGAGCATGGATATAAATTATAATATCCTCTTTTTTCTCTGAATTATGTTTGATTTTGATGGTTAATTCACCACTATCAACATTACTCTCTACGTGCTTTAGTAAATGACTTGCAGTTTCTATTTCTAAACGAAACTCATTATCCCTAGATGCCATATAGTAAACAGTTGCCTTACCATAGATACTCACTTGCTCAAAATCTTGAACTATTCGTTGCTGACTAATTATTTTATCAGTTATTTTTTCTGGGACAGCAACTAATCCAGTGTTAGCAGCAGCAACCTGAACTCCATAAACACCAAAAAACAGCAAAAAACATAAGCCTATACGCAAAGCATTACCTTGTAAAATTTTCACTAACACCATCTCCTAGTTTATAATTCGTTCAAAATTTTTGTGTGTAGTTTTGGAGTTGAAGCTACTATGTCACCATTCATTAATAAAGTATCATTACCACCTTTAAAATCACTAACATATCCACCAGCTTCTCTAACAATGACAATTCCTGCTGCAACATCCCAAGGTGAAAGTCCAGATTTCCAGAAAGCATCTAGTCGACCACAAGCAACATAGGCTAAATCAAGAGCTGTAGACCCAGAGCAACGAACATCTATGCAAGAAGATGCAACTCTAGAAAATTGCTGAGTATATGAATCTATTTTATTTTTATCCCTTGAAGATGGAAGTCCAGTTCCAACTATAGTTTCTGCTAGATATTTTTTTGGACTAACGCGAATACGTTTACCATTCAAAGTCGCACCATTACCTTTTGATGCCATAAATAATTCTTGCCGTAAAGGATCATAAATTAATCCTTGGGTAAGAAGCCCTTGATGTTCAACGGCAATAGATATACTAATATGTGGAAACCCATGAATAAAATTTAAGGTTGCACTAATTGGATCTATAATCCAAATGGTATCAGCATCAGGATTACTTTTACCAGTTTCTTCTCCAATGATGCCATGATCTGGATACGCTGATAATATCTCTTCAACAATAATTTCTTCTGCATATTCATCAATGTTGGTTACAAAATCATTTAAAGACTTTTGGCTTACTGTAACTCTATCAAGGTTATCAATAGACTTAGCTATGTCTCGCCCAGCTTTTCTAGCAGCGCCTGTAGCAATATTTAGATATGGATGCATATTTATCTCATTTTATTCCGCCCAAGGAGCTGGCATTTTACCCTATAATGCTCAAGTACTCTAGGCGGAAAAAGAATTATCTGACTTATGGCAAGTTATCAAGCTCAGATGTTGGTTTAGGTAAAAGATCTTGCCTGCTTAATCCCAGTTGTAGAGCAAAGGCACCAGCAACATATATTGAAGAATAAGTACCAATAACTATTCCCAAAAATAGTACCAACGAGAACCCAAAGAGAGACTCGCCTCCATAAACTAACAACGCAACAACCACTAATAGGGTTAAAAATGACGTCATTATAGTTCTAGATAATGTCTGATTAATAGAATTGTTCATAATTTGCTCAGCATCATCTTTCCTAACTCTTCGAAAATTTTCTCGAACTCGGTCAAAAACAACAATAGTATCATTTAATGAATACCCTAAAACTGCTAATACTGAAGCTAGTGTGGCCAAATCAAATTCAAATTGAAATAAAGAAAATATTCCTAACACGATAATAGAGTCGTGCATAAGAGCAACAGCGGCACTAATGGCAAACCTATATTCAAATCGTAATGCGATATATACCATAGTAGATAAGATCGCCATCAAAACAGCTAAACCACCTTGTTCTGCTAATTGATGTCCAACTTCTGAGCCAACATACTCAATCCTGCGAATATCAATTTCCCCATAACCCGAGTGCTCAAAAACTGATAAATTCTTAGTTACTGACTCTTCACTTGACCATATTGGATCTGAGGTTCTAATTAAAACATCTTTTTTTGTCCCATATTGTTGAACACGAACATCTGAGCCCAGTTGTTTTAACTTTTCTCTTACTACACTTAGTTCAATAGGATTTTCAAAGCGTAACTCCACCTGAGTTCCACCAGTGAACTCTAGACCAAAAGCCATACCTTTAATTGCAATAATGGCAATTGAAATCAAACATAATAACAAAGATATTGAACCCGTTATCTTGCGCATCCCCATGAAATTAATATTGCTTTGCTCTTTAAATAATTCCATGTTTTAAATCCCCACTGCCAATTTTTTCACTTCTTTGTTCCCACCATAAATATATTCAACCATTGCTCTAGTTCCAGTTATAGCAGTAAACATTGATGTTAAAATACCCATTGATAGAGTAATAGCAAAGCCTTTAACTGGCCCCGTACCAACCGCAAATAATATTACACCAACAATCAATGTGGTAAGATTAGCATCAATAATAGTTGAAAATGCATGATCAAACCCTCGATGAATACTAGCAATAGGAGTAACTCCTATCCGTAACTCCTCTCGGATCCTCTCGAAAATCAAAACATTAGCATCTACGGCCATGCCCAAGGTCAAAACGATCCCAGCTAATCCTGGTAAAGTTAACGTTGCACCGATTATGGACATTAATGCTACTAATAATACCAGATTAAATACTAACGCTATATTAGCAATCCAGCCAAAAACACTATAATAAAGTGCCATAAATATTAAAACTAGACTTAACCCCACAGCTAAGGAGATCATTCCCATCTCAATGTTTTCCTGTCCCAAACTAGGACCAACAATTCTTTCTTCAACTATTGAAACTGTAGCTGGCAAAGCACCTGAGCGCAGTAATAGCGCTAATTCCCTCGCCTCATGCATTCCTAATCCAGTAATATTAAAATTTGCACCTAATGGTTGCAAAATTCTTGCATCACTTATTACAGTTTCAGTAGTTACGGGCTCACTAATAATTTTCCCGTCAATTACTTTATCTTGAAATTTAACTTCTCGATATATAACGGCCATAAACTTATTAACATTGCGTTTCGTTGTACTTTTAAAAGCACCAAGTCCCTTACCGCCTAACTTAATTTGTACTACAGGTTTACCCTCTTGACTATCCAACGCACTACTCGCGCCAACAATAGAATCACCGGTTAAAATAATCTTCTTTTTTACTAAAATAGGATAACCCTCTTTATGGTAAAGAAGTTTAGAACCAGGTGGTGTACCACGACCATTCAACGCTTGATAGGGATCGTTCTCCATGTCTTTTAAGACAAAATCAAGAGTTGCCGTTTTTCCTAAAATATCTTTGGCTCTAGCGGTATCTTGAATTCCAGGTAATTCTACCACTACCCTATTTAGCCCCTGCCTTTGTACAATTGCTTCAGCAACACCAAGTTCATTAACTCGGTTGCGCAATGTTGAGGTGGTTTGCTCCATAGTATAATTTCTAATTTCAGTGATAAGTGTTTGGCTTAATTGGGCAATTAACAACAAATCTTCTTTACGTGGCTTCTTAAATTCAAGTTCAGGGTATACTGACTTTAATTTAGTCTTTGCTATTGCCAACTCATCTTCGGAATTAAACTTAAGATTTATTAAGTCCTTCTCACGATGCACAGACGTATAACTTAATTTGTTTTGCCTTAATGATGTTCTAATCTCTCCGGAATAGGATTCAATTCTTCTATCAATAGAACCATTGATATCAACTTCCATTAAGAATCGCACCCCTCCTCTTAAATCCAAACCTAACTTCATTGGTTCTGCACCAATGTAGGAAAAAATTTTAGGGGTTGCTGGTGCAAGATTTAAAGCCACACTGTAATTATTATTCAAAAGCGCACTTATTTGTTCTTTCGCGCTTAGTTGTGTATCAACAGAGTCAAATCTAATTAACGCAGAGCCATCTTCTAGGGCAATACTTTTGTAAGTTAAATCTTGTTTATGTAGATGATCTTTAATTTCATCGATGGTTTCCCCTGATACAGTACCACCATTTAAAGCTGATATTTGCACTGATGGATTTTCACCATACATATTAGGGAGTGCATAAAAAATACTTACCACAAGTACAACAAACAAAACTGCATACTTCCACTTTGGAAAATGACTGTGCATTTAAAGATTCCTTTTATACAACATTAAATTATATAGATTTTAGTGTTCCTTTAGGCATTGTTCCGGCAATTGCATTCTTTTGCAACTTAAGGTCAAAACCTTCATCTAAAGTTATCACAACAAATTGTTCGCTAACTCTTTTAATTTGTCCAATAATTCCACTTGATGTTAAAATCTCATCACCTTCCTTTAGTTTGCCCATTAACTCACGATGCTCTTTGGCTTTTTTGTTCTGTGGCCTGATCATGAATAGATACATAAGTATAAACATGAAACCAATCATCACAAATGAGCTAGTTGGCCCACCACCTGCAGGTGCACCAGTACCTTCTGCAAAAGCTGTTCCAGCTCCCAACATTGAAACTATTGCGACTATACTTCTCATAATAAAACTCCTATACAGTTAAAACTTCTTTTTTACTCTCTTGCTGGTTGAACTTTACCACAAACTCATCAAAGCTATCACTCTCAATAGCAGATCTAATTTGCTGCATTAGCTGCTGATAGTAATGTAAGTTATGGATAGTGTTCAGCCTAGCACCTAAAATTTCTTTATTTTTATCTAAATGATGTAAATAGGACCGTGAATAGTTACAACAGGTGTAGCAACTACAGTTTGGGTCAAGTGGATTTAAGTCTGTTTTATATTTACTATTACGCAAGCGTATAATACCCATACTTGTAAACATATGACCATTGCGAGCATTTCGTGACGGCATCACACAATCGAACATATCCACACCACGACTAACAGCCTCAACAATATCTTTTGGTGTTCCAACCCCCATTAAATACCTTGGTTTATTTGTAGGCATCTTTGCAACAATATTATCTAAGACTTTAATCCGCTCATTTTTTGGCTCGCCGACTGACAGGCCACCTATTGCAAAACCAGGAAAATCAATATCCATGAGTCCTTTCAGAGATTCTTCTCTTAAATCTGGAAACATTCCTCCTTGAACTATACCAAACAGTGCTCCATGATTATCAGCATGGTGATTTTTACATTGCTTTGCCCAAGTAAGAGACAATTGCATAGAATCTCTAGCTTGCTGCTCTGTTGCAGGATATGGTGTGCATTCATCAAAAACCATTAAAATATCAGAGCCTAATGCATGCTGCATAGAGATTGCTTCTTTAGGACCCAAAAATATTTTTTCGCCGTTAATTGGTGATCTAAACCAAACACCATCTGCAGTAATTTTCCTAGATTTGGCCAAGCTAAATACTTGAAAGCCACCAGAATCAGTTAATATAGGTTTTTGCCAATTCATAAACCCATGCAGACCACCATGTGATTTTAGTATTTCAGCACCAGGACGTAACATCAAATGGAAAGTATTTCCTAAAATAATTTCAGCACCAATAGAATCAATATCTTCAACTGACATTGATTTTACTGCTCCATAAGTACCTACTGGCATAAAGGCTGGTGTATTTACTTTTCCTCTAGCAAAACTCATAACACCTCGTCGTGCCTGCCCAGACTTATTTTTAATTTCAAATTGCATGACTTATTTCCTATAGAATTAACATAGCATCGCCATAACTATAGAAACGATACTTCTCTTTAATTGCACTTGTATAAGCGGCCTGCATTCTATCAATACCAGTAAATGCACCCACTAACATTAGCAGTGATGATTTTGGTAAATGAAAATTTGTTAGCATTCCATCCACAACATTAAAACCTCGCCCAGGAGTAATAAATAAATTTGTAAGCCCTTTATATGGCATGACTTTCCTGGTCTTGCTCGAGTAGGCACTTTCAAGAGCGCGCACAGTAGTTGTTCCAACTGCAATAATTCTACCGCCATTAGCTTTAGTCACAGCTATTGCTTCACAAAGATCCTTATCAATTTCAAAGTGTTCATAATGCATAACGTGATCACAAGTATCAACTACCTTTACTGTCTGAAAAGTCCCGGCCCCAATATGCAACGTCAAAGTTTTCCACATTATATCGCATTCGGCTAAAGAACTTTTAATTACTCCATCAATATGCAAACCTGCGGTTGGGGCAGCAACGGAACCATCCTGATCAGCATATGTAGTTTGATAGCGACTATCATCCAGCTTTTGGCTATCACGGGCAAAATATGGTGGTATTGGCATATTGCCATATTTATCCATTAGCTCTATTGCTCGAATATTAGATTTACATTCGAATAAGTTATCATTTTTGCCAATTATTTCAATTTGGCACTCACCAACTTCAATAATTGCTCCAGGTTTGGGTGCATGTGAAGCTCTTATATAGGCTAAAAAATTTTGCTCACTCAGCAAGCGCTCAAGTAAGATTTCCACCTTACCACCTGTTGATTTATATCCAAACATCCTAGCTTTAAGAACTTTAGTATCATTAGCTACAAGAAGATCTCCTGACTGTAGAAAACTAGATAAATTTTTAGTTTTACTATGAAGAAAATCTCCACCATCTCGTGAACATACAAGCATACGGCTATCACTACGTTCCTTCAGAGGATACTTTGCAATTAAAGTCTCAGGGAGTTGATAATCAAATAATTCAGTTAACATTCTTTTTATTGTTTAAGAACCTAGCTTATCTTAACTAAAAAATTGCCTAAGTTCGAGAGCCAATTTGCTTTATCCTACATCTTTGTTCTGATACAATGCTGAAAACCGAATATTGCCGGGGTGGCGGAACTGGTAGACGCGGCGGATTCAAAATCCGTTGGTGGTGACATCATGAGAGTTCGAGTCTCTCCCTCGGTACCATAATTAAGGTGGATAATTAATGAGTGAAACAGAGAATAATTTTATAATTGTTGCAGCGCTATATCATTTTGCAGATATACCTGAATTTCACAAATTACAAAATCCTCTCCTTAAATTATGTAAAGACAATGATATCAAAGGAACTTTGCTACTTGCTAGCGAAGGTATCAATGGTACAGTATCTGGAACAAGAGCAGATATTGATACTCTAATATCATGGCTACATCAAAACGATGCTTTTAAAAATTTGGTACATAAAGAATCCAAAACTATGGCCCACCCCTTTATTCGCATGAAAGTTAAATTAAAAAAAGAAATTGTTACCTTAGCTGTTGATGGTCTTAACCCCGCTAAAAAGACTGGTGAATATGTGGAGCCCCAAGACTGGAATGATTTGATTTCAGATCCTGATGTTCTAGTAGTTGATACAAGAAATGATTATGAGACTAACATCGGTACATTTAAGAATGCTATGCTCCCAAATACAAAGACTTTTCGAGAATTTCCACAATATGTTACAAATAACTTAAATCATGCAAAGAAAAAGCGTGTAGCTATGTTTTGTACTGGTGGGATCCGCTGTGAAAAATCAACTGCATATCTACTCCAACAAGGTTTTGAAAATGTATATCATTTAAAAGGTGGTATTCTTAAGTATCTTGAAGAAATTGATAACAAAAATTCACTTTGGCAGGGTGAGTGCTTCGTTTTTGATGAACGTGTAGCTGTAGATGGCAACTTAAAGCCAGGAAAATATGCACAATGCCACGGCTGTAGAAATCCAATTACTGCTGAAGATATTCAATCTACTCAATATATAAAAGGCATTTGCTGCCCTAACTGCATTAATGAATTATCTAACTCACAAAAAATACGCTTTAGCGAACGTCAAAAGCAAATAGACCTTGCCAGAAAAAATAATTCTAAACATATGGGTGCTGATATCAGTTTATTGAAACATGTGAAACTTGAAAAAAAACAAGCGTCAAATGACAATAAAAACATTATATAGTTTTCGTCGTTGCCCCTATGCTATGCGTGCTAGGTTTACGCTTTTTGCTTTAGATATTCCATTTACAATTATTGAAGTTGATCTGAAAAACAAACCGGCCAAACTACTTGAATTATCTGCAAAAGGTACAGTTCCAGTACTAGTGTTAGAAAATGGAACAGTAATAGATGAAAGCCTTGATATAGTTAACTGGGCTATTAATGAACGTCCCGGTATTGTCTCCAACACAATCGGGGAATGTAAAATTTGGCTGAATAATTTCATCCCTGTGCTAAATAGATATAAATACCCAAATAAATATAATAATACCACTGGTGCAGAGCAAGATGCATGTCGAAGCATGTTGAAAAACTTAGATGAGACTCTAGAAGAAACAAACTTTTTAACAGGAGATAATATATCTGCTGGTGATATTGCAGTATTTCCATTTATACGACAATGTATGAAAGTCAATGAGACATGGTTTAGCCAACTTGATACGCCAAGATTATTTTCTTGGTTTGAATATTTTACGAAACATAGCGCTTTCACTAAAACTATGCAAAAATAACATATAAATATAAAACATAATAACAAACATAATGGTAGTAAATATGAAAAAACATGCACATCTGTTCCGTGATGAACAGCATCTTGAACTTAGCAAACACAAACCTAGAATGAAATTTGGTGATGATATGGACGTTGATCTTCTACCATTATTTCACTCATCAACAAAAAAAAGAGAGCTATATAGGTTTTTTGAAGGCCACACTCTTTTTGATGATCTAAACATTTCTTATGATGATTATAACGATTTTTGCGAGTATTTTGATTTTTGCAAACCTGATACCTTCATTGCTGAGAGAGTTAAGGGGTTTATAAGAAAACGTACTTCTTTTAAGTTTGAATTAGGCTGTGAACTTTCTGGGAAAATCTATTTGTCACCATCTATGCTTTCAAAAGAATATTCTGAACTTGATGATGTTTTTGATAGTAAAGATGAAGATGAAGATGGTGAAACTAACTATTCTCCATATACATGGCAAGAAAAAAAAATCCTAAATAATCCCCTCATGCTTATCCTAGCAAAAAACTTCTTAGATAGCGCTGGTATAAAAATAACCCCTGGTAAATTCAGATTAGTAAGTGTGAACTTCATGCACCATACAGGTATTAGCACATCTGGGTTCCCTGCCCATAAAGACACAGGATTTAGTCATATAGCAATGGTCATGATAAAGTCTTTAGGTCTGAAGTCTGGCTCTAATGGTATACATATAACAAGAAATTCTGAGTTTAATAGTGCAATAAGCGCAGAAACAGCACCACAAATTAGTACCTTTGATAGGAAGGAAGTCTTCAAAATTGACACAGTAACCTTGAGCAACCCGCTAGATATGCTCGTTATTGATAATAAAATCGCATATCATGATGTATCTGTAATAAATTGTGCTCAACGAGATCTGTGCATCTTTGGAGCATCTAATATGGATTGGAATATTAAACCTATTGCTTATTTATCTCCTATCTTGGCTATGCAGCAAATGCGAAGTACACACCATGACAGTAGTCTAGATGATAAACCTCTTATTAAAGAGCACGCCTCTAGAATACCTGATATTACCAATACAGGAAATGTGAAAATGGGTATGTAGATAATTAATCTGATTTTTAATTTCATTAATTATGGTAATCATGAATTTTATCGGTGTTTTAACATTAACTTCCCCATGCCCCATGAATAGAAAGGATCCTATTGGTGAAATCATGCGGTAATTGCAAGGTATTCCACTGAAAATATTCAAGGTTGATGCAGTAACGTTAAAAGGTCTATTAGATAGGATAACTTTTAATAATAGAGAAGACTCTCATAAGCCTGAGTTACCTTATGTAAAATAGAATGGGTTTTATAAGGATTTATTTTTACAGAAATCACGCTCTTTTTATTAGCTCACTAAGTTTATGAAAAATTAAAGATAGCATTACTCTGACACAACCATCCTTTCATACGATATCAAAAACCTGTGAAAATTAATTGTTTTTCATATGACAATGAAATACTTATAGGTGTGATATTCAACTATAAGTATTTATCATTTGGACAAAAAAACAGACTAGCAGTCTATATATTTATTAACCTACGGCTTCGAAACTTGGTTTTTCTTCTTGTAGCGCTTTAGCATTAGTTAAAGCTGTTTCAAGCTCACCATTTTCAAACATATCCATGACGATATCACAGCCACCCATCAACTCTCCACCAACATATAATTGTGGAAATGTTGGCCAATTAGCAATTTTAGGTAACTCGCCTCTGATATCCTGACGTTCTAAAATATTTACATAGTTATACTTAGTATTTAAGCTATTTAACGCTTGAGCAACCTGTGCTGAAAATCCACACATAGGAAATTGTGGTGTCCCTTTCATATACAAAAGGACATTATTGCCATCTATTTGGCCCTTGATCTCATTTACTAAATTTTCGCTCATTTTTGCCTCCAAAATCTTTGCCTATTGTAGTCTAAATGATAACGATTTGCATCACAGATAGAGAGCTTTTATTTTGTTGGTTAACTAATCATGTGCTACTTGCGAGAAGACTTATCAGTATATACAATACTTCCAACAATATATTCTAGGAGAAAAGTATGAGTGTAGAATTACCAAAATTAAATTATGAACTAGATGCTTTAGAACCACATATATCTGCAGAAACTTTAGAGTTTCATTACGGCAAGCATCACCAAACTTATGTTGCTAACCTTAATAAACTTACCCCAGGAACAGAATTTGCTGGTAAGACTCTAGAAGAAATTATTAAAACTTCTACTGGAGGTATTTTCAATAATGCAGCACAAATATGGAATCACAGCTTTTACTGGAATTGCCTAAGTCCTAATGGTGGTAATGAGCCTACTGGTGCCCTATCCGATGCAATTATTGAAGAATTTGGTAGTTTTGCAAGCTTTAAAGAGCAATTCAGCAAAACTGCTATTACTACTTTTGGTTCTGGTTGGGCATGGCTAGTAAAAAATCCTAGTGGTAAACTAGAACTAGTTAGTTCATCTAATGCACAAACACCTCTAACTACTGATAATACTGCGCTACTTACTTGTGATGTTTGGGAACACGCTTACTATATAGATTATAGAAATGCTCGACCTAAGTATTTGGAAGCTTTCTGGAATCTAGTAAACTGGGAGTTTGTAAGCAGCCGCTTTAATATGTAAAATTAATATTCAATTACTAACTCAGGGAGAAATTTACCATGGCTGGTCATTTACTAAAAACATATAGTAGGCTACCTGTTAGTTTTATCAAAGGTGATGGCTGTTACCTATATGATAGTGATGGGAAGAAATACTTGGATGCTTTATGTGGTATTGCAGTTACAAGCCTAGGTCATAATCATCCTGAGTTTACATCTGCAATTATCGAACAAGCTCAAAACCTACTACATATTTCTAACCTTGTAGAGATTCCTCAGCAAGACTTGCTTGCTGATAAAATAGCAGAGCATGCTGGTTTTGATGGTCAAGTATTTTTTAATAACTCTGGTGCAGAAGCCTGTGAAACGGCTATTAAGCTAGCCAGACTTCATGGGAATAATAAAGGTTTTGCCCCAGGTAAAATTATAGTTATGGAACAAGCGTTTCATGGTCGAACTATGGCAACACTTTCTGCAAGCGGTAGCCGGAAAGTTCATGCTGGATTTGAACCACTAGTTCAAGGCTTTATTCGCGCACCATATAACGATATTGATGCCATTAAAACTATTGCAGCTAATGAGCCGCATGTTGTGGCTGTTATGTTAGAGCCCGTACAAGGAGAAGGCGGGATCCGTCCAGCTAACAAAAAGTACTTACAAGAACTACGTGAAATTTGTAATGATAATAATTGGCTCATGATTATGGATGAGATCCAAACAGGCATTGGCCGAACTGGTAAAATGTTTGCTTTTCATCATGCAGACATCATACCTGATGTACTACTTATGGCTAAAGCCCTGGGTAATGGTATTCCCATCGGTGCATGTTTTATCGCAAGAAAATATTGTGAACTATTTAAACCTGGTAGTCATGGTACAACATTTGGTGGAAACCCCTTATCTTGTACAGCCGCACTGTCAATCATAGATATTATAGAAAAAAATGCTCTTTGCGCTAATGCTCAAAAACATGGTGACTTTATAAAAAATTCATTATCAGAGAAACTTGGATCTCATCCTAATGTTATCGAAGTTCGTGGTAAAGGTTTAATGATTGGCGTGGAAGTTGATAAGCCTTGCCGTGATATACTCAAACTTGCTTTAGAAGAAGGTATTGTTTTTAACATCGCCAATGAAAAAGTTATAAGACTACTTCCTCCATTAATTATTGACGATAATATTGCTCAAGACATCGTCAGCAAGATTGTTAAACTTGTGAATAAATATTTCTCTTAATTTATTTTTGAGCCATGGTTACTTATATCATGGCTTAATCTATCTAGCACCTATATCACACTCTGGCGCACCGACTAACAGCATAGCATTGCCAATTCTCTGAAACTCATGTTCAACTTTACGTACTTCGGCTGCAAGTCCTCTTTCCTGCAATTTAGCTAATACTGGGCCTAGGTGCTCTGACAGCTCACCTTTTGAGTCAACAAGAGGGAAAATGCGTACTTGATATGCTACTCTTGCTAGCTCTAAAATAGAGGCAATATGAAAGTCTAGTGATAATGCATCACTATAAGTGAATAGGAAATGTGAGCATAATGCCATATCAAAACTTTTATCAGCAAATCCAAGATCTGGTAATACTTTTTCTTTATAATAACCGGCTCTTTTTGCCGACTCATACGATTCCAAAGTTCCCAGAGCAATAAACCTACGTCTTGATACTTCTTGTTGGATCTGCGATTCATCTAATAATATTTGTGAATAATTTTCTTTCAAATACCGTTCAAAATTCAGACAAGCTAACTCAATCTTCCCCTCCAATTGATTGAGGGGAAGGTGATATAGAGGGTCGACACAAACGGCTTTTAGATTGTCACGCATCATCGCTCTGGTAAAACCATTAAGGCTGCCAGCATAATCTAGAAAACGCATATTGTGTACTTCTGTTTGATTTAAATCAAACATATTTACATAGTCTTCTCTTGAATAACCGAGAAAACGGACATCATTCTCCTGCAGCAATAGTTTTATTTTTTTCTGCGAAGTCATGTTTGTATCTATTGTCTTGTTCATAGCTTTATCCCGCAGCAAGATCATCTGTTATAACAGAGCTCTCCTTTATATTTTTCCTACAATATTCAGCAGCTAAGACCATATTCCTTAAAGCTTCTCTAACCTCAGGCCAGTTTCTGGTTTTTAAACCACAATCAGGATTAACCCAAAGGTTTGCCAATGGAATACGCTTTGCTGCACGCTCAAGAAGATGTGCCATAGCCTCAACTTCAGGAACTATTGGTGAATGAATATCATAAACACCTGGGCCAATATCATTTGGATACTCAAATTTTTCAAAGATATCTAGTAATTCATCATCTGATCTTGAATTTTCAATTGTTATAACATCTGCATCCATGTCAGATATTTCCTGTATTAATTCATTAAACTCTGAATAACACATATGCGTATGAATCTGAGTTTCATCTTTAACACCACTAGTTGATAATCTGAATGATCTTACTGCCCATTCTAGGTACTGTCTTTGCTCTTCTAATTTCAAAGGTAGACCTTCTCTAAAGGCAGGCTCATCAACCTGGATAATATCAACGCCTGCGGATTCTAAATCTGAAATTTCATCTCTAATTGCTAAAGCAATATGATTAGCTGTAGTCTCTAGTGGTTGATCGTTCCTTACAAATGACCAACAAAGAATTGTTACTGGGCCTGTAAGCATACCTTTAACAGGCTTTTCAGTAATACTATTTGCATAGGTGCTCCAGTCCAAAGTCATAGGTTTTTGCCTCGAGATGTCTCCATATATAATTGGTGGTTTGACACATCTTGTCCCATAACTTTGTACCCAACCATACTGGGTAAAAGCCATACCATTTAATAATTCACCAAAATACTCAACCATATCATTACGTTCTGGCTCTCCATGAACCAAAACATCTAAACCTAAATCTTCTTGTTCTTTAATCACTGTAGCAATTTCAGCGCGCATGTATTTAACATAGTCATTCTCGCTAATAGCTCCTTTCTTAAAGTCACGTCGAGTTTGTCTAATATCATTAGTTTGCGGAAATGAACCGATGGTTGTTGTGGGCAGAATTGGTAAATTATGCTTTGCAATTTGTAGTTGCTTTCGTGCCGCAAATACGGAATCTCTTGTAAACATTTTATTTGTTAAATTGCTAACTCTCTCTTTAACTTTTTGATCATGAATTATCTTTGATGACCGACGTGATTGGAGTGCATTACGACTAATATTGAAAACTGATTTAACTCGCTCTAGCCTGCCATTAAGCGCGGTAGTTAAAGCTACTAATTCTTTAATTTTTTGATGTGAAAATGCTAGCCACTGTTTTATTTCATCATCTAACTTTACCTCCAGATCTAAGTCAACAGGAGTATGTAAAAGTGATGACGAAGTTCCAAGCCACAATCTATCACCTAGATTTTCTTTTGCCTCTTTAACTCTCTGTAAAGTTATATCTAAATCATTACGCCAAATGTTCCTACCATCAATCACTCCTAAAGATATATTTTTATAGCTAGGCAGCTGATCAATAACTGCTGTCATTTGATTTGGTGCATCTATAAGATCAATATGTAAACCTTCTACAGGTAAATTTTTCAATACAGATAGGTTATCTATAACAGAGCCAAAGTAAGTCGTAATCATTTTTTTAATTTGACAACAACTTAATATATTGTAGGCTCGTTCAAAAGCCATGCGCCACTCAGAAGGCAAATCTAAGCATAATATGGGCTCATCTATTTGTGCCCATTCAACACCTGCATCATATAATTTTAGCAATAATTCTGAATATGCTGGCAATAGCGCTTCTAAGAAGCCGAGTCTATCACATGACTCTGATTTACTCTTACCCAACCACAAATAGGTTAACGGTCCAAGGACTACAGCTTTTATTGGCTTACCAAAACTTTTTGCTTGCTCAACCTCAGCTAAAATTTTAGAGGCATCAAGTTTGAAAGATTGGGAAGCATGAAACTCTGGTACGATGTAATGATAATTTGTATTAAACCATTTTGTCATTTCACAAGCATGGGCATCTTGTCCTGATGGAGCTCTGCCTCTTGCCATTCTAAACATTGTGTCAATACTATTTCTACGCCCAGACTTAAATCGTTCAGGGATAGCTTGAAACATTACAGATGTATCTAAAACATGATCATAAAGAGAAAAGTCACCGACTGTAAGCATATCTAAGCCAAGATCAACCTGTGTCTGCAATCTCAAATGACAAATATCTTTTGATTGTGCTACCAGCTCATCTTGATTTACATCCCCTTTGAAATAGGATTCAACTAGTTTTTTAAGTTCCCTTTTAGGTCCAACACGAGGGAAACCTAGTATATGTGAAACAGCCATTGCCCTTTATCTCCTTTAAAGTAAATCACTAACTATACATTGTCATCCAGTTACCACAGAGATTGCAACAGACTAGTATATGATCATTATTTGAACATTTGTCTGTATGCCTTGGTAATGAAGACTTTACATATCATTTACCCATGTTATCCACAGGCTAATGCAAAGTTAAAGTGGATAAAGTCTCACGTCATGTTCAGAACTTGCACAACAAGCTGAAAGCTATACGCTGCAGTACTACCAAGTGATTATCTCCATGTTATCCACAATATAACTCAAGTTAAATGTGGACAAAAGGTTGATCAAATTATGCACATTCATCTACAGCCATTGGTACCCAAGCTCTTTAAGTGGTTGTTATCATGTTATCCACAATCTAATTCATAAAGACAGTGGATAACATTTCAATAATAGTTAGTTTGCTATTTTTTGTTCGATCTTTTTTCCTGAAAAAACTTTTTCAGTAGCGTACTAGCTTCTGACTGCAAAACTCCTGATACAACTTTTGGTACATGGTTTATAAAATCTAGAGTGCAACAATCAAGTTTACTACCTAACACTCCGGTTTTGGGATCTGAAGCTGCAAATATAACCCTTTCAATACGAGCATGTATTATTGCTCCTATGCACATCAGACATGGTTCTAATGTTACATATATGGTCGTATTAGCTAATCTATAGTTACTAACATATTGTGCTGCATCTCTTATAGCCACAACCTCTGCATGAGCGCAAGGATCGTTAGTACTTATAGATTTATTATGCCCTCTGCCAATGCAACTTTTTATATCACCATCTAGAACTACAACAGCCCCCACAGGGACTTCATTTATTTCATATGCTAATTGTGCTTGCTCAAGTGCTCGGTTCATCCAAAACTCATCATTACTCTTTAACATAAAATATACTCATCTTGAACACTGATTTTTTTTAAATTTACAACTGCCCTATTAATCTCAATAACTAATCCTTATAGTTAGTTACTTTCTCTGTCAAATAGAATCTATTGTACAAAATTCCTTACATCTTCCATCTGAAGATGGATAAATGTTGCGGCATAATTGATAAAATCACTCCCATTCAATGGTAGCAGGTGGCTTGCTTGAGATGTCATACACAACCCTAGATACTGTTGGTACTTCATTCATAATTCGCCTTGCAGCCTTATCTAATACATCATGACTTATACTTGCCCACGTAGCTGTCATGAAATCATCTGTTACTACACTGCGAAGAGCTACAACGGGTCCGTAATGGCGCTTATCTCCTATCACCCCCACGGTATTAATTGGAAGTAGTACCGCAAAAGCTTGGGACATTTTGTTATACAGATCATTGTTCCAAAGTTCTTCTAACCATATTTTATCTGCAGCTTGAATAAGTACCACTTTCTCCTTGGTAACTTCTCCAAGGATCCTAATTGCAAGTCCTGGCCCAGGAAATGGATGCCTATTAATAATATTTGTATCTATAGATAATTCTCTACCTATGGCTCTTACTTCGTCCTTATAAAGATCCCTAAATGGCTCTATAACCTTAAATCCTAATTTTTCTGGTAAACCACCAACATTGTGATGCGACTTAATTACTTGTGCACCATTTTTGTCTCCAGCACTTTCAATTACATCTGGATATATTGTTCCTTGTGCTAGCCAGGTTATATCAGACTTGTCTCGTGCATAGTATTCAAACTCTTCAATAAACAACCTACCAATGATTTTCCTTTTTTGCTCAGGTTCGGTTATGCCTTTTAAATATTTGAAAAAGTTATCTTTAGCATCAATCACATCAATATTGATATCAGCATTGAGACAAACATTCTGTATTTGCTCAACTTCATTAGTGCGCAACAACCCATGATCAACTAATACACAATGTAAATTCTTACTTGGTATAGCAGCCTTCAATACATAAGCTAGAACCATTGAATCAACACCACCAGATAGTGCTAGCAGCACCTGTTCTTCACCAAGGGTTTCTTTTGCCTTCTGCACAATAGTTTCAGTAATACTCTCACTATTCCACTCTTTGGTAATCAAGCAGACATTGTAAATAAAATTAGCAAGTATTTTTTGTCCTTGATTAGTGTTGTTAACTTCAGGATGAAACTGTAGACCATAAATTTTCATCTTATCATTAGCCAAACCTGAGCACTTACAATTATCAGTTCTAGCAATCGTCTTAAACCCTTGTGGTAGAGTTTCAACTGAATCGCCATGTGACATCCATACATCGATAGAATCGTTATCATCTAGAATAACATTCTCAAAAAGCACACTTGGTTGTTTCACTTCTAAGGCAGAACGCCCATATTCACTATGTTGCTGTGATGACACAACCCCACCAAAATGTGAGGCAATTATCTGCATACCATAACATATCCCTAATATTGGAAGTTCTAGAGAAAATATGTTCGCATCAATATTTTTAGCCCCATTAAGATGTATTGAGCTTGGTCCTCCAGACAATATAATACCTTTTGGATTGAGTCTCTCAATATCTTCTAGTGTGCTATCCCATGGCAAGACTAAACTAAAACAACCCAAAGATCTTACCCGCCTGGCAATCATATGTGTATACTGTGATCCAAAATCTAAAATAATAATCACTACTCTTCTATCCTATAATTTAATGGCTCTTTAGTTACTTTCACGTCATGAACATGACTCTCTGATTTAGCTGCTGAAGATATTTGTACAAACTGGGCTATATCATGCAACACTTGTATATTATGCGCCCCAATATAACCCATCCCAGATCTTAATCCGCCCATAAGCTGATATATAACACCACTCATTGGACCTTTATCTGGAACCAGACCTTCGACTCCTTCAGGAACTAATTTATCATTGCCAATGCCTTCTTGAAAATATCGATCTTTTGAACCGGTAGCCATTGCTCCCACAGATCCCATACCTCTATATGATTTATAAGCTCTGCCTTTATATAGCACCGCTTCTCCAGGAGCTTCATTAGTACCGGCTAATAAACCTCCTATCATAATGGTATCTGCTCCTGCGGCTAATGCTTTTACAATATCTCCAGAATATCTAATCCCTCCATCAGCGATAACTTTGGTATTGCTACCTTTTAATGCATCAGCAACCTCTGATACTGCAGATAACTGTGGCACTCCAACTCCGCTGATTATTCTCGTTGTACAAATAGATCCTGGACCAATACCAACCTTCACTGCATCAGCGCCCAACTCAGATAAGGCTATTGCAGCTTCTTTGGTTGCAATGTTACCAGCAATAACTTGGATCCCTGTGATTTCTTTAGCTTTTTTAACTAAATCAAGTACACTTTGTGAATGCCCATGTGCAGTATCGATAACAACGACATCAACATCTTCCGAACATAGCGCATACAGACGTTCCAGAGCATTTAGTCCAGGACCAATAGCTGCAGCTACTCGCAGTCGGCCATTGATATCTTTACAAGCAATTGGATTATCTTTAGATTTTTGAATATCCTTTACTGTTACAAGACCTACTAGTTCATTACTGTCATTCGTAATTAAAATTTTCTCTAATCGATATGAGCGCATTTTGCTAATAATTTCTTCGCTAGATGCACCTTCATGCACCGTAACCAATTTATCTCGTTTAGTCATAATTTCTACAACTAATACATCCATATCTTCTTCAAACCGCCAATCTCTGCGAGTAACAATTCCTAAAAGTTTATTATTTTCAATAACAGGAAATCCAGAAATATTATATTGATTGGCCAGCTGTAAAATTTCTTTAACTGTGGTATTTGGTTGTACAGTAATTGGATCTTTAACAATTCCGTTTTCGAATTTTTTTACCTTGCGAACATTATTGGCTTGTTCACTAATACTTAAATTTTTATGTATAACCCCAATTCCACCTTCTCTAGCTAGGGCTATTGCCATATTTGCATCTGTAACTGAATCCATAGCAGCTGAAAGTACCGGTATGCTTAGCTGAATATTATTCGTCAACATAGTGGACAAGCTAACATCTTTTGGTAGTACACATGAATATCCTGGTCTCAATGAAACATCATCGTACGTGAGGGCATAATTGGTTATTTTCATGACATTTTCCTTATGTACCTGTTGTAAAAGATTAACATAACTGCTAAAAGTGACAAATGATAAGCTGTAACATTTTAACCGTTAGTGAACTGAATACAAAAGTCCAAACTCTTTTCCAAAAAGAGCTCGACACATTTTGGGTCACAGGTGAAATTTCAAATTATACGGTCCCTAGATCAGGTCATTGGTATTTCACTATAAAGGATGAAAGTGCTCAAGTACGTTGTGTAATGTTTACCTATGCTAATAGGGATGTAAAGTTTATACCTAAAGATGGCACAAAAGTTAATTTGCTTGCCAAGGCATCATTATACGGAGCCAGGGGCGATTTCCAATTAATGATAACCGCCATGGTTGATGCTGGCATTGGAAAACTACAGCTAGCCTACCAAGCTCTTGTGCAAAAATTAAGTACGGCAGGATTGTTTGCAGACAGTGCAAAACAAAAGCTCCCAGCACTCCCCAAACAAATTGGTATAGTCACATCAGCAACTGGTGCAGCATTACATGATATCTTAAATGTATTACAGAGACGTAGCTCTCTTACAGCCATAAAGCTCTACCCAACCATAGTTCAAGGTGACAGTGCCCCACAATCTATAATTAAAGCTATTGAGTCTTGCAATGCTGAAAATGAGTGTGACGTGATCATCCTTGCACGCGGAGGAGGATCTATTGAGGATTTATGGGCTTTTAATAATGAAGAACTAGCTCACTGCATATTTTCTAGTCAAATCCCAATAATTAGTGGAATTGGCCATGAAACTGACTTCACCATCTCGGATCTCGTTGCTGATGTTAGAGCACCCACACCTTCTGCGGCAGCTGAAATAGTTAGTATTGATACCAACCAACTACTTGAACGCCTAGGTGTGGCAAGGAAAATGTTAGCCACACTAATCCATAACAAACTAGATAAACTCTCAAGCCGAGTTATTTACTTAAAAACAAAACTCCCTGATCCAAAGCACCAAATACATGTAGCACAAGAGCGCACCAATTCTTATAAAGCAACTCTACTCCATAGCATGCAGCTTATTTTACAAGAAAAAGAATCATATTTTTTACAACTCGCCTCGCAACTTAATACCTTAAGTCCACTATCGACCTTAGCTAGAGGATACAGCATAATTCTAGACTCAAAAACAGGCGCTCCAATCACAACTTTTGCACAAGCCTGTATAGGTGATCAAATCAATATTATGTTAAAATCTGGACAATTACGTGCGAATGTTACTGAAAGTATTTCCGAAACTGTTAAGGGCGATCTCACATGCGAAAAATCCTTGTTATAGCTATAACACTTCTTCTCCCATCTATAATCTTTGCTGAGCTTCCAAAAGAAAATCCATCTCCAGGAGGAATTGTGCTAGTGAAACTTAATGTACAATCTAAAACAGCACCTGAAGTTAACTTTCGCCATAAAAAAGTTTTAGTGCAAAAAAACAATAAAGGCAATTGGGTTGCGGTCGTTGGCATTCCTATTTCTTTTAAGAAAAAACAAGGTTATATAAACGTAACCTCGCCAACAACAAAAAAAATAACTTTTAATTTGAAACAATCTCAATACCCTGTTGAAAAATTAACTATTAAAAACCCCAACATGGTAAATCCTACAAAAGATGACCTTAAGAATATTACCAAGGACCGAAAAATAATCTCTCAAGCAATTTCAGATTTTAGCGATCTTGAAACGGATCTTAATCTCCGCAAGCCAACAGCAGGTAGAATATCTAGCCCTTTTGGTCTACGACGAATTATGAATGGCATTGAGAAAAACCCTCACAGCGGCCTTGATATTGCTGCACCGGTAGGTGCTACTGTAAGTTCTGCTGCTGACGGAATCGTTACTTTAACTGGCTCTTTTTTTTATAGTGGCAACACTATAATTATTGATCATGGTCATGGATTATTTACTACCTACTGCCATCTGAGTGCTATTGATGTTCAGGACGGTGATAAAGTTACCAAGGGTAAACAAATTGGCAAAGTTGGAAAGACTGGCAGAGTCACTGGCGCTCATCTACACTGGGGTGTGAACTTAAATGGTACGAAAGTAGATCCTAAACTATTTTTAGTAGATAAGCCCAAGAATAAAAAGGAAGTCTAGGCTTGGAAATAGATCCTCAACCACTCCACTCAGTACTGACAACAAATGAAGTATTTATGTTAATAACAGCCATATTGTTTGGCTGCTGTTCTTATATTTTAGATTATGTATACAAAAAAAATAAAATTTTGTTTTGGGCTACAATTTTTTTCCCTCCACTTTTACTTTATGATTCTTTCAAATATAGAGAATCATTAAGAGGTGGATTGGTATATATTGGTGTGTCGATTATTTTCACTTTTTTCTTAGCACTTTTAACAAGAATAGAATATTTCACTTATTTGCTTCATCTAATATCTATAGCTTGCCTATGGCCATATCATCTAGCTATATATATTCACCAAATATGGCCACATATATTATATAGTCTTAAGCCATAACTGAGATAAGTTTTTTTATTAAATATGTTATTTATAGATTTGATCGTATTTAAATCTAGGCTAGTTATACATATACCCAATGAGGGCAAAAGGCATATCAATACTTATTTATAAATAAGTATTGATATATTTAATTATACATAAGGGTTTTCATTTTGTTGAAAAATCAACTTAACTGGCGTTGCAAATAACTTCAAGTGATTCATAAAACCTTTAGCCAAATAGCGTTTGTAGGATGCAGGCAACGAATCCACCTGGTTACCCCTGATAACGATGGTTGGTGGTAAAACTCCTGCAAAATGGGCAAAACGCATTTTTATTCTTCTTCCATTTACCATTTGAGGCTGATGTTTTGTAATCAATTCAGACAAGATCTTATTAAGCACTGAAGTTGCAAATTTTCTTGTCGCACTATCATATGCTTTTTCTATATCATTAATTAATGATTTAATTCCTCTACCTTTGAGTGCAGAAATAAAGTACAACTCAGCATAACTAATGTATTGCAACCGTGCTTTAAGCTCACGTTGAAATAATTTTCTATCATCTTGATCAAGGCTATCACACTTATTAACTATAATAAGCAATGATTTATTTGATTCGGTAGCAAACCGCAGCAATCTCATATCTTGATCAACTAGCCCCATGGATGCATCTATTACTACTAAGATAACATTGGCTTTATCAATTGCTTGCAAAGCTTTTATGACAGAAAATTTCTCAATTTTATCATCTATTTTAGCTTTTTTTCTAACTCCAGCAGTATCGATAAGTGTATATTTTCTATCATCTTTGGTGAATGGAATATATATGCTGTCTCTAGTGGTGCCAGGGTGATCCATAACAATAACCCTTTCTTCACCAATAATCTTATTCGTTAGTGTTGATTTTCCAACATTTGGTCTACCTATTATGCAGGCTTTTATTCCTAAGCTGGAGTCTTCTTCACTATCTTCTTCAATAGCAATCTCTTTTAGGATATCCTTAATTGCTTGCATCCCACGCTTGTTCAATGCTGATATATTTAATTTATTATTTAAACCAAGGCGTGAAAACTCTGCTTCAGCTTCCCAAGGATCAACACCATCAATCTTGTTAACAATCAAATAAACAAGCTTTTTTTGCCCTCGTAAGGATTCAGCTATTTGTAAATCAACGGGAGTTAAACCTGAATGTGCATCAACCACAAAAAATACTGCATCAGCTTGCTCTAAAGCTGTATAGCTTTGCTGAGTAGTTTTATCATCAAGATCACTATCTTCAAGACCAATTCCTCCAGTATCAATTAGAAGTACTGATTTACCAGCAACATCCATCCTACCAAAATGTCTATCCCTTGTTGTTCCAGGAACATCAACTACTAATGCATCCCTTGAACCAAGTAACGTGTTAAAAATAGTAGACTTACCGACATTCGGCCTACCAACTAATGCAACTACAGGTAACATTCTTACAACCTAGTTTGAAAATATATGCAAAGTTCCATTGCTTGTTAATATTAGTAGTTCTCCATTTTGAACTACAGGGGCTTTTGTAACTGCTGATGCTAACTTAATTCTGGATATATAGTCACCCTTAAAATCAAACACATGCAAGTTACCCTCTTCATCCCCGATGAAAATATTTTTCTTATAAACCACTGGCCCGGTTAACATTCGACCTTCCAATGTATCACTATTCCAATTTACTCGACCAGTTGATTTACTATAGCTTTTAATGTGCCCTTTTGTATCAGAGAAAAACAAGGCATCCTTATATATATCACCAGCATTTAAGGTGGATATTGAAGACTGCCATAGTACTCTGCCAGTAACCAAGTCTAAAGCTGATAAATTTCCTTTGTACGCCGCAGCATAAATTGTATTATCATCGACTATTGGGGTTGCACTAACATCAGCCATTCTTTGTATATCACGTTTTCCTGATGGCACTCCAACCTCTTGCTCCCAATATAAGCTTCCATCATGCAATCGTAATGCTACAACTTTGCCATTTGCAAGACCTGTGTACAGTTTGTTGGATTTAATCACAGCACTTGAACTTTTTCGCATTACAATGCTTGGAGTTTGGGCAGAATAGCGCCAAGCAATATTTCCTGTACTTAAATCTACAGCAACTATATATCCATCAAGTAAATGTACATATGCATGGGCCTCTGATGCACTTGGAAGTGCAAATACTTCAGATCCTAAATCACTTTCCCACACAAGAGAGCCATCATCAGTATTAATTAATGTGGCTTTATTTTCACCAATTAATAATAAACCACTATTTGCGATCGTAACTGCAGCACTAACTTTAGTAGATAATTTATTTTCCCATAATTTCTTACCATGCTCGTTATAAGCAAAAACTTGACCTTTGTGATCAGCAAAATATACCATATTGCCATTTATTGCAGGGCTAAGTACTGCGTAGCTGCCACCAACACCACTACCTGCTTTTACTTGCCATTTTTTTTGTAAAGGAAAAGAGGCACTTACAACTTTTGGTAAAGCTTTCTTTGGTAATTTGTCTATTTTTTTCTCTATAGAATTACATCCTTGCAGAGAAATCACTAGCAATATTAATGCTATATGCTTAATAAACTTCATTTCAATTCCTTGTTATTACTATCTTTATGTCCCAGATTCATTAGCTTCACGGTCAAAAAAGGACTAATTTGTTTCGAATCAACTTTTGTAGCATCAATGTAACTAGACTTTGCTAACTCATATTCACCTAGGCTTATATAAATATCACCTTTCAGCTCTGAAAATAATTGTTGATAGCCATCTTCATACTTTGACAATATCTGAAGTGCACCCTTAGCATCACCCATAGATAAGAACATCAACTTCCCTAGTCGAAGTCGTGCTAAAGCTGCAATTTCGGTGTTCTCTCTCTCTTTTATTACTAGAGTATATTGCTGCTTAGCTTTTTCCCAGTCTCCAGCATCAACAGCAAGTTTAGCTGAAACTAACCTAGCAAAGGCACCATACACAGTATAATTGTACTTTTCAATCATACTTGCTGATTTTATTTGTGCTAACTCACTATCATCCCTAGACACAGCGTTCATTAAGTCGACATACTCTTCAGATGCTTTGCTTAAACGCACTTCTTTGTGATGCTTATAATATGAAATCCCGAAGTATACTATGATACAAGCAATTATCATGTTTATAATCCACTTCCTGTTGTCACGCCACATTCTCATGATGTTCTCTACTTGCTGTTGCTCTTCTAAAGCCTCACTCATTAAAATCTCCTAGATATTTAAAATTTTTGCTAATTCTTCAACAGAAACTTCCTGCTGTGGGCCATTATCATGCATGGATTTTATTGTAACTGTCATATTGTCTAATTCTTGTTCTCCAATCAACATTGCCCATCGCGCTTCATGTTTATGTGCTTTCTTCATTTGAGTCCCAACGCTAGCTTTTGTCCAATTCACCCATATTTCAATTTGTGGACAACTTGCTCTAATTTTGCCAACTAAAACATGTACTTTAGAGATATCTATATCACCAACTGTGAATAAAAATGCATTATTTTTAACATTAGTATTATCTACAAACTCTAGCAATGCTATGACTCTTTCAATACCCATAGCAAAACCTACCCCATGACCAGGGTTACCTCCTAATTGTTCAATTAAATTATCATATCTTCCACCAGCGCAAATTGCTGATTGAGAGCCAAGCTTGTCTGTAACCCACTCATATACTAAGCCTTGATAATAATCTAAACCTCGAACTATTTTTGGATTTAATTTGTAAGGAATACCAAGTGTATCTAAACCTTTTTTAACTTGCTCCAAATCACTTGTTTCTTGTTCACTAAGAAAATCAATTAGTTTTGGTGCATTATCTATTATTGCAATCATAGATGAAACTTTAGAGTCTAAAATTCTAAGAGGATTATTAGTAAGACGTCTCTTACTATCTTCATCTAATTCATCCAAATGATTTTCAAAATATAATACTAATTTTTTAGTGAAACGAGCTCGTGATTCCTTACCCCCTAAAGAATTTATTTCTAAAGAAACAAAGTTCAATAATCCTAATGAATTAAAAATATCATAAGCAATTTGAATTTGCTCTATTTCCGCATCAACAGTTGGTACTGAAAAAAATTCTATCCCAAATTGATAAAATTGACGATACCGACCTTTTTGTGGCCGCTCGCGTCGATACATAGGCCCCATATACCATAATCGCTGCTGTTGATTATTACGGATCATGCTACTTTCAAGTACAGCACGAACACAACCTGCAGTTCCCTCAGGTCTTAGTGTTATATTAGTATCATGCTTATCCCTATCAACAAAGGAATACATTTCTTTTTCCACTATATCAGTAACTTCACCAATAGAACGTTTAAAGAGTTCAGTTTTTTCTAATACTGGTGTTCTAATCTCACTATATGAATAGCTGTGCATTACTGTACGAATTTTATCTTCAACAATATGCCAGATATCCATTGCCTCTGGCAATAAATCTGGCATACCTTTTATTGATTTGTAAACTAAGCCCATTTTATACCTTAGTGCTTTTATCAATTAAATTTAAATATTTTTTATACTCAAAAGATTCACGATAGCGACTCTTCAACATCAACCCTAAGCTGGCCGAAGTATCAACATCACCAAGTTCTGAGGCTAATGTTGCTCCATGTAACAATGCTTTTGCATCTAAGTTATTGTTACTTTTGTAATGAATAAAATAATTCCATGATGTTTCCAACTGTTTTTTTGCATAAGTTATTTTAGATAACTCCAAAACCGTATCTGATAAATAAGGATCATGCCGTAATGCTGCATGATAGTATTTCTCAGCTTCCTCTAGTCTGTCATGTGATTGCATACAGCTGGCTAAACTCTGATAAGAAACAGCAACTCCATCATAAGTTTTTTCATCAATAGCTTCGATGAATTGTGTTTTTGCTTGCTCTACTTTATGGCGGTCACACAAGAATATTGCATAGTTGTGTTTATCTTCAGCTTTGCGTTTACTATATTTTATTGCCTCAAGATAGTGAGTCTCTGCATCGTCATGTTCACCAACGACATGATAATATTTAGCAATACCGGCATGTGCTTCTGGAGATTTAGGGGATAAATCTAAAGCATAGATAAATTTCATTTTAGATCTAGAGTAATTTTTTTGTTTTAAATAGCCATACCCAAGCTGTACATTCAATTCAGCAGCCTTTTTATAATCAGGTTTCTTCATATAGAAAGGCAGGCTATCTGGCTTATCTATCGCTGACTGATTATCCTGATATCTATTCTTTTTTGCCGTGCCACATGCTACGCAAAAAATTAGAGCTCCTAGTGACAGTAATTGTAAACTCTTTTTAACTAACATATTAAACTCTCCCTGATACAATAATGTTTGTATTTGCAGTTATACTTCCTTGCATACTCTTAATATACCTTTTATTCCGCTTAGTTCGATCTAATATTTCACCAGCCAACTGCCCACACGCTGCCGCTATGTTCTCTCCCCGAGTCTTCCTAATAGTTGTTATTATTCCTCGTTTATCTAAATTATCCCAGAATTCTGAAATAGTCCGGTCATCACTACATTCATAATTTGAACCCGGAAAGGTATTAAATGGAATGAGATTAACTTTGATAGGTAAATCTTCTAGAATGTCAGCTAATGCTTGTGCATCTTCTGAGGAATCATTTATATCTTTTAGCATTATGTATTCAATTAAAACTTTATCTTTATTTGATCTGATTTGCACAAATTTTTCTAATGAATCTATTAATTTACTGATTGGGTACTTTCTATTTATAGGTGTTAAAATATCACGTAGCTCATCATATGCTGCATGCATAGATATTGCTAAAGTTGCGCCTTTTATCTTGGCCAACTCTAGAATCCCTGGAACAACACCAGAAGTGCTTACCGTAACCTTCTTATGAGATAAACCATAGGCATAGTCATCATTCATTATAGAGATCGCTTCAAATACTGCTGATGTATTTAATAATGGCTCTCCCATCCCCATAAATACAACATTTGTTATTCGTGGTTGTTCTATATCTTTAATTTCATACAATCGTTTTTGTGCTAGCCACAACTGACCAATAATTTCATTTGCAGATAAGTTTCGATTAAAACCTTGTTTAGCTGTAGAGCAAAAAGAACAGTTCAACATGCATCCTATTTGTGAAGAAATACATAGTGTTGCCCTATTTTTCTCTGGAATATAAACTGTTTCAATGAAATTATTCGCGCCGACATCTATCAGCCACTTTATAGTACCATCTGTAGCAATACTCTCTTTTACAATACTTGCAGGCTTTACAATATAATTGTCTGTTAATGTATTTTGTAAAACTCTGCTGATTTTTGGCATAAAGTTAAAATCAGTAATGAATTCTCTATGGATATATTTAAATATATCTTTTGCACGCTCTTGACTCACATCAAGATCGCGCAAAATCAATTCTAGTTTTGTTCTAGAAATACCTAGAATATTACTTCCGTATTCAGCCATTATCACTTATTACCTTGAAAGTACGTCAGCAGATTCAAAGAAAAAACTAATTTCTCGCTGCGCATTTTCTATAGAATCTGAGCCATGAACTGCATTAGCATCAATGCTATTTGCAAAATCACGTCTGATAGTTCCTTCTGCTGCATTTTTAGGATCAGTCTCGCCCATAATATCTCTATTTTTGGCTACAGCATTTTCACCCTCAAGCGCTTGTACAAATACAGGACCTGAAATCATGAAGCTTACAAGATCACCAAAAAAAGGTCTTTCTTTATGCACTTCATAGAAAGATTCTGCTTGATCTTTCGACAGGTGTAGCATTTTTCCAGCAATTACCTTTAAGTTGTTTTTTTCGAATCGAGCAATGATTTCGCCGATTACATTCTTAGCCACTGCGTCGGGCTTGATTATTGAAAGTGTGCGTTCTACCGCCATGTTAGTTACTCCACATAATTTAAGATTTGATTTAGCATATTGTAATTGTTTTAAAACACTAGATGCTGGACTAATATATTAACATGGCCTAACTAAAAGTTCAGTTAATCTAATAAAAATGCTTAAAAATGGCCTAACCCGTATAAAAGTTATACAACTTAATCATAATTCTAACCAAGGAGGGTTCTATGGCAGCTACAGAAGATGATCTTGCCACTAGAAGACATGGTGCAAGTGCATCAATAACTATCGATACAACAACTCAAACAAATTTAAATACACTAAATGTGATATGTATATCAGATGCAGTTACAGGAAGATCTGGTGTTGGAGCACATTTGCATACATCAGGCTATATTAGAACAAATCTTCCTGTTCTATTTGCAATGGATACTATATCAACGGCAAGTATCTCTCTTACAAGTTTACGTTCACAAGTAACCACATTTGCAGAAAGCTCTGGCTCAAATGTTGCCAATATAAGTTCTAGTTTTGGTAGAATTGAGTCAGCTAGCAATACTATGGATACTGAATCTCATGTAGATGTAGTTGAGATCATTTCAAGAGTTTGGTCACTAGCTATATCTATGGGACCAGATTACCAGGCCATTGTAACTTCATGCTTAGCAGATAATATTGGTGACGGTGGGGGTTGTCTACCTGGTGTTACAGCTCGACTCTTTGGCCCGTATGCACAAATGTTACGTGAACTATATGAAGATGCTCTATCAGTCCATTTAATACAAACACTTTTAAGCCAAGAAGAAGTACCCCCTGTAGAAGATTTAACTGCAGCAACAGCCTCTCATATCAATACACATACAATAGATGATGTCTCGATAGAAACCGAAGATCTTGATGAACATCATCATTCTAATACTAGATCTGGCTCTCCTAGACCTTGATCATCTGGGAATAATCAAAATCTCTTATCGAAATATTGTAAAACAACCCATACATATAACTAAAGTTGTATGTATGGTATTATTACCTTCAATAATAATCATCTTCTAGCAAGACAGAATTAAGAAGATTTGTATATGTCAAAATTATTGAATGTATCTGCGAACTGTGCTGTGACCAAATATTCTGTTCTAACAAAACAAATGCTCCTTCTTAGAAAAGCCTGTTGTGGAAGAACATCTCCAGATGAAGATATTTTGATAAACAACCTTTTATCAGATGCACAGTTATACAAAAATTCACCGGATCATAATTGCTCAATTCTTGTAAACCATATTGAAGAGCATAATTTAGGTAGTGACATTATCAATAATGCTTGCAAATATGGTGCCACTAGCATCGTGTATCATTTTTTAAAAGTGAGTAATCATGAGAAGTCCGCATTTCCGAAAACAATCATTAAGTTCAGACAAACATGTAAAGAGTCAGCTGCTCTCGCGTGCCAGCATGGTCACCTTGAAGTATTAAAACTTATTTTTGCCTTTAGCAAATACCATCAACTAAACCCCAGCCCCACTTATTTTATTAAAACTTATTTGTTCTTTAGCATCGAAGATGCCTTGATACAATCATTTTTTCTAGCTCGAAAAGCATTTTCATTAGGACATTTTCATATAGTAAATTTTCTATTATTAGAAATTGAAAATATTCTTACATATCAAGCAATCCCTGGGAAATTAATAGAAACAATATATGATACACATTATGATGAAAAAATTGATATGGAAAATTATTTTTTCACTGTTAAAGGTAATGGTGAACATAAATATCCCAAATTAGTGACTATACTGTTAAATCTCAAACAACATGAAAATATTACTCCAGATAACTATAAAACATTACATACATTAGTAATGTTAAAAAAAAATCCGGAGTATTTGGCTACCTTTTCAGCTAATTCAACATTTTGCATAAACCTCATTCACTATGTTATGTCATTAAAAGCAGATGCCGCAACAAACACCTCATTTCATGGTTTACTAGATATAAATCTTGCAGCAACATCTCTGAAGCTAATCAATTCATGGGTATCCCCGCCTAGATCAGAACGTCCATACTTGGATGATGTGAAATTATATTTACATGAATGTACAATCACAAAAAACACATCTAGAGAAGATTTTTATAACTACAGCTTCAGAGCAGCATGTCTTCATGGTAGAACGTCACAAGCAATAGAATTGTTATCCAATTCACTTACAGAAGAATATAAATATCCATGTGTCATTGACAACATGAAAATAATTAACAATTATCCTTTTAAAATTGCATGCACCAAGAGATATGACCCTATAATTTTGCGTTTTCTTGCTTGGAATACGACTCATAAATCCCCAGAATTCAAATGTATTATAGAAGATCCTGCCCTTTTGACTTATATAAAACTTTACGTTGACAATACACTTGCTCATGGAGAAGATATTGCCTTAGAAATTGCTGTTGCATTTGTTAGAGCCACAGAGTATCGACTACACAATTTCAGCTTTGGTTTTGATCTTCAATCTATTTCTGATCATCATGTGATTTTCGAAAAGCTTAATGCCATTGCCAAAAATTCTGAAGAGTACCGCGGCTTCATCTCAATCTATAGGAAAATAACTCATGAACCACTAAGTTTTGGTTATTCTCTTAAAAAACCAAAATCTAGCGCAATGGCTATCTTACCAAAACAGATTATTTCATTAACCTCGCCAAGAAAATCAAGACTAAGCAATAGGGCATTCACAACGCAATATCGAGAAAGATGTGAGGCAGATGTCATAAGAGCATCTGAAGATTCGCTTTTATTAACAAAAGCTAGCCCCCCAGCTCCAAGGAAAAGTGAGAGATCGCTAAATGACACCAAAGAAAGAGAGCGTTTATTACATGATGTTATGCAAATGTTTCAATTCGAACCTAGAAAGCAGCCATGGAAAAAAAGAAGAAATAAAGGTTATACACCACCAACCGATAGCTCAGGTACAAAAAATAGAAGAAGAAGGTCACCGTATAAATACTAAACTAACCTCTTAATTTAAAACAAATTAAAAATATATGAAATATATAATTTCATATTTCATAACATAATTAATGAAAATCTCATTAAGATCCAGACACTAAAAAGCCAAATAATCACTTATTTTAATAACCAACATGCAAAAAGGTACAGTAAGCAATAAAAAGCACCTATTTTCTTCAGGTGGAGGATGTAAGGCATTCCTTTGTCATCTTCATACATGCACAATAATGGTGTATACGCACCACTTATCTTGAAAACACAGCTAAGCAAGATGGGGGACAAATCAAAAATACTGTGTTATTTTCAGATTTTCAGTGAAAAAATAATCATTTTCTAAATATATTTAATATGGTAGAACACAATGGAAAATAAAGATAAAAGCATAGAGCAGCGCTTAAATGACAATGCAAATAAATCTAAAGATCACGAGAAAGATAAAGTTTGGTTTGATTACGCAACATCTGGCCTTAATGTGCCAAAAGGCTGGATTATTTTAATATTGATTTTCGCTTTTGCTTGGCATTTTAATAGTTAATTAAAGGTGAAAGCAGGCCTGTAAGCCGGGTTCTGTCTAGAACAGTCATTCATCTGGGATCCATGTCACCATGGACCTCAAGCAACCTACCCGAGCTGAGTGGGGGCACACTATAATCAGCTCCTATTTGGTCTTGCTCCAAGTGGGGTTTACACTGCCATCATAGTTGCCTACAATGCGGTGCGCTCTTACCGCACCATTTCAACCTTACCATATAAATATGGCGGTATATTTTCTGTTGCACTAGCCGTAGGCTCACGCCTCCCAGGAGTTACCTGGCACTTTGCCCGCAGGAGCCCGGACTTTCCTCCCTATAAAATAGAGCGACTGTCCAGCCTACTTTCACAGCTAAGAATATATAGTTAGCAAGCATAAATCAAGTGGGTAACCAAATAATTTTCTGATATAACTCAAGAAACTAGAAAATACATGTAACTATCAAGAATACATTAAAAAAACTAATCAATTAACGGTCAAGGCATAATTGTAAATATCCTGCTTTTTAGCCTTTGATATTTCTCGAACTATGTCTACAGCATCTTTTACTGTATATTTTTTCACTAAAATTTTAATTAATTTTTGTTCTTGTAAAGATAGAGATATTAATTTTTTTTCAATTCTATCACCAGATACAATAATTACTATTTCTCCTAGCTCTTGATTCTTATCAGAAGCTATAAATGTTTTAATAGATTCTAGAGTACCAGATTTTACCGTTTCGAAAGTTTTAGTTAATTCACGTGCAAAAACAACGTCCCTTTGTGCACCAAATATTTCAACCATATTATTAATGCTTTTTAAAATACGAGATGGAGACTCATAAAATATTAAAGTCCTTGGCTCTGAGGCTAAGGCAAGTAATTTGTTTTTCCGCTCTCCTTCTTTGCTTGGCAAAAAACCTTCAAAACAAAATCTGTCTGTAGGAAGACCTGCCACACTTAATGCAGCAATAGCTGCACAAGCTCCAGGTAATGGAGAAATTTTAATATTATTTTTTTGTGCCAACTTGACTAAGTTAAATCCTGGATCACTAATTAGCGGAGTTCCAGCATCAGAAACAAGTCCTACATTTTTTCCTGACATTAATAACTCTACTATATAACCTGATTTATCTTTCTCATTATGCTCATGTATAGAGGTAACCCTAACGTTCAAACTATGGTAGGACAATAGTATTTTAGTACGTCTGGTGTCTTCCGCAGCAAGAAGATCTATCTCAGCAATAGTATCAATTGCCCTCTGACTCCAGTCAGCCATGTTACCTATTGGTGTTGCAATTACAAATAATGTTCCAGTACTCATGTTTATTTATTTCACCTATTGCAAATAATATATTGTTCTGCCCATAAAAAAGCTATCATACTATAACGCAAGTTAAGTTCATAAGCCAACAAAATATATTGTAATATACTGCTACTGTATAGAATAGTTAAAACTAAAAACATTATTTTTCTCTATTTATATAAGTATATTCACGATCAGCAAAAGATAGTGTTACAGCTAAATCTTTAGTATTAATCAAAAGATTTTTAATATTATCCAATATCCCCAGTAAGGCTCTATTCTCTTCATATATGTATAATTTATTTTCATTCGTAAGTAGATAGCATCTATTACTAGCTTTATATAGCTTCGTTGCCGTCAAGTCAAAAATACAATCAGGTGCAAGACCTAACAATATTTTATCATGTTCAATTTTGTCTATAATGGTGCTATGACTACAATTTATACTATTTATATCAATTTTGTCATTTTCTTGTAATCCTTGAGAATCAGTGACAACGATATATCTAGCCCAATATTTTTGCCATTTATGCACTTGAGTCATCTGCTTTTTAGCTCTAAAAAAGCATATTAAATCTGAGCCTTTTTTAATTGCACTCTGCTTACTCATAGCTATAATTTTATCTGGCAAAGACGAAATACACGATAAATCATTATATCCACATAATTTATAGCTGTTAGAATTTTTACGATCCACTTCTATAAGATGCTTTATATAATAACCTTTGGCCTTTCTGTCTTGATTGTTAGAATAATCCATAAACCATTTAAAGGTTAGATCATGCCATTTCAACATAGCTAACAATAAAATTACACCAATAGTTATCCCAAGCAACATTTCAATCAATGTAAATGCCTTAACAATTTTCACAGAGTACTCAGTTGTGACATAGATGTCATAGTAGACATAACTACCAATAAAAAAATCATTGAACAAACTAAGACTTCAAATAATATATACCCTTTATCCATTACCAAATAGTAATCTAAATATATTGCTTATTTTATAGCATTTATCCAACTTTACTTTCTATCTCCAAGTGGTTTTCTTTTACTAGCCAGAGGGGTAGGCTCTATGTTTCTCCTAACAACTGCAGGTGCTGAATTTGAAGGAGATATATTTTCTTTATCTTCGCTTATTTTTCTCATCTTTTGAGTTAATGATCGATTATATATTTCTACAGTATCACCTGCTGGTTGTGAATGTTGATAACAATCATAATCCGCTCTCAACCTTGCAAGCTTTTCTGCCATTGGTGTCACCGATATTGTTGAAGTACTAGCCATATCAATGGTAATACTAGTTTTAACCGCGGCCCTTAGTGTTGTTGCTGGTGAACTGGCTTCATAAGATGTACCTAGTGTTGTTGCTGGCGTACTAGCATCACTAGAAGATCTAGACCTTGTTGAAGCACTATCCCTGGGCATTGTTACTGGAGCAATATCTAGAGATATACCTGGTGAACTAGCTTCAAGAGATGTTGCTGGCGTACTAGCATCACTAGAAGATCTAGACATTGTTGAAGCGCTAGCTCTATCGACTGGGCTGGGTATTGTTACTGGTATCATAACATCTGGTGTTGCAGCGATATCTACATCTCTCCTTCCAGCTGTTGGCGCAGATGCTATTATTCGCTGACTTATAACAACCGCTGGGGCTGAAACTGACACTCTACTACCTTCATATGTTTTTAATAGTTCTGCTAAAGATGGTTTTTTTGCTTTTTTGTCTGAAAACATTTTACCCCAGACATTAGATATTTTATTTAAAACATTACCAACCGAAGCCTTAACCTTATATATAAGATTATGCCTTTTTTTATAAATTTTATCGATTTTATTTTGCACATCTTTGTTTCCACCTGAGACGTCTATTGCAGCTAATAAAGTACTTTTTTCATCACCTCCTTCCTCTAGCATATTAAATAATCTTGTCTCTATAGTGTCGATATCTTTTTTATTTCTATACAAACTTGATAATTTCATTCTATGTGATACTAATCTTCTTTTAGATGAAGAGTCTTCCATATTTGTAATATCATTTACAGATCTTCCTAATACTTTAACTCTATTATTTAAATGTCTTATTTCACTTATAGTTTTCTCCAAATTAGATATTTGCCTGCATGTTCCAACATTTCCTTCATTCCAAATCTCTTTAAGTTGATCTGTTAACATTTGCAATTCACTAAATAATATCTCTTCTTCTGAAACTAGGTTTGCTTCTATGATAAATGGGTCTTGATTAAATTCTTCCTTCAGTTTTTGTTTCGTCTTTCCTTGCTTTGCTTCTTCACGTTTTACTTCTTTTACTTGTTCTATTTTATCATTAAGCCACATAGCAGACTGCTTTAACCGTGCAATAGCACCATGTTCAACATTTTCACCAGCAATATCATCTTCCTTTTCAAGTTTCATAAGTACTTCTCTATATCTTACAAGAAAAGCATCTCCTTTTAATTTTGACATTTTACGTAGACTTATTGTTTTTATATATCCGCTTGCATGTGGGTCTAATTTACATTCTCTAATAGTTCCAAGTATTTGCTCCCTAAAAGCTTGCTCTAAATGTTCAGATGTTATATCTTCTGGTCTTGAATGATCAACAAATGCCATTGTTTTATCTAAGTATCGCTTAGCACTAGTTACTACAACAGCAGTAGGGATTGGAGAACTTTCATACTCACTTGCATTTTTAACTCTTTCAATATATCCAAGTCTATCTTTGGCAAATGCAACCTGATCCATTTTCTCTGCTCTCAGGCCACTTTCAAGTCTTTTCATGCTAGACCTTAACTCTAATGCATTATCAGGACTAACATCAAATTCACCAGACTCCATTCGCGACATCTGAGCACCAACAATTACATTCCATTTTAAAGCAGTTTCTTGCGCGACATAATTAACTCTTTCAGATAAATCTTTATACTCTTCTTTCGATCCCAATCTCATTAATTGAACTCTTATAGCCATATCTACTGTATGTTTCTCCTTATCTACATTATGAGGCTGTGAAAGTTCTTTAAAATCAGTTAGAAATCCTGCCCATTGAGAAAGTATTTCATTCCTACTTGGACTTTTTTTGAGTATATTTTCTCTCTCTTCAAATAAGGATGACTTTTTCAGAGTAAGCTCTACTATCTGTTCTGCTGTTAGAAAACCATCATCACCTGGCTCTTTTTTTTCTGCTACTTTAATTTTATTATCAATATTGTCTATTTTACTCTGATATTGGTCAAAAACTCCATCTCTAAACTCTTCTATTTTTTCTATCATCTTAAGTAAGCTAGTAAATGCTTCAGTGGTTATACTTCCAATCGCTTGCCGTTCTTGACGTTGTTTTTTAGTCATTGCACTTCTATTGCTGCGTACACCTTCAACTATTCCAGTTAAATCCATATTCCCTAATTCTTCACCAAGCTCTTTTTTGATATCTTCATAATTTATTAGGCTCAAAGTTTCGCCAACAGCTCCATTCCTACCAGATCTCCCTATTATTTGCCTATGATCTCTATCTTGAGCTAAGTGTAAATTTAAAACCAGAAGTCCGCTTGGATGGTCCTTACCATTTTCTAGCTTAGGCTTAAAATCTGTACCTCGGCCCATTATTGGTGTTGTAACAGTTATTGTTCCAGATTCACCAGCATTATCTTTAGCTTCTTTAGCTGAAATCATCTTAGGTGGCATTGAAATTATTTCTTTACTTTCACTATCCCATTGCAAATAATGTATTTCGGCCCTTTTACCATTGAAAATTTGAATTCGTAATGGAAGCATTTTTTTATTTTTTGAGTCTTGTTTGAAACTATCTAAAATCATTTCAAATTTTCCTTGTGAACTTTCCATATCCTTACAAACAAGAACTGATGGCATTTTTTTATTTTTTCTTATTTTTTCTTTTAACGTATCCATTATCAGCATATTATGTGCTTCAGTATCCTGAGTAAGAACAGCTGAGTTATCTTGGCGATGCGACATTCTATGTGGAGAAATTTTGGTCATCTTAAAACCATACACAGTTTTTTGCTCTAAACGCTCTGCTTCAGAGCCAATAGTTCCCGTCATCCCCCAAGTTGTGTCAAAACTATCAATAAAATCTTTGGCATTAGTTGATGCCAAATGGGTTGTTTCGGCCTCTATTGAAAATGTACCTTCACTTTTACCTGATGCATTTAGACGAGCATGCATAAATTGATGGATCCCATCACTCCATTTAGCATCTCTACTAACAGAGCCATGAATTATAATTCGTGCATTTGCAATTCCATCATCATCTTCCTCAACCACAAAATCGGCACTTCTATCTCCTAATTTTTCATCTCTATATTCCCCAAAACCTTGAAGATTTTTTGCAGCTAGCGCGGCATCTAGCCAACTATCTATTTTTACATCCAGATCTGCTCCACCACCCAAAATCCTTGCAAATATTTCTTTTTCGGAATCTTTAGCATATTCATTAATGTAACGTTTAAGATTAGCAATATCATCTTGACGATCTGCGTTTGTATTTTTAAATGCCGAGGTGTCAATGAAGTTATTTATATATGTATACACCCATGGATATGGACTCTTATTATCTGTGGTTTGGCTACCGCCAACATTACCAGCATATTTATATTGAACTGTATCATCTAACGTTGTGAAATCAGCTTCATCTAATACAAGTGCTGATTTACCTCTAACTTTTAACGTTCCGTCAACCATCGTTCTAGACTTAAACAATGACATATCAGAAACAGTTGAATAATTTATACCCCCGACCTGATATTCACCAGCGTCACTTTTACCATTTATTAAACTTGCTCTAGCACCGATCAATTCAAAAAAATCTTTATGCTCCTCCATTCCTTCTTGAGCAAGATCCATATTTGATGTACACACATTAACAGTGTCACCATCTAACCATCTTAATCCTGCATGTAAGGCTGCTATATGTGATTTTCCCTGCCCTGTTTCTATCTCTGACAAATGCATATTGCCTTGCTCTATAGAGTTCAACAAACTAATTATTTGTGATGTATAGGCAAATACTCCAGCAAAAGAATCATCTCTTGTACTGCGACATAAAGATTCTCGCATAAGAGCTATAAATATCAGCTGATTTCTTTCTTTACCTTCTTGACTTGTTGCAGAATTTTGAGCAACATTTCGACAATTATCTATATATTTTTTAATTTCATTATCAGTCATCTCCAATACTGGTTTTGCCCTTCCTAGTCCTTCAATCTGTGGCAAGGGTAAATCTTTCCCAATACCATTTATATACATCATATTAGAAGATAATTTTCTTCGAGCATTCAAGTTTAGAGGGAGTTCTGGGTTTCCTGATACATTTTGTAGCTCATCAATTACTCTTAATATTTGGCTTTCATCAAAATGACTCCATGATTCAGCTTCTTGTTTACGAGTTGACAACCCTTTTTCTACATATTCAGCCTTTAAAGCCTCAATTTCAATATCACCATTAAGATAACTAATAAGTGTTTCATAAGGCAAGTTAAGACCATTTAGCTCACTGCTATTAAATTCACCAATTAATCTATTTAGTTCTTCTCTATTTGGGCTATCTTTTAAAAGTTTTACCAATGCCTCATTAAATTTTATTTGTCTTGATATTTCACCAGCATCATCTACAGATAAATCCTTACACGATGATAAAAAATCGAAAACATCAATGTCTGAATCGTTAGCTATATCACCATATGTATCAACAAGATTTAGTATGGTTCCATCACCATTAGCCATGCGGCTAATTATTTTTTCAATTTTATCATTTTTGAAATCATCTGAACCATATAAACTTCCAAGCTTTTTCAATGATGAATAACTTTTATTAACTTCATCTAGACTTCCATGTTTATAAGCCTTATTTATAATTTTCACAATAGAGTTCAACATGCTAGGTGGCGTAGTCGCAAATTCATCTATAATTTTATTTATAATACCTAAACGTCCAGCACCATCAGGTCCCCCATTAACAGCATCATGATTAGCTGTTTTCAATAAAAGCTGCTTGGTTTCATGGCTAGCAGGAAGGCTTAATATTTCTCTAACATCGAGCAAAAACCCAGGTTTTTCAATAACTCCTCCATTTTCAACACCAGACATTACTGATGCAAATTCTGCTTCAGGAAATTTTTCCAATGGATTTGCATCAATATAATCAATAAAAACCTTAACCAAGTTGTTTATATTAGATAAGCCAACTTTATCTATGTCTACAATTGCTGATAATGATGAACAGACTTTATTAAGACTTTTTTTATCTTTTTTACCAAGAGCTAATAAATTATATGCTAGCATTGGATAACTACCTGATTCAGCATGCACTAAAACTCCATGATTAAGCGCACTTTCAATTCCAGAACCATGACTTTTCGGTGGCGAAAACCTTATGAATATGTTTTCAACCATTCGAGCAACTCTACGTGCTGCTTTATCATCACCAATATCTTGGCTAACGATCGCTACTCCAGAAGCTCGTGCAGCAGCAAATTCATCTTTAAAGTATTTGGTTATTTCTCCTGCAATTTTATTTTTTATTGCAGATTTGACTAATGCACCTCCAGGAATAGGAGCTGCATCAAGCTGCCTAGTAACTGCATCTGAAAATTTCTTGTTATCCTTATATTCTGCATCACTAAACTCACGGCCCATGCCATATTTATCTGCTTGTGCTCTTAATACTTCTTCAATTGTTCCTAATTCTGCTTTTGGTGGTAGTGGTTTAGAGAATTTGCAATTTGGATGCCTACTTTCAATTTCTGACCGTACTGCCGACTCATCTATTGCATCCACATCCAAAGATACGATGCTATATAGCGTATCTATATCTGGGATTTCAGAACTTTTATCTAAATTAATATCTCCATAAACAGCAGAGATTATAGCCAAGGTTTCTTTTGGTAAAGCCTTTAGTTTTTCAGTAACTTTTTGTGCTAAAAGGGACTCATCTTTAAGAAGCTCTTGTGGTTGAGATTTCCCTAATATAGTTAGTATCGTACTGTTATGCTTGGTTATTGCAACATTTCCATCAGAGTTAACTACCGCTCCAATCATGTCATATTCAATCTCAGAAACAAGTCCACTACTCTCTAAAAAAGTTGTTATGGAATCCATAGTTTCTGATAGACTTCTATCTGAACTACATCCCAACTTATCTCCCATTGAAATAGCTTCTAAGCCATGCAAATAAGCCATACCGTATTTATTGAAATTGCTATCTATTTCAGCTGGCATATCTAATAAGTCATCATTTGAGGCAGTATTAACTTTTTCTGCAATAAATTTATACAATGGTGCTATTTGTTTTATAGTGAGGTCTCTGCCTATATCAACATTTGACAACTTCGCTTTAACTAATACATCACTTGTTATCCTAAGAGCATCTTTTGATTGCTTCATTGGGTTTCTACCAGAAAACTCAAACCCATTTACTTGGTCAAATAATTGGTCAACATGTTCTATACTTACATAGTTCATGCCTTTTTTACCTGTAGTTCCTAAAGCTACAAGGCCTTGCATATGAAATGCTGATTCTGCTGATTTATGTGTTGCCTCCACTACCTTTGCTTGAATTCTTTTTTCAATTTTTATATAATTTTCATATGGCGCTATATATACTTGTTGCCCAATATAACGGTAATAATCCATAGGAGCCTGCATTGCACCCATTTTAGGATTGGAATTAATAACTGTTGAAAATCTCGACTCATACCCACCATTCAAGACACTTCCTTTGTCAGCAGATATTCTCATCTCCGGGGTAACAAGTCGATATCCATTATGTTTTACTGCATAATATGCAGCACTATTTGAAACATCTACAGCACCAGTTCCTATTTGTTTCATTTGCTCCTTCATATCCGGAGCTTTCTTTACCATATATAGAACTCTGTCCATCATGACTTTCATATTGCCATCGACATACTTAGGAGGCACTCCAACCAACTCAAGGCCATTTCTTTTTAGCTCATCTGTAAAATACTTAAAAGCTTCAAACATTTCGACTTTATCTGCATATAACAGTTCGCTTTCTTGTTTCTTTAGCATTTGTAAAAACCATGTCTTCTCCACAGATGACATTGCATACATTTTTTGCAGGATAACTTCATTATCTGGATTTATTAATAAATTTATATTTTTTTGCTCTTTAGATATTGGGTTAACAAAGAGATCAAGCCATTCATCACCCATCTTATTTTTAATACCATCCAAACTTTTTAAGTATCTAGTTACTCCATTAACACCATATTTCTCTGTTACAAATTTGATTTGATCAGGGAAAGCATTACTTCCTTTATCACCATTCAGATATGCTGAATTTATCGCTGCAACTATTTCTTTATACTCTGGTGTAAATTCATATTCACCATCAGTTTTAACAGCAAGATTTTCAGTTGACACAGGATCTTGCAAACTTAAAACATCTAGTACTGCAGTCCACCAGCTGCTATCTGAGTAATCCCTTCCATCCCATACTGAGGATATATTTCTTCGAATCTCTGTTGAATCTTCAGGAAAGGTTGCAAGCAAATCTATATTTTTTGCAATACTTCTCTCATAATAATCTTGTTTCTTTATTTTTATCGTTAATGGATTTACTCTGGCACTATCCTCAACTAATTTTTCTTGCTCATAATCAATAATATATGTATCTTGACGACTAGTCGCCCCTTTAACTTTTTTAATAATAAACCCTGCGGGCAAATTATCCTCAGAAAAAGATCCTTTAAATTGCCCAACATTACTTATTATTTTAACAAATGCAGCATCAGTCAAACCTTGTATTGATTTATCAAGACGTGAAATGGTTCTTGAGCTTTTAATCTCTAATGAGCTGCCAAAAATTAATTCAGCAAAAGTATCACTATTACCACCGCCGTCAACTTCACACTCAAGTTTCATGCCATTTAACAGTGTTTTTGATGACACTCCTGAAACTGCAAGCTTTTTTCTTATTGCATTTGAAGATAAAAAATCTAATCCATGATATGCCCCACGATACTCTTCAATATCCTCAAGATTTCTAGAACTATCAAAACCATCAAGCATATTTTCTCGTTCTTGCATCATCTCCTGCTCTTGCTCTTGCTCTTGCTCTTGCTCTTGTTCTTGCTCCTGTTCTTGCTCTGTTGTCATCTCAATATCAAGCACCGCAGATAAAACACCATCTTTACCTAGACGTGGCGCTCCAGGTCCACCTTCCTGCCCTGTGAAATCAACCACGCCATCCAATGCTTTGTTATTTTTATTCCTTAAATTTCTTCCAGCTATCGTTAAACATTCTTGTAGATCTTTTTCTAAAGCACGTTTTGTATCCAACTCATCATAACCATCACCATTAACCTTAATCTTCAATGCTGAAACTATTTTTTCTTCTTCTAAAAATCTCTTAATCTCATCTATATTTTCAGCAAAAAAACCAATCTCGCCACGTTCGGCATAATCAGGTATGTCTATTACCTCAACTCCATTTAAATTTGCCTGCCTAATAAAATCCTTAAATTTTTCAAGATCCCCAACTATTTTAAAACTTCCAAGAGAAAACTTTCTAAATGGTGAACGAATGCCTATACTAAACATTTCTTTTAATGTATCAAGAGCATGGTCATCACAATAAGTACTATCATTATCAGCCCAATTGCTAAGGTCAAAATTTAATGTTTCTAGAATTTTAGAACTTTCAAGTGCCTCTTTATTTTCCTGATAGTATCTTGTGAAATTTTCGAGCCATGGTATGGCTTGTCCTTTTAGAGCTATTGATATATTGTTAGCATCAACAGCTCTGGTCATGGACATTGCACTATACCCAAATGATGTTTCAAATAATTCCGACTCAATTTGTGCCGCTATAAATTTATCCCAACACTCATTCACACTTAGCGCTTCTATTTCTGCTGCTAATTTTTCTTTAAGATTTATATTAGCTGCTTCGAATTCATCATCAACACCATTACGTTGATACTTCATTATATATAAAGCCTCTATTATCATCTTTTTCTGTTGTGCAATATTGAGTTCTTCTTCAGTAGTTGCCATGTCTAACTCTCATCTCCATAGATATCTATTTGACATGGAATAATGGTTTCTAGTTCACTATTTGTAGCTACAAAAATAGATTTTTAGTTTTGCTAAGACATATACTGCCTTTTGTCTTTTAAAAAGATTATATTGCACCGACCTACACTCTATTTACCCTAATTACCAGTAAAATATACTTCAGTCGGTATGTATACACACCGATATAACCACTTAATAGTGGTACATACAAATTTTCAGGATAGATAAGGTAATGATTTTTCAAAATTAACCTAGGAGCACAATTTTGTTGTTTTTTTTTATTTTAATTACTAAATGTAGTTTGAATTTATATTATTTCAGACAACTGCTTTTCCAACCGCTTTATGGATATTTTTTTTGAGGTTTTAAGTGTTTGTGCAAATAGCGATATTCTCAATTCCTCTAAATCCCACCTAAAATCAGCCACTTTCCCACCACGATATGAAGACTCAACAGACAACTCATTCATAAATTTCTCAATACTTTTTATATGTATTTTGTCATTAGTGTAGTTTTCTGACAATTTTTCTAAGCGATGCTCAATTGCTTTCAAATACGTCGGGTATCGGGTGATTGCGGTAAATGAGCTTTTCAATAAAAAATTAGGCGCCAATAATAAAGTCATTTGTGCGTTCAAATCTGCTATTGATTCTGGATACCTAGTTGTTATTATTTTAGTTAATTTGCCTTTAATAATATTTAAAATATTCAAAGACGATTCTGTTAATAGTCTTAACTTATTAAATATTGGAATAATTTCATCATGCTTTTGTGTGAATCTCAACTCAAACTCATTTTCACTTAAAATTATGTCCTGTTCATCCGTCATTACATGCAAGTAAGTAGCTAGTATCATTTGGTTCGGTAATTGCTCATTATGTGCTTTAAATATAAAATTTTGTTTTTGGGAGATTTGTTTATGTAAATATTTAGGTATTTTATCATCCAAATTGCACATTAATTTGCAGATTCCAATATTATGCTCAATAATACCATCACTACTTGTTAAATAGTTTTTTAGTTTAATTTTACCATTAGAAAAAATAATTTTTAAATAATTATCAACGGTAACTTTACCCACTTCAACTTTAACAGGTTGAAGTAAATCTCCAAAATCCCAACTATCATATTCTACTGATAAGATTGGGAGTATACTTTCTTTTTTAGAGCTCGATGGTGGTATGCTTTCTAAATCCTGCTTTAACTTTGTACAAAGCTTATTAAAATCTGTCTCAATTTTAATGATTTCACCATAATCATCAATAACCGCTATATGCATTTTTAAATATGCAGGTATATGTTCAAGGCTCCATGATGATAACGGTATATTAACTCCCATTATTTGATTAATTTGTTGCCCTAAATATATTAATAAATTTTTATGTTTTATTTTTTCACTGGAACATCTTTGATATAAGCTATTGGCAAGTGTTGGTATTGGGCTTACTTGTAAACGATATTGTTTAGGCAGAGATTTGAGTAATTGTAATATTTTTTCCTGTAAAAATCCTGGGACCAGCCAATCAAAGGCATCTTTATTAAAATCAAGTAAATCATTAGCAGGAATTTTAACTAAAACTCCATCTTGAGCTCCATTAGGGGCAAAGGTATATTCAAGTGAATATTCCTTACCTGACACATTTATATGGTCGGGATATTCAACTTTTATTTTTTCTCTTTCTGGTGGGTACTTATAAAAATTATTTATTATGAATAGTAAAGTATTTTCCTCTGCAAAGTCTAACCATTTAGAAAAAGATTTTTTATTTGTAACATTTTCTGGTATATGCTCAGAGTACAGTTCAACCAACTGCTCCTCATCCACCAACAGATCTGTACATCGTTGCCGATTTTCAAGATCTTTAATCTCTTGTATTAACTTTCTATTATGGATAAGAAATCTCCATGAATCAGCACCTTCATCTCTAATTATCATATGTAGTATCATAATTTTTTTACATACGCTTGGCTCTATACTCTCATAATTCACTTTCTTATCTTTATATAAAATTAATCCAAAAATACTTGCTTGCTCTTTTGCTATAACTCTACATGAAGTTTCTTCCCATATAGGGTAACTATAACTATATTTCAATAAATGCTCAGCAACTCTAATAATCCACTCAGGCTCTATTTTGGCTACAGTTCTAGCATATGTATTAGATGTCTCTATAATTTCATTAGCTATTATCCATTTTGGCTGCTTTTTCTTTAAGTTTGATCCTGGAAATATGTGAAACCTCTTACCATTAGCACCAATATAATCTCTATCCGGGCTCAAATTGCCTATATTAGTACAAAGGCCGGTGAGAATAGATATATGCATTAACTCATCATTTTCATTCTCAGAGTCCATCTTCCAGTTGCACGACTTGCAGGCATCAATTAATTGATTATATACATCAAGCCATTCTATAGAGCGTTGATAAGATATAAAATTTTCATGACATAGTTTTTTAAACTTATTAACTGACAATTGACTTTTATTTTCAATTAAAAATTTCCATATTAATAATATACTAGAAAAATCAGATGTTTGCGTTGCAAACTGTTTATGCGCAACATCAGCTAAATCTCTATGTTCATTTGGCCGATCACGAACATCAGCTATAGATAAGTTTGCCACTACAATAATAACGCTATGTAAAATATTTAATGAATTGGCACTATATAACATTACACCTAGCTGTGGGTCCAGTGGGAAATTTAATATTGTTTTGCCAATCTTAGTTATTTTCTTTTTATCATCTATAGCTTGAATTTGCTGTAATAATCTAACACCATCTTTTATAACTTTTATTTGTGGGCTTTTAATAAAAGGAAAGTCTTCTATTTCACCAAGGTGCAACCCCAGCATTGTCAAAATAATTGTGGCCAAATTTGTCCTGGTAATCTCTGGCTCACTAAACTCATCTCTTAAATCATAATCTTCTTCAGTATATAGACGAATGCAAACTCCAGGCTCAGTTCTACCACAACGTCCGGCACGCTGCTTGGCACTAGATTTTGAAATTCTTTCAATTGGTAATCGTTGAATTCTACTTTTATAACTATATCTACTTATTCTAGCTTGACCACAATCTATAACATATTTTATTCCTGGCACAGTTATTGAAGTCTCAGCAATATTTGTTGATAATATTATTTTTCTTTTGCTAGATCGTTTAAAGATAAGTTGCTGTTGCTGCCAACTTAATCTTGAATATAATGGTAAAACATCAGTATTACCTAAGTTTTGTTTGTGTAAAATATTTTTTACTTGATTAATCTCACCCTCACCACTTAAAAATACTAATACATCACCTCTATCTGGAAGTGTTTTAATAGCATTAACAATCCTATCATCAAAATCCAGCTCTTCTTGGTATTGATACTTTATATCAACAGGATAGGTTCTACCGGCAACTTCAATTATTGGAGCATCATTAAAGTAGTTAGAAAAACTTACAGGATCGATAGTCGCAGAAGTTATAATAACTTTCAAATCACTTCGCCGTAGCAATTTACCCTTTATTATACCTAAAAGAAAATCTATATTCAGACTACGCTCATGTGCTTCATCAATAATTATTGTATCGTAATTATTTAGCCAAGGATCTGCAGATAACTCACTCAACAAGATACCATCAGTCATTACTTTGACATATGAATTAGGGGAGCTATTATCTTTAAACCTTATTTTATATCCAACAGCGACTCCGAGAGGAGTTTTAAGTTCATCAGCTATTCTAGCTGCAACACTTCTGGCAGCTATTCTTCTAGGTTGAGTATGTGCAATTTGACCAAATATACCTCTGCCAGCTTCTAAACAGATCATTGGTATTTGTGATGTCTTGCCAGAGCCTGTGTCCCCTGCAATTATAACTACCTGATTATTCATAATAGCTGATTTAATTTTCTCAACATTTTGAGCAACAGGTAATATCGTATTGTAATTTATCTTTGGTAACTTATCTTTCCTGGCACAAACAAGAGCATGTGATTTTGCAATTTCTTGCTTTAATTTTTCAAGTTCATCTACCTTTAGATTCCGCTGTAGTCGTCGCTGAAATCTATATCTATCTTTTAATAAACATTCTTGTATTTGACTTTTCAGACTCATCCATAGACCTTTAGCCAAGTATTTTGCAATTTATTTTCTTCTATATTTTTAAGTTTACACCTCTTCAAACCTGAGGATGGCATTACAGATAAATCCTTTTTAATTACTTTACCCTGTCTTGCAATCAAAAGTTCTGCATTACTATCATCGGCAATATTAGCTAGCATGGTGTTAATTGTTTTATTCTTGGCCCTATATCCATTAACTGAAATGATTTCATCATTTGGACATAATCCAGAATCCCTTGCTGGGCTAGAATTAATTATATTTTTAATTATTACCTCAGGGCCTGGTTTTAAAACAACACCTAAATATTCTGCAGCTTTTTTGTTATCTTTAGCGATATTAAACTCTATCCCAAATTTTTCTAATTCATATTTATAATCTAAATCTTGCGTACTACGTATCATTGTATTAAAGAAATTTTTCAAATCAAGACCTGTAACTTGATCTGCTAATTCTTCAAAAGCAGCCTCAGGTAAACCATCTCTTTCAACGTAGTATTTCTGCCATGCGGATAACATTACATCTTGTAAACTATATTTTCCTTGTGTTTCACTGATTATCTTCAAATCAAGCATTAATGCAACAATAGATCCTTTTAGATAATAACTAGTAATCGCATTTACACTATTTTCACCTGGCTGATAAAACTTAGTCCAAGCATCAAAACTAGACTCAGCTAAAGACTGCTCACATCTGCCATAATTTATTAGTAATCTATTAAAATTATTTTCTAATAGTTCCAGGTACTTTTTCTTCTCAATAATTCCTGCACGCATTAGGTTAAGATCATCGTAATATGATGTAATGCCTTCAAATATCCACAACTGCTCTGTATATACTGGCCCTGATAGGTCTGGTTTCACAAAAACCTCTGGTCGCAACCTTTTCACATTCCAAACATGTAAATATTCATGAGAAAACAGTCCTAGCAATGATATATATTCTTTGTTTTCCTTTTTGGTTGTTCGATATGGTAATTGATTATAACTGCATAGAAGAGAGGAACTATAGGTATGCTCTATCCCCCCATACCCTTGTGGTTCAACCCCTAGAAAGAATATATATCGATCTATTGGCATACTTTTCCAAAACTTTACTTGACCCTCACAAGCTTTAACTACATCATTTCGTAATCTATCTTGATCAAAGGCAATATCAGCATCCATAATTACACAGCTATGTGGCACCTTATTTACTTTAAACTCAATACATTGGAAATCACCCACTGCAAATGGATGCTCAATTAAATCCCAATAATTTTTTGCTGTATATAAACCAAAACCACTATTATCAACTGTCTTTTGTAGCATGGTTGTATAGACTTTATCGTCCTCTTTCCAAGCACAGATACTTAATTGATGCTCTGCTTCTAGCATATTATCTACTTGAATGAAAACTCTACATCCATCAAAAAACAATCTTGCTTCATCCAAGTAACCACTTCTAGGTGAGGTATCAAATAGATAAATTTTATAGGATATTTTCACAGGGTTATTACAAGGCTCAATAGACCATGTAGTCTTATCTTCTTGAGAAAAATTAAGGGGTTGACCATTTGACTCAACGCTTATTCCAGAAATAAACCTTGAAAAATCACGGATCAGATAGCTTCCTGGTACCCAGGTTGGAAACCTAAAAGTAATGCCATTGCCACATGTAGATAGGTCATCGATATAGCAGTCGCACTGTAAATAGTTTGAATTAGCAAGAGTGAAATTAAGGTCAAATAATATCATATTAGAATCTCGTTACTTAGAATGAGACTATAATAGCTTTTTAGTTAAGCACTGACAAACATCAAGTAATTAAAATAACCAATTAATGATATTCTATTTATCTATAGGATGATAAAGCCCAATTAGTTAGACAGTTAGTTTTAGGGCTAATTGAGTATATAAAAAACATTTTCTAACTAAAAAGCATCACTAGTCTACTTTAAAAAAACAAAATATTTATCATCCGTTATGATATCAAACTATAATCTAAAGATGTGGATAACAAAATATATTTATTTTGTTAATTGCTGCTCTTTTAACTGTAAGTTAGATTAGTTAGTTATAGATTTTATAAAATATCAGCTTCCATTAACCAACAAGATAGTAAAATCAAAGAAAACTTCATACGATAACATACAGCAAAAAATATACTGATATAGTCAGCATGATGGAATATCATACTGACTATATATAATTATCTAGTATTAACAATAACCACTTTTATATAATATAATTTATTATATTAATATGGATTACTTCTCAGACCCCTAAGATCACTAACTGCATCCGGCTCGAGAGTGTCAATTACTCTACGCGCATCTGCAGATATAGGCTGTGCTGTACTCATTATGGAAGCAGTAGCTTGTAATATTCGCATATCTGCAACCGGCAACATAAGTACTGAGTCTCTTTGTGATAGCGCTCTTTCCGCTTCACTTCTTCCACTCATCACACGAGATGATGCAATCCTAATTCTAGCCTGATCTATCTCGCCACCAACTATACCAGCTGCATTAGGATGACCAGCAATTGCATCTAAATCAGCAACTAATCCTGTACGTGCTGCAATTAATGCAAGAGTTGCGGCATCAGTTAATGCATTAGCAATAACTGCTGTATCTACCGCTGCATCATGATTTGCATGAGCTAAAATTGTCACCAAATCTGCTGCAGTTGCTGTACGTGCTGCAATTAATGCAAGGGTTGCGCCATCAGTTAATGCATTAGCAATAACTGCTGTATCTACCGCTGCATCATGATTTGCATGAGCTAAAATTGTCACCAAATCTGCTGCAGTTGCTGTACG